>NZ_WTSY02000005.1 GCF_009828775.2 Erysipelothrix aquatica | reverse complement strand
AAACAATGTAATTAATGTCAGAATAATATTATTTTTATTATTTTTTTTCAATCTGTCCACTCCTCTTACTGATAGACTTCATCCTTAAGGATTCCAATGTAAGGTAATTGTCTATATTTTTCGTTAAAGTCTAAGCCAAAACCGATTACAAATTCATTAGGGATTTCAAATCCGATGAAGTCCGCGTAAACATCTACCTCACGACGTGAAGGCTTGTCTAGTAATGAAATTACTTTGACGTCATTAGCCCCTTTGTTTTTAAGTAATTGAATAATCGCTTTAATTGTATGTCCTGTATCGACTATGTCTTCGACTAAAAGAATATTCACGCCCTTAATTGAGCGATCTAAATCTTTTAAAATCTTAATATCGCGTGATGATTCAGTTCCTGCATAACTTGACACATCCATGAAATCATATTCCATGTCTAAATCCACATGGTTAATGAGTCTTGCCAAGAAAGGTACTGATCCTTTTAGTAGTGCAACAAGTACAATTGGTTCTTGTGCATCTTTGTAGTGGTCAGTGACTATTTGGCCCATTTCCACACATTTTTCATTGATTTGTTCTTCACTAATTAATATTTCTTTTACGTCCTTATGCATCCTAAAAACTATCCTCCTGCGATAACTATAATTCTATCACAAAAATATTGTTATTGTTAGCGTAATGATGAACATCACAACCCAATCCCACGACAAATACAATATGTTTCGCAGAATTTTCAACTACAAGCCATTTTTTTCGCTGAAATCGCGGAATTTTGCGATCTATGAAGAATCGGTTGAGTTTCTTGGTGCCATATTTCATCATTATTTCATCTTCAGGCAATGCATAACGCACTGTTATGGGAAAATCATCATCTTTTAAGCAAACTGCTTCAACTCGTTCTCCGGACTTTGATATCTTAAATTTATCATAGGTCTTAAACTCAAGCTTGTCGATTTGCATTTTGAATTCTTCATGGGGACTCACGTTCATATACCCATAACTCACTGACAATTCCAAGTTATCAAAAGTTGCTTCATAGGTCCCTTTTTCTATACCTTGCAATATGGCGCCAACATGTTTTTTACTCATCGCATGGACATCAACACCTTGATCATTTAGCCAATAGCGCAATACATCTTCTGGATACTGATGTTCCAAAATTTGGGTTGTATCAATCGTACTTCCCAACGCCATAACTGTTTCCTTAAGTTTCTCTTGTTTATCATTATTTAGAGAGCGCTCATAATTGAGTTCTTCAATTAAACGGTTCCACTGTATCGCATCACTATGTTGTAGATTTTTTCGAACACGATTTCGAGTATATGTATCCTCGAAATTACTTTCATCAATTCCATACTTTATTGAGTTTTGTGATGCATATGCTAGAATGTCATTTTTACGCCACGATAAGAGTGGGCGCCACACGTAGACTCCCAAAACAAGAGCATTTGGAGCAAGCCCGACAAAAGCACTTTTCATATTTCGGGATTTCTGCATTACATATGTCTCGACATCATCGTCAAGATGATGTCCGACCACAACTCCGTTCGCATTATACTTACTTACAAGCATTTTAAAGAATGCATAACGAAAGACTCGTGCATTATGTTGGAAATTATTATTATCATTCGAATCATCACTATAGTTGATTGTTTCAAAGGGAATACCGTATGTCTCACAGTATTCCGCCACAATTTCTTCGTCACGATCGCTTGTTAATCGTTTCTTGTAGTTGACATGCGCAACCACTAATTTATATTTTTTCGTTCTCAGTGTATCTAATAAAACCATTGAGTCTGGGCCACCTGAAACAGCCACTATCCATTGTTTCTTTTTATCCATGCTACTCACCCACGTATTATTCTATCATATGTGGTCCAAAGATTATTTCCTTTACACATGTACGTATTTTATCAAAAATAGGACCTTTTGGACAAATATGACCATTAATCGATATTATCCTGCCTGAATTAATAAACTTACAATCGTTCAAAAATAACACCGAAGGTTTATTTAAGCCTTCAACCTTACCAATATAATACAGGTGACCTTTGGTAGGATCGTGTTTGTTAACGGATTGACTGATTGTATTAGTGTTGGATGTCATTGGAACTACCAGTAATTTATGATTGTATGTTGCAATCACGAGTCCAAAATGCTGATAACCTGCTTCATTGATATATGCTTGTCCATAATCGATATAACAAATATCGCCGACACTAACATCGATACCTAGAGATGTGGATGACCAAAATTTCATGCGTTTGAATCGGTTGTATCCGCTGACGCATTCTCGATTCTGTTGTGACAATGGCATACTTAATATAAATGCTTCATATTCCTTGAGATATTCTTGAATTAATTCATCGGTAGGTGCCTCCCGACATTCAAGATGTTTCGTTAGCGACTCTTTGTATTTCATAGTGTTTTTCAACCTCCTACCTGTAAATTACGATATTTTCCTTAATAATCCTAACACTTTTCGTAAAAAACGCTGATTTTCGTCATTTTTTTACCACTTATACATAAAACACGAAAAAAAACAGGCTTTATTGTGATTCACAATAAAGCCCATCTTTATCTGATATTCTATTAATTAAAGACCCATTGCTTCGAGGTTTTCAAGCATAATACCTGTTCCCTCAGCAACACAAGTCAACGCATTTTCTGCAACATATACCGGAATACTTAATTCATGTGAGATTAGTGAATCCAATCCATGAAGTAATGCTCCACCACCTGTCAACACAATACCGCGTGTCACGATATCAGCTGATAATTCAGGAGGCGTTTGCTCGAGCACTGTACGGCATGCACGTACAATGTCCTGAAGACTTTCATGCATTGCATTTGCTGTTTCATCTGCACGTAGCGTAATTGTATTTGGAAGTCCTGTGACTAAGTCACGACCACTTACTGCAAACGTTTTTGTTTCCATTGTGTCAACAGCTTCAACACTCGCTGCTCCAATATGAGTTTTGATTTCCTCAGCAGTACGATCACCAATCAAAAGTTTATATGTATCTTTAACATACTTGATGATATCGTGATCCAAACGGTCACCCGCTACTTTTAAAGAAGTGCTTGTAACGATCTCACCTAATGATAGAATTGCAACGTCTGTTGTTCCTCCACCTATGTCAAGAACCATTGAACCTGTAGGCTTCGAAATATCCAAGTTTGCACCAATAGCTGCAACTTTAGGTTCTTCTTCGATATAAACACGTTTTGCCCCTGCACGGTATGCAGCATCACTAATCGCTTTACGCTCTACTGATGTAATGTTTGATGGGCAGCAAATAAGGATTGTAGGACGTGAAAATACGCCTTTTAATTTTAATTTACGAACAAAATATTGAAGCATCATTTCTGTCACTTCAAAGTCAGCGATAACACCGTCTTTTAATGGACGAATTGCAAGAACACGTCCCGGTGTACGACCTAACATATCTTTAGCCGACTGGCCAACTGCTAGGCATTTTTTTGTATTTGCGTCAATAGATACTACTGATGGTTCGTCAAGAACTACGCCCTCACCTTTAACATAGATGAGGATGTTTGCAGTACCCAAGTCAATTCCAACTGCTTTTGAAAACATAAGTATTCCTCCGGTATTTTTTTATATGAGATAGTTAGTTGATAATCCGAGTAAAAACTGTGCTACGGCATATCCTAATGCCAATGCCAATAGAATATAGAGCACTTGCATATGCATTTCTTTTCCCTTACGGGTAAACTTGCGAAAATCCACACCGTATAATGCGTACGCTGATATAAAGAAAGACATTAAATATAGTATTATTCTTGGATAATCACTCATTTTCTTCACCTATATTACTATACCAAATGTCATGATTAATTTCCAATATTTCCTTTTATTATCATGAACTTCACACACATACCCTTAATCCATTAAATCTACGGTTCTTTTTCGCATATATAATGTTGTTAGTGGTGTGGATAAAATGATTGCCGTTACACCAGTTACAAAAATTAAATTTCCGTATGGCATCCCCATCGCAAGAGGAACCGATGCCAATGCCGCTTGAACTGTAGCTTTGGGTAAATAAGCGATAGAGATGTATCTTTTTTCGTTTGCATTAAAACCACCATCTTTAATCGACAACCTAATTCCAACAATTCGTGACATAATTCCTATTGATAAAATCACAAGGATTAGCCATAAATTTTCTGCGGCAAATGTCTCAATTGAAATCATCGAGCCCACAACTGAAAACAGTAATATTTCGGCGATAATCCACAATGATCCAGCGTCTTTTTGAACTTGTAATGTATCTTGCTGTTCACTCAATGTTATTCCAAATGTCATGACACTGATAAGTGCCGATACCGGCAACAACAAATCGCTATAGCCAAGTAGCAGCGCAATTAATGCAATTAAAATCGTCTGTTTTGGTCGTATGATTTTCGCAACTACGACACCAAGTAGACCGCCCAAGATAATCTCGATTGGAATCATGATTAGTGTTTGGAGAATTTCATTCGATTGTGTTGCCATACCAGAGAATATCGAGAAGATGGTTATTGCCGCAATATCATCAAGGGATGCGGCACTCATGATCATGGTCGGAATATGTTTCTCGGTTCCGATATTTCGTTGTTGGAGCCAAATCATCATCGGAATTACAACAGCAGGCGACACGGCTCCTAGCATAAATCCCATCATTCCCGCTTCCGCGACACTCATTCTCGTTAGCAATAACGCCATTCCCAGCACAGCCAACCCTTCAAATAATGCCGGAACAAAACTTAAGAATGCCGTTTCTTTCCCAACTTGCTTCAATGTGCTTAAATTAATCCCTAATCCTGATCGCAGCAGAACTAGCACCAAAGCAACATGACGTATATAATCACCATACGGTAATGTCGTAAAGTATGATAAAACAAATCCGACAAGCATATAGAATAATAACTGTGGAATTTCGAGTTTCATTGCTATCTTTCTGAGTAATAGACCAATTCCAATTGCAAGTATGTAAGCCATTTATAGTTCCTCCATAAAAAAACTCCTACAAGTCAAAAAGACTTGTAGGAGTCATCAGCAATTTCTTGCGGTTTGGGCGAACTCCATCGCCATTTCTTTAATTTTATCAAGTTATCTCATGCTGTGCAAGTTCAAATAGCAGATTTGATATATGATTGTAAATCCGGAGTTTGCTTATATTTTTGGGAAGCTTGTTTATCCTTTTCAAGGAGTGTCTTTTCAAAATCGATATCGTTTACAGCTGCGATCGCTATCGCATAATGAACAACGTCTACAAGTTCGTCTGCAAGTGAACTTTCGCCATCATCATATTTTCTTCCCGTTTTTTTATTTATTGCTTCTGCAACTTCGCCTATTTCTTCGACCAATTTCATAAAGAGTGCTTGGGTATGGCTAGCATCTTCATACTTTTGTTTAAGATAGTTTTGATAGTCATAAATATTTACGCTTTTCTTCATCATGTCCTTACCCTTCACGTTTCATGAGAACTTCCATAAATGTTTTAAGTTTCTTCGCATCAACGCCTTCGTAATCTCCGGATTGATCGTATCGGTATGATACTTTTGAACTTGATGTTGTTGGGTCATCAAACCATCCTTTGAATGACGAATGAACTTGGGTCGCTTTTGTTTCATCAAGAATCTCATTGATATTCTCTTCATTCACTCCCGCACCAACACAAATTTCAATTTGCGTACCGTAGTTTTCTTGGAGCATTTTCAACGTTGGAATCCCTTTATCCGCTGTGGTTTCTAATCCACTCGTCAGCACCCGATCAACGCCGCATCGAATCAATGCTTCAATTGCTGCTTGTGCATCTAGGGTTCGATCAAACGCACGATGATAGATTGCTTCGATACCATGTTCATGCGCAAGGTCGACAAATACTTTAGTCCAAATCTCATCTATTGTATTGTCGGCATTTAAGAAACCAAATACAATCCCATCTGTACCATACTCAATGAGTATTTTCGCATCTTCAAACATCGTTTTCATTTCAACATCAGTGTAATGAAAACCACCAGCACGAGCACGAACCATTGTGATAATTGGAATTGCGACATGCTTTTTCGCTTCGGTTAGTGTTGCTACACTTGGGGTCAATCCCCCAAGAAACAATGCATTATTTAACTCAATGCGATCGGCACCTTGCGCTTGAGCGGTGATACAGTCTTGTACCGACCCTGCACACACTTCAACTTTAATCTTCATTTTAAATCCCTCTATGTACTTTCTACTATACCGCTAAGCATCAATAGCGAACGGGTATAAATCTCCATATTACGGCGTAGCAACTCTCGTGTATCTTTTGTATCACTATGTCCGCTACATTGAATTAACCTTGGTCCAAAACTCACAGTATTCTGAATTAATGATGCGTAGGTTAACACGTCGGATTTTCTCGGCTCAATACGTTCGCCAGTAACCTGAGCATAACTCTTTGTTAGTGGTTCAATGTAATGACTATGCATGGATGCCACAACGTGCTGTGGCATTGGATGAAATGTATCAACTTGATTTCCTAACATGTTTATTTCAACGAATGACTTAAGATCACTGCTATTGATTGTTTCCGGATACGAAAATTCGACATTCATGTGGTCTTTCGCCTCATAAATTTTCGTAATATTAATGCCATAAATCGGCATGTTCTTTTCTAAATTCTTATGATTTCGCATATTTAATTCTAGGATTTCTCTTATAGTTTCAGTATCTAGATAATTCGTAGATTCTTTCGAGTTTTTGCTTTGAATCCTTATCTTGGCGTGTTGGTACGTTGGATATGTAACACTCCATGTTGATGTCGGCGTCCATCCAAATAGCGGTACAACCTCAAGTCTGAGATAGTCTTTAATATGCTCAAATTCGCCATCTTGATCCATCGTGACAACAATCCGCACAGGCACATCAAACGTTATTTTAAGTTTCTTGAGTGCGTAGAGCGCAAAAAGATTTGTTATCATGGCACTTGTATTATCGGTAAACGTTGGCAATGAATTTGTTACATGATTTACAGTCTCAACATTCGTGCCAACATTCCCGAATATTCCAATATAATCATCCGATTCAGCACCTTCGCCATATTGAATATACCCTACCCCTTGGGTCACATTTTTGATTTTAAAACCAAGTTCTGCAGCTTTATCCAAAATATAGGCAAGTGTTGCTTGGGATGCGGATTCTTTTGAAGATACTGATAGATTTTCACTTTTAATGGTCTGAATTATTTCTACTGTTTTAACTAACTCAGAAGTCAGACTATTCAGAGTAGCTTCTAGTTCTATTATTTCCATCGTGAATTCCTCACTATTCCGTAAACTTTCTTATTTTCTTACAACACCCATTGCAACAGCTTTCTCAGCTACCGCTCTAGCAACCACATCCGCAACATCTGCATCTAGGATATACGGAAGAATATTTGTATCTGTCAGCTCATTATTGGGAATCATCGACGCAATGCCATAGGCAGCTGCAATCTTCATCTCTTCGTTAATTTCTGTTGCCTTAGCTTGAAGGGCACCTTGGAAGATACCTGGGAAAGCCAATACATTATTCACTTGATTGGGATAATCAGAACGTCCTGTTCCAGCGATACGGGCTCCTGCTGCAATCGCATCATCATAAGATATTTCCGGTACCAGATTGGCCATTGCAAAAACAACAGCATCAGATGCCATCACGCGAACATCTTCTTGAGTCAGAACGCCCGCAGCAGATACTCCAATGAAAATGTCAGCATTTTGCATCAAATCATGCAATGTCGTTTCATCAGTGATGGGTTCAATATAATTGCATATTTCCTGAACAACTGGATCGTAGAATTTTGCATGTCGAATATCCACCGGTCCATCAATATTAAAGGCATAAATATTACTTAAACCATAACGATGGAGCATTCGAATAACCGAACTTCCGGCAGCTCCTGTTCCTGAAACAACAACTTTAGCCGTTTTCAAGTCTTTATCAATAAGTTTAAATGCATTCATTAATGCCGCTAAAACGACAATTGCGGTTCCGTGCTGATCATCATGAAAGACAGGAATATTCAAGCGTCGTTGAAGTTCTTGCTCAATATACACGCATTCTGGTGCCTTAATGTCTTCCAAATTTATACCACCAAAAGTTGGTGCTATTATTTCAACGGTTCGAATCAGTTCATCAGGATCTTTAGTATCCAGCACAAGTGGAACCGATCCAACATTCGAGAACGCTCTAAAAAGCATGGATTTCCCCTCGATAACCGGAAGGGCAGCATTTGGGCCAACATCTCCTAAACCGAGGACTGCAGTACCATTACTTACCATAGCAATCGTATTTTGCTTCCATGTATAGTCGTACACTGTCTCCGGGTTCTTTTGAATTTCACGCGTTGGTTCCGCTGCTCCAGGAGAATACAACAATCCAAATATTTCACGAGAGTCAATTGGCATCTTATTCGAAATTTCAACTTTGCCTTGCAAATCTTTATGAATCTTCAGTGCTTTTTCTTTAAGTGTCATATTACCGCTCCATTCTATACGCTAATCTTATCACTTTCTCCAGTTTGATAATTGCGATTCTTTCGCTTTTCAAGAATTGGACACAATTTACCAGTACATTTTTTGCACTTTGTTCTATGAATGTTTCATGGAAATACTTAATTCCACATCGCATTGTTTCTTTTATTCGGTATAATTATGTTATATAGAGAAGGAGTTCTTATGATTAGACATTTTATTTTTGATATGGGCAATGTTTTGATTGATTTCAACCCGGATTATATTTTATCCCATTTTACAACAGACATTCACGAGCTCGGAAAACTAAAATCATACGTATTTGGTGGCGATACTTGGCTAAAACTTGATAACGGTGATATCTCTATGGATGATGCTTACTATGAAATTGCAGCACGTGCACCGGAACTTTATCATGAAACACTTCACGAAATCGTACATTCATGGTCTGACTATACCCCTAGTCGCGAAGCGATGATTGGTCTTATCGAAAACCTCAAAGAACAAGGCTATTCATTACATCTGTGTTCAAATGCAGCAAATACTTTCTACGACTACAAACATAAAATTAAAGCCCTTGAATTATTTGACAGTATCACGATATCAGCAGATATTAACATTTCAAAACCACAACCCGGTATTTATGAGCACGTACTCATGGAAAACAATCTCAGCCCGCTTGATTGTATTTTTGTAGATGATTCTATGGCGAATGTTCAGGCAGCGTCGAAACTTGGCATGCACGGTTTCCACTATACCGGAAGCCCTGATATCCTTCGCAAATACCTTACAAATCTAAAACTACTATAAAAAAAACTCGCATAGGCGAGTTTTTTATTTTGTACCGTAAATACGATCACCAGCATCTCCAAGACCTGGTTCAATATATCCGTTATCATTTAATTTTTCATCAAGTGCTGCTAAGAAAACATCTACATCAGGGTGATTCTTTTTAATAAATTCAACCCCCTCTGGTGCTCCAACAAGACATACGAGTTTGATATTTTTAGCACCACGACGTTTTACAATTTCAATTGCGGCGTCAGCACTACCACCAGTTGCGAGCATTGGGTCAAGAACAAGAATTTCTGCATCTTCTAAATGCTCAGGAAATTTCGCAAAATATTCGTGAGGTAAAAGCGTTTCTTCATCACGATAGACCCCAACATGACCAACTTTTGCAGTTGGAATAAGATTCAAGATTCCTTCAACCATTCCAAGTCCTGCTCGGATGATTGGAACCAGAATCACTTCTTTTTGAAGTTCAAATGTCTCATATGGTCCACTATGTGTTTCGATGGTTACTTGTTCCAGTTTGATATCACGTGTAATTTCGTAAGCCATCAAACCTGCAATCTCATCAAGGTTTTGACGGAAGTCTTTAGTTCCGGTATTAATGTTACGCATTTGTGTGAGTTTATGCGTAATCATTGGGTGGTTAAGTACTGTAATCATTATTGTTTTTCCTCTCTCATTGGAAAGTTACGTGTGAATGTTTTAACGGTCTCATTGATGCGTGCAAGCGCTGCATCATCGTCACGATTCGTAATCGCATCATCTATGAAATGTGCAACTTTACGGAAGTCTTCTTCTTTGAAGCCACGTGTTGTCATTGCAGGTGCACCGATACGAATACCGCTTGTAACCGCAGGACGTTCTTTATCAAATGGAATCGCATTTTTATTAAGTGTAATGCTTACTTTTTCAAGAATCTTTTCAACATGGGCACCCGTTAAATCTTTGCTCCGTTTCACATCAACCATGATTAAATGGTTATCAGTTCCACCACTTACTACACGGTAACCCATTGTTTCAAATTCTTCTGCGATTGCTTTGACGTTTTTAAGCACTTGTTCCTGATAGACTTTGAATTCTGGTTGAAGCGCTTCATGGAAACAAATTGCTTTCGCGGCAATCACATGCATAAGTGGTCCGCCTTGTGTTCCTGGGAACACCGAACGGTCAATTACTTTCGCATATTTTTGCTTACACAGAATAATACCACCACGAGGTCCACGTAATGTCTTGTGGGTTGTGGATGTTACAAAGTCTGCATATGGAACTGGGCTTGGGTGAAGACCAGCAGCAATCGGTCCTGCAATGTGTGCCATATCTACCATAAGATATGCGCCTACTTCATCCGCTATTTCACGGAATTTCTTAAAATCAATGGTACGTGAGTATGCGCTCGCACCTGCAACAATTAATTTTGGTTTGACTTCTTTCGCAATTTGCAGAACAGTTTCGTAGTCAATCATTTCTGTATGACGATCGACGCCATAACCAAAGAATGTATAATTGACACCTGAAAAATTCAGTTGATGACCATGTGTTAAATGTCCACCAGCATTAAGATCCATTCCTAAGACAACATCGCCATGTTCTAGGATTGTCATATAAACTGCCATATTGGCTTGAGAACCACTGTGCGGTTGTACGTTCGCATGTTCAGCCCCATAAAGTTCTTTCAATCGCTCAATTGCTAAATTTTCTACGACATCAACATATTCACATCCACCATAATAGCGTTTTCCAGGATACCCTTCTGCATATTTATTGGTCATAATGCTGCCTTGTGCAGCAAGTATATCTTCAGAAACAAAGTTTTCTGATGCAATTAACTCAATATTTTCCAATTGACGTTGTTGCTCGTTTTGAATTGCTTCAAATACTAAAGTATCTCTCATTAGCGTCCCTCCATGGTTTCAATATCTTTAATTTTATTAATACGACGTGAATGACGATCGTCTTCACTAAATGGTGTTCCTAACCACGCTTCCACAATATCTTTATTTGTTTCGAATGGTGTTGTGCGTCCTGCCATTGCCAAGATGTTTGAATCATTATGTTCACGAGTTAATGTTGCGACTTCTGGACTTGTAACGAGGGCCGCACGGATTCCACGAACTTTATTCGCAACGATTGACGCCCCTATTCCTGTTCCACAGAGGATAATTCCACGTTTGAATTCACCATTTGCGACAGCTTTCGCAGCTGGATAAATAACATCTGGATAATCCACACTATCAGTTGATGGTACACCAAAGTCCACCACCTCATATCCCAATGCTTCAATTACAGGTTTCAATGCTTCTTTTTGTTCAAATCCACCTTGATCACTTGCTAATGCTATTTTTTCCATTGCTCTGCCTCCTTCTGAACCGCTTCAAGTGTGACGATTCCTTCTCTTAAGCATACTATTTTATCACCTGTCAGGTCAAACACACTTGACGATATTCCACCACTTATTTCGCCATTAATGACACCATCAATTTTTCCATCAAGTTGCTCTAAAACCATATGTGATGACGTTGCTGTAGGGAATCCTGATCGATTCGCTGAAGGAAGCCAAATTGGATTCCCTACTTTCGTAATCATAGCCTGTACCCATGGGTCATCGGCCATTCGAATTCCGAGAGTATCTTGGTCCTTTAAGAATTGAAAAACGTCTGGTTTGCGTTTAAAAATGAATGTGACAGCTCCCGGCATAAATGTATGCATCAAGTGCCGTTGTAACTCAGTTACATCAGCCACCGATTCAATTTGTTCCAAACTGGAAACCATTAATGGAAATGGTTTATCAGCAGGACGTTCTTTAACCATTTGGAGTTTTTCGTACAGTTCATCATCGTGACTGCTAGCAGCCAGACCATAAACGGTATCCGTTTTTATGGCAACGAAGCCGCCTTCTCGAACCGTATTCGCAACCACCTCTAAATCCTCTAGTTCATATATGTTTGTTTTCATCATTCTAACACCTCGATTTTTACTATTTTATCATAAAAAAAGATACTAATCTTCAATAAGATTAATACCTTTATACACAAAAACCATACGATCTAATCCATTCATGTCCTGACGTAAGATAACAGTAGCGTCGCTGAAAAAAGACTGTGCTAATGCCACAACTGCATCCCCAATATCAAAACCAATTTCAAATGCGATCATTGCTTTTTCATTTAATACCTTATGCGCATTGGACAATACACTACGGTAAAAGAAAAGTCCATCTTCACCACCAAACAATGCAACATGAGGTTCATTATTGAGAACCGCAGTCTGGATATGTTCAGTATTTTTGATGTATGGAGGATTACATACCAGAACGTCAAGTTTAATATTTTGGTCAATAAGCGATTGGAGCATATCGCCTTGCATGATTGTCATATCGGCATCGTTTTGTTGTGCATTTTCACGTGCAACAACCAATGCTTCTTCACTTATATCGGTTGCGTAGACATGCGTACCTAAATCTTTAGCCAGTGCGAGTCCTATTGCTCCACTTCCACACGCTACATCAGCAATCACGGGATTTTCAAAGTAACTGTCGATATCTGCTAAGACATTGCCAACTAATTCTTCTGTTTCGCCACGTGGAATTAACACACCCTCATTTACGATAATCTTATAACCATAGAACCATTCATAACCCAGAACATAGCCTAACGGTATATCTTTTGCAAGTTCTTGAATTTTTTGTTTGAAGTCGGTAGCAACAGCTTCTTGAGCTTCGTGCTCATATTCTGCGTACATATCTATATCTTGTTCACGTAGGAGTTCAAGCATTAAAACGCGAGAAAATCCCGCGTAAATATCTGCTTTTTCTAATATATCAATACCTTCATTGACTAAGTCTCTATACGTCATTTAATTATACGCCTTGTTCAAGGATTTCACGTTGCTCTTCTGCGAGAAGTGCAGCGATAATTTCATCCATTTTACCTTCCATAATAATATCTAGTTTTTGTAAAGTTAATCCAATGCGGTGATCACTCACGCGGTTTTGTGGATAGTTATACGTTCTAATTTTTTCTGAACGATCGCCTCGACCAATTTTTGATTGACGATTTTCGTTTCGTTCTGCTTGAAGTTGTTGTTGATGGTGCTCGAATACTCGCGCACGAATAATACGCATCGCTTGATCACGGTTCGCATGTTGAGAACGACCATCTTGGACCTTAACGGCAATACCTGTTGGCTTGTGAACAATACGAACAGCAGAGTCCGTCTTATTAACGTGTTGTCCTCCGGCTCCAGATGAACGCATTGTATCGATTTCAAGATCGTTTGGATCAATATCAATTTCTTCTTCTTCAACATCCGCGAGTACGAGTACTGTTGCTGTTGATGTATGAATACGGCCTTGCGTTTCTGTTTTTGGTACCCGTTGAACACGGTGAGCCCCAGATTCAAATTTAAAGTGACGGAATGGTTCTTGTCCTTTAACGATAAATGAAATCAGAGTATAACCACCATTTTCAGATTGTGATGCTTCCACAACTTCATATTTGTAACCAAGACTTTCTGCATATCGTGTATACATACGGTAGAGGTCTCCCGCGAAAATATTTCCTTCATCACCACCTGCAGCACCACGAATTTCAATAATTGCATCGAAATCATCTGATGGATCGCGTGGAATCAGAAGTACACGGAGATCTTCCGTTAATTTTTCAATTTTTTCACTGTTTTCGGCCATTTCCATCTCGGCCATTTCTTTTAATTCAGATTCGGATTCTGTTTCGTACATTTCTTTTGCTTCTGCATAGAAACGTTCTGCAGCTTCATATTGTGCAAACGCTTGAACTGTTTGTTGTAGTCCAGATTGTTCTTTTCCATACTTAGCCATCAATTTATGATCTCCCAATACTTCAGGAGACATCATAAGTTCTGTTATTTCAGCGTCTCGGGCTTTAATCCGTTCAAGCCTTTCACGCATCGCGCTATCAATCATTATTTACCACCTTTACTATATCCATTAATTCCTGGTTTATTGTAGACGATATGGTCGTGGCGGCAACGAGCCTCATAGGCTTCACTTGCTCCGACCATTACAATTGGGTCATCATACGATGCAGGTTCTCCATTAACAAGTCTTTGTGAACGTGTCGCCGGACCACCGCATACGGTACAGACCGCTGTTAGTTTTGTTACAAACTCTGCTGTAGTCATAAGTTTGGGAATAACTCCGAATGCTTCGCCTCGGAAGTCCATATCTAAACCCGCTGCCATGACTCGCTTCCCACTGAGTGCAAGATATTCACACACTTTGAGTATTTCATCATCAAAGAATTGAACTTCATCAATTGCTACGACATCAATCTCTGGTGTCACAATGTCCAAAATTTCTCGTGCATCTTTAATTACATAAGAATGAACGCGTGTTCCTGCATGGGAAACTACTTCATTATCACTATAGCGATTATCTATTTCCGGTTTAAATACTGCGATATTCTTATTTGCAAATTTTAACGTGTTAATCCGTCGAATGAGTTCTTCAGTTTTCCCTGCAAACATGCATCCTACGATTACTTCTATATACCCCTCTTGATATTGATGATACATCATATTCCGTCACCTCTTGCTTCTAATTCTATCGTATTTTCCCAAAAAAAATAAGGGGAGAGCCCCTTATTTCATACCATATTTTTTGTTGAACTTGTCAATACGTCCAGCTGCGTTAGCAAAACGTTGTTTTCCTGTATAGAAAGGATGGCAGTTTGAGCATGTATCTACACGTAGATCTGCTACTGTTGAACCGACTTCGATTTCTGTATTACAAGAAGTACAGACAATTTTAGTTTGATGGTATTCTGGATGAATTCCTTTTTTCATTTGGTTTGTCTCCTTCCGCCTAAGACGATTGGCTCATCTTAGATAAGTGCGTAGTAATAATATCATAAAGCATGTAAATACGCAAGCATTGGTGCTTGTCTTTATATTGATGTTTGTTTAAAGTATGGCGCCTGCCATTTTTGTGTCTTCTGTGCGCTAGAATTCAGTTCTTTTTCCCATGTTGGATAAATACGAATTCCCATTTTACCGGCTTTCTCTTGGCTACGGAGAATGCCTTGTTTAAGCAACACTTCTTTAGGAAATTTGAAGTATCCGCATTGATGCTTATCTTTGACGATTATGATAATAAACGTTGGACTCGTTTCATAAACATATGCCTGATTGGTGTTTGATTCATTTTTCTCCCAGAAAACTACAAAGTAACCATTCTTTTTGGGCGTCTTTTTCGCAAGACGACTCCGGTAGCTAACTCCATCAGCCTGGAAACAAAAACCTTCATAATCTGCATTTTGAGTTTCTAGTTCGATGTCGCTAATTCCTAGAATTAATGCTTCACTGGTTAGGTATTCAATCGATTGATTTATCATGATTTATGACGCTTTCTTATTGAGTTCGCCATTGAGAATTCTCATCACAAGACGATAGAACACCTCAATCATAACAATCGCAAAGGCCATGGTCATTGAGATTGTGAAGGTCTTCATCAGTAATTCAACGCCGCGGATGTACTCGGCACTTACAAAGCTTTGGATTGCCTGGTAAGCTGAAATACCTGGAACTAACGGAAAAATACCTGGCAGATTAAACACTGTTGTTGGCATTCTCAATTTTCTTGCGAACATAATCGCACAAATTGAAACCGCAACGGACCCCGCAAATACGGAAATATATGTATTATAACCGATAAGGAGCAAATACCAATTCACGATCCAGCCAACCATACCTGTAATGCCACAGTGGATAAGCACACGACGTGGTGCGTTCACAATTATTCCAAAACCCAACGAACTTACGAAACTTGTTACTACTTGAATTAGGAAAGCCATTAGAACACCACCCCACTCATAACACCCGCACCAATCATCGCAGCAATCATCATCGCTTCGACCAAGAAAATTGTTCCTGAAATAGTGTTTCCAACAAGGAAGTCACGAATCGAGTTCATAATTTGGATTCCTGGTACAAAAATGATGATACTTCCGATTATTACTGTGTCTACATTATGAATAATTCCTACCTTCGCGCATACATTCGCAACGGTTGCAACCAAAAATGCTGCTAAAAATTCTTGTAAGAATCGTACTTTGAGGTAACGGTTTGCCATATAGTAAAAAGCGTAACCAAGAGCACCAATCACAAATGTTAATCCGAAATCTTTCGCAGATCCTTGGAAAATAATCATCATGCATGCGCTTATTACCCCAGAAACGATTACCCGTAGCCACAACGGAAAATCGGTAACAGAAGTACTTATTTCTTGCATCCGATTATAGAACTGAGGCACATCATAAATACCACTGCTGAATTGGCGGGAGGCTTCATTGACTTGGGCAATTTTCTCAACGTCTTGTTTTCGACTACTAATTCGTTTCATTTTTGTGCTTTCACCTTTATGTGTCGTCACAAAAATACCGGTTGGGATTACAAAACTCATCGCTTCGTTTGTACCATACTCTACAGATAGAATGCGATTCATTGTATCTTCAACACGGTGCATTTCGGCGCCATTCTCCATGAGAATCTTACCAGCAAGGACACATGTATCTAATAGCATTTTTTCTTCATTTGCGTTCATCCTATCCACCTCTTCTTACCGCTATTCTAACACTTTTTGATTATTTTTAAATAACTACCTTGCGTTACACAGTACTGTGTGATACATTGTTGTTAAGGCGGTGATGATATGAACACACAGTTCAAAAAGGGTGTTCTTGAATTATGCGTCCTTGCTTTATTATCGAAAAAGGAACATTACGGTTATGAAATCGTAAGTCGCGTTTCGGAAACAATTGAAGTTTCAGAAGGTACAATTTATCCTTTGTTACGTCGCTTACGTAATGATGGTTACGTAACGACACGTCTTGTTGAATCAACACAAGGGCCTTCTCGAAAATACTATACACTAACATTGCAAGGTCAAGCATATACGGAAACAATGATCAACGAATGGCTTTCATTTACGGGCCACGTTAACGAAATATTAGAAGGAGATATTGTATGACACGAAATGAATATTTATATATATTAAGAAAGAATCTACAATCACTCCCAATTGATGAAATTGATGACATTATTAATGATGTCGCCAGTCATTTTGACTTTGGGGTGGAGGAAGGAAAGAGTGAAGAGGAAGTCGCAAAGCAATTAGGTGATCCAGTTGATATGGCGCGCCAATTTATCGGAGTTACCCCGAAACAACAATCTTACACTTATACCCAACCATCAAAAAGTTCGATTCCCGTTTGGTTGAAGACATTAATAACTGTTTTCGCAGTTTTATTTCTTGCACCACTGGTCTTAAGCATCTATCTCTTGATTTTATCTTTTATTCTCGTGGGGATATGCTTAATTATAGCTGCAGTCTTACTCTTACTTGCACCTGTCTTGGCACCTCTTGCACCTGCATTTGTCTCAATGCCATTATCTTTTGCTAATGTAGTTTTACTGGTTTTAGGATTCTCATTATTAGGAATCGGAACCGCTTGGCTTTCGGTGTTTGCCTTCCGTGGCTTTACAGCCTTAATCCGAAAAGGATACGCAAGCCTCTCCCTTAGTTTGGAGGCGTTATAGATGAAACGTTCTGCGAAACGTCTTTGGATTCCTGTGGTCATGGTTATTGTTGGACTGATATTTACAGGAATCGGGATGACATCACTAATTACTGGCGTCGTGAATACTACATTCAAACCCGAAATTGTAGATGCCAATTTCCAAACTGAAACATTTCAGCTTAGTGCACTGGACACAAACTTTATTATAAAAACTAATAATATCAATAATGTCCGGATAACATTCGATGATTCGAAACCATATGGCGGAGAAGCGATTGGTGATTTGAGCGAATTTAAGGTTACAGAATCTTCAAATACAACGACGATTCAAACCGCACGTGATATTTGCGCAATTACTTTCTCAGGGTGTTTCAAATCCAATTTTGATCAGATTACATTAAATCTTCCAGAATCATATACTGGTTCAATTACTGTAAATGGTCTTGCACAGAATGTGTCTGTCCACTCACAATCATTGACGACATTAAGAAGCCTTGATATAAATACACTCAACACGCGTGTTGAGCTTCAAAATATTGATGCTAAAACTGAATTAAACGCCATGAATCTAGATGTTTCTTTATCTAATGTTTCTGGTCGTACCGAAGTAAATAGTATCAACAGCAAAAACGAAATTAGGGAACTTCAACGACCACTCTTTATGGACGTGAATGGAATGAACTCTACGGCAACAATATCTGACCCAACTGGTGAATTGGGTTATCATGTCTCTTTCGAGAGTTTAGCAGCATCTTTCTCAGATAAGCAAGCAGGAATAGAACGTGATCGATTCTTCAGTTCAGGACAACCGATTATTAAAAACACTTCGAATAACTTGTTAACGCTTGAACTCGATGGCCTCAACCAATCTGTCGTTGTACGGTAAAAATAAAGAACGCCTTGAATATGGCGTTCTTTTTTAGTGTTGGTCTCGATTTAAATAATTTGTTTTAGTTTTTTGGGGACTTTCTATGTTATTCACTATATATATTGCGTACATCACAGACGCAACACCTATCATTGCAATCACACTATTGCGAATTGTTGCATTTTCTACTCTTAAAACATTTGTTGCAGCAATTAATATAAAACACAATGGGATAACTGAGATAGCATGCTTATCTGAAAATAATCTTATTTGTATTTGCCCTCGAAAGAACCCTCTCACAATTATCAGAAGCATCAAACTTACAATCACCGACGAAATCGTGATTTGGTTAAAACTCTTAGGAAATACAAACCATACTATTCCAGCGATGCTTATGGCAACTGTTGTTTCTATCTGCGTCACGTAGCGCATCGTCAATGAGAGCATAGATTTCTTCGATAGTCCCTGATTTAACCACAGTGCCTGCATTTCTCGGGATAACCTTGGACCGACGAGATTTTTCATTGCCCGCACTAACATAAGGTACATAATCATTACCACAGTCAACACCAAATATGGCACAGAATACTGAAACCGTGCAAAATCATCGTAAAAAATTTGAAATGGCCAGATCAATAGTGATGTGAATACTGCTGGGAGCAGTAAGAACCCTATTCCAAAACGAACTGGATGTATTTTTATGTATCGATTAAAATGTTTCTCCATAGATGCAATACACTCCCCTTATTTGCTAATTATTTTCAGAGATATAGTTTGCTTCAATATCGTATCGAAGTCGTAATTTTGAAATTATATAAAGAAGATATGAAAACATAATTAAGAACATAACTATTAGAATCTGTTGGCGCGCCATTATGAACTTTAAGATATATTGTACTCCTGAAATAACTATCAACACATATAATGGGGATATACGGATGAGTTTCTCCTCCACTAACACCGACAAGAGAATCCAACGAAACACCAGTAACCGTAGTAATAAAATGCCGCCGACTGTAATCACAATCATTTTAGTGTCGATGATTGTGACTATTCCGGGATAGAATAACAACGTAGTTATGGTAAAAGAGAGCAATTGCGCCCATTCAAGCCAATATATCGTTAATTTTAGTTGTCTGTAAATTTCAGTTTTTGTGAACCCCTGATTGATGAGCAACTCTTGCATGCCCTCAGTCAGTCGTATTTTACCAAAATTCACAACAGAGGATGAAACAACACTATATCCCACCGCAAAGACACAAATTATCGCGATACTCAGAAACGGAAACGCAGGTACATTCAGAGCTACAACTTGAAAGGAAGCAACAAACACTAACGAAAGTATAAACATGATGCCCATAACAAGTGATGTACGACCAATTCTTCCAGTGTTAAAGTAGTGAGATAGCCTTAATTCCTTTCCCATAATCTCCTCCTAATCTACATCCATTCTAACAAACGCATCCTTCGACACTTTCCCTCGAATTGCTAACTTCACGGTAATTGCGAGAATAATAGCCCCATAAATTAAAGGTATCATGATGTGTCGTTGAGCATCCGTCAATTTTAGAAACTTGCCAAGATTGTTCAAAACCTCATATCCAAAGAATAGAATTACTACCGCCCCTGCTTGCAATATTTTTTCGAAGGGTGATTTATCATCTTCAGACTTAGTTCCATCTTTAATTCCAAACATAAAGTAAGGAATAGACATGAACACTAAAAGCGTTGATAAAACAATGACAACCACACCTGAAAATAGCCGTTGTTGAATCGGTACATTGTAAAATAGTAGAAAACCCAAACAAGTTGTCGGAATTAGTGCTAAAGCAAGTTTTTTTAAATATACCTCGGCTGCGTGGTACATATCTTCTTTTTTCATCCCGACACTTAACAGATATGCTTGCATTTTGGGTTGAAGACTTGAAGAGAAAATCATACCCGCTGCTCTTTGCACTAATAGAAATGGAATTCCAATTGATAGAAACATGATTAAATTGTTCCCTTTGATTTCAACCACTTGATTTCCGACAATTTCATAGTCTTTAAACGATGATACCAATCCCAATAGGAAGGACATCACCACAGACATGATTACCGTGAACCCAAACAAAGCGATGTGGTATTTCTTTAAATATTGTTTCATATCAATCTTCCTTTCTGTTAAGAAATATCGCACTTAAGATATAATTCTTTCGGGTTTAAACTTCGTTTCATTCTTTTAACAATTGTTCCAAGTAGGACTACCAACATGATGATTATCATGGAAATTGCCAACACATTTCGATCAAGGTTATATGTTTCAATCAGAAATGTTATGCCATAGATTACCAACATAGTTACAATATATGCGGCGACCCCATACCATCGATCTTGACCTGAAACTGTATCTTTAGCTATCTTTCCATTAGATAAGTCATTACTTCCGTAATATCGATACGCAAACCCCAATAGTGATGAGAGGATAACAACAATCATCGTCCCCTTAACTCTCAGCATCGGTTCTACGTCATAGAGTAATCCAAAACATATCCCAGTGACTATAGTTGATAGCCAAAGTAAGCGATTCATTTGCCACTGATATGCGGAATAGATATCCTCTTTAGAGTGTCCCGCGCTCATAAGGTAAGACTGAATTTCTAATGTTAGACTTTGGGATATAACATGTGTACTTGCTATCATAAGCACAAACGCTGGTATTACAATCGCCATATACAACATTACGAACGAATTTCCATCACGAGACATACTCGAACCTAATCTAAAAACCATCATTAATACTACTATTCCGATACTACTTCCAAAGAGTAAGAATGGATGCATCATACTCAAATATTTTTTCATAATGTACTCTCCTTTCCTTAACCAATGTCGGTATCTAGATAGTTCTGCTCTGCACTCATTCCTCTTCTGATGCCCTTTAATATGCAATAAATGAGATATACAATCGCTACAAACCAAATAATTATCAGCATGGCTTGGTATCCTATGTTTGCATAGCGGAAAATTATTGCAATCAAACCCAGCATTAGAAGTGTAACAACTGAACATCGCTGATTCTGTTGGTCATCACTTGGTGCACTGATAAGATTACCTATTACTGCATTCGCCAATAATAGATGAAAGGCACCTCGCACAATTAACATTGTCACCGCAAGCATGATTCGCTCAAAATTCACCGGTCCGCCATAGGAGAATAGAAGGAGCATACTGTTAAATCCACTTGATATCATTGCAAGCACGTAAATGTATTTGCGTAACTCATCTACAATTTCTTTTTTTGAAAGTCCTGCCCCTACTATGTAATTCTGCATATCTAGCGTCAGTGATCGTTTACGTACACTTTCGCACATCGCATAAACGATAAACGGTGCGACCAAAGCCTGTCCAAGCATTTCAAAAAAAACTCCATGTTCTCCTGCATAACTTGAAGGTATACTTATCAAAACCAAAAGTTGTGTCATCATCGCAACCACAACTGTAAATGGGATGATGAACAAGACACTATAGGGATGACGATTTCGGAGATAAGAGTACATAGAAGATCCCCCCTGTCATTGCGTCGTAAATCGACGTGTTGGTTTTCGTTCTAGAAAGTACATTATTTTCTCTAGAGATAACAGTTCAAGGTTTTCTAGGGAATTATTTATATGTGTATCGATTAATGCTTGAGTTCCAAATTCTTGGCGCCATATATTAATAACACCTTCCGAAGGAACGTTATCAGCATCTCCTTGCCAAAGCTTGAATCGCTCGATAATTTCGATCGGAGCTGCATCAAATTGAATCTGGCCTTCTTTGAAGTAGATGATACGATCTGCAATCCGCTCAAAATCTTCAACATTATTGGTGGCAACCACCACTGTTTTTGATTCATCAATGAGGTAATCCTGAATTCCTGTAATTGTGTCATTTAAGGACGTAGTGTCCAACCCAAGCGTTGGTTCGTCTAAAAGCCAAACATCTGCATTCACTGCTTGAACTGCCGCAAACATTAGCATGCGAGACTGACCTTTTGATAAATCACTTACTTTGATGCTGATTGGTATCTTATAGTTAGCTAACTTCTCATACCAAATTTTTTTATCGTACGTTCGATAGATTACGCTTAACATATCGTGAATTGTATAGGAATTTGATTCACTAGGAAATGGTGTTTTATCCGGCATATATGCCACGGTGTGATTTCTTATATATTCTGAATAAGCGAGACCTTCATATGTAATACTTCCACCATTTGGCTCGAGTATCCCTGCCATGACTTTCAGCGTCGTAGACTTTCCTTTGCCATTTTTTCCTGCAAGTAATACAAGCTCACCCTGATGTATCTCAAGGTTAAGCGGGCCAATTGTAATGGCATCTCTTTCTTTAATTAGTTCATTCAGCTTGATCACGTTGAATTCCTCCTTGCATAAGTTCAACAAAACCTTCTACAGTTATCTTGTCGTACGTCACATTTCTTAGTGCCAAGATATTTTTTGCTTGATCTTGAAATGACTCAATATCAGTAAACATAAGCATTTGACCTTGTTCTACATATGAAACAAAATCAATCATAGAACTCAATTCCCGAACTAGGTGTGTTGAAATAATTGCGGTGGCCTTATGTTCGAATACGTAATCATAGAGATCCTCCATGATTTCTAACCGAGTAGCAGGATCAATTCCAGTCGTGGGTTCATCGAATACAAGTAATTTCGCATTGTGAGATAGTGCAAGTGCCATCAAGAAACGTTGTTGCAATCCATATGACAACGTTTTTATTTTCTTGTCTAATCGCAATTCATATTTCTGCGAGTAAAACTCAAAGGCTGTTTCGTTCCACGTATTTTTATAAACAGATTTCATGATTTTTAGGACTGCATTCCCCGTCAGGCTTTCGTTGAATGGAAATGAATCTGGTATATACGATAAGGTCTCTCTGAAGTCTACGACCTCATCAAACGTCACACTCCCTTGCTTATTATCTCGATTGCCCATAAGCATCTTGATGATTGTAGTTTTTCCAGATCCGTTACCACCAAAGAGACCAAGGATTCCTTGTGGTAATGTAAAAGATACCGGTCCAATTTGACTAAATTGGTATTCTTTTTTTATGTCGTGAACTACAAGCCCTTTATTCATATTTGTTTCCCCCTTTGTTCCAAACCTGATATCGATTTTCTTTCCATTGCATATAAACTCCAGCAATTAGCGCCAAAGTCCCAATTACATAATTACGTGTCATCTGGAGATTCATGGTCTTAATATTGAAGAGATACATAGTAATCACAATAATAGCTACGATTACAAATGTTCCCTCTAGTATTTTTCCTAATGTATCATTTTTTTTAACGTGAGTTTTATACAGACTCATCGATAAAAAGAAATAACCAAAGAAAACGAATAATTGATTAAAAGAATTGAAGTAGTAACTAAATCCGAAGTAAATCCACGGTAGTGCAATTAGGGATGTCATTATGAGCGCAATTACCGCCGAAAATACAGCAGTGCCCAGGATGCGATTACAAAGCGAAATTGGCATTACTGAGTAAAAATCATCACTCGGTGGAGTCATATATATTCCATACAAGATCAACCATTCGCCTGCGCTTGTATAATAGTCTATTAATGATTTTTCCTGCTTAAAGAACAAGGGCACTAAGTGCAATACGTTGATTACTAACACAATGATGACTACTTTTCGCCACTTATGCTTACTTTGAAGTAAATACTGTATTTGTCCGCTCATTATCTTCTCCTCTCTATTGCATAAATTTCGTAAAATTGTTTCTTTTATAGATGTAATAGAATCCATATAGTATTACAGTGATAATAATCCCTGCCCCAAAGATTTCAATACTGTTGAAAATCATACCTAGAAAAGCAAACACGAAGAATGCAACGAAACCAAATGCCACTTCATTTTCACTACTCTTTTTCTTAACACCTGTGATACTAATGTATGAACCTTCAACTAAGGACCAGCCAAAGATTATTCCGGTCATAAAGAATGTGCTTGTTGAGCCATTTCCTGTAAAGGATAGTATTAAAAAAACAAATAATCCTTCTACAAGCGCTATTCCCAGGGTTACCAACGTTCGATCACGTGCCGTTATTGGAAGTGCAAAATAGGATAGTTGTCCTTCTTTTCTAAACAGACGCGTTGTTAGCCCAGAAAATGCAATATAGAATGGAAAATAACTCGCATCATTGTTTCCGCTCATTGTACGTAGAAAGATAAAAATCGAAAGGGTGATACGAATGAGGATTGTTCCCCATCGTTCTCTTATTTGAATATTGAGTTCTCCTACCATAGCTATTCTCCTATCTCTTCCTCTAAAATCCGCAACATTTCATAAACTTCCTTATAATCTATCGCTGCCGTCTTCGCAAGAATTAATGCTTCCTCCAACTTTTGTTGAATTTCTGATAGGTACTTTTCTTGGATAAAATCCTTGTTTTGCTCAGCAACATAGCTTCCTTTTCCAGGAACTGTTCGGATTAGCCCTTCACGTTCTAACTCTTCATATACGCGCTTCGTCGTAATCACACTTACTTTTAACTCTTTCGCTAAATGCCGTATTGAAGGCATCGGCGTTCCTGGAGTCAACGACCCGCTCGCAATCTGGTCACGAATTTGAATCACAATTTGCTCATATATTGGTCTGCTATCGTTATTCTTTATATATATTTGCATGATACCCTCCTTGTATATACATTATATACACAGTATATATACACAGTATATACACACTGTCAATACACGTTATATACAGTTGTGGAAAATATAATAAAAAAACTTACAGCATTGGACGAGCCCATATGTTGTAAGTTTTTCGATTTCTTATGCATTACTACGAATTGTCGCTACTTTCTGAATTAAGTATTCTTGTAACTCCATTGCAGTATCTTTGTTCATTGCAGGTACACCATCAAGCGGGTACTCTTTATCAATCAATTCATATTTATTAACACCCATAGTATGATATGGCAATAATTCAATACGCTCAATATTATTCAACGGTGCAATGTAATCCTCAAGTTCGTCCATGTATTTATAGGTATCATGGAAACCTGGCACAATCACAACCCGAATCCAAATAGGTACATTGTGTGCCTGTGCTTTCTCCAGAAATTGTTGGGTTACCCGAAGTGGCGCACCCGTCATTTCTCGATATTTTTTTTCTTCTAAACCTTTAATGTCATAGAGGATAGTATCGGTAACACTTAAGATATCATCAAATGTATCTGGTCTTCCAAATCCTGATGTATCTAAGCATGTGCTGATACCTTCAGCTTTGCATGCTTTCATGGCTTCGTATAGAAACTCCGGTTGATTGAGAGGTTCTCCACCACAGAATGTTACGCCCCCTTCTTCTCCATAGTAAGGTTTATAACGTTTGAGCTTATCGACTAACTCATCGACTGTGATTGCATCTTTTGGGTCTGTTTTCCACATATCTGGATTGTGGCAGAACAGACAGCGAAGGGGACAACCGGATAAGAACGCAATCGTTCTTATCCCAGGGCCATCCACCATCCCCATTGTTTCAAATTTACGAATGTAGCCTGTGCGACTAGATTGTTTCATGGAAGGTACGGCTGATAACTTCACGTTGTTGTTCTGTCGATAGACGGTTGAAGTTGACTGCGTATCCTGAGACACGGATTGTTAATTGTGGGTATTTTTCTGGATTTTGCATTGCATCTTCCAACAACTCACGGTTCAATACGTTTACATTTAAGTGGTGTGCTTTTTGGTTAAAGTAACCATTCATTACACCAACAAGGTTATTTACACGTTCGTCTTCACTCTTACCTAATACTTGAGGAACGATTGAGAATGTGTTTGAAACACCATCTTCACAAACATCTGCATATGGAATTTTCGCAACAGAGTTCAATGAAGCAAGTGCTCCTGAACTGTCACGTCCATGCATTGGGTTTGCACCCGGTGCAAATGGTTCTCCAGCCTGACGTCCATCAGGTGTTGATCCTGTTTTCTTACCATAAACAACATTAGATGTAATTGTAAGAATTGATAGTGTATGTTTTGCATTGCGAATTAACTCATGTTCTTTGAGGTATCCTGAGAAACGTTCAACGAGGTCGACTGCAATTGCGTCAACTGCATCGTCATCATTTCCGTATTTTGGATAATCACCCTCAACTTCAAAGTCTACCGCAATTCCTTCTTCGTTACGGATTGGTTTAACACTTGCATACTTGATTGCTGAAAGTGAGTCAACTGCAACTGAAAGTCCTGCAATACCAAATGCCATGAGGCGTTCAACGTTTGTATCGTGAAGTGCCATTTGACCTTTTTCATATGCATATTTATCATGCATGTAGTGAATTATGTTCATTGTATCAACATAAACAGCAGCTACTTCTTTTAAGACATCATCATAAACTGCCATAACTTTGTCATAATCTAAGATTTCATCTTTCATTTCCGGAACATTATCAATAACTTTAATACCCTTAACTTCATCACGTCCACCGTTCATTGAGTAGAGTAAAGCTTTTGCTAAGTTTGTACGTGCGCCAAAGTATTGCATTTGTTTTCCAATTTCCATAGCTGAAACACAGCATGCAATTCCGTAATCATCGCCAAAGTTTGGACGCATAATGTCGTCATTTTCATATTGGATTGCTCCAGTTTCGATTGACATTTTTGCACAGTAACGTTTGAATCCGATTGGTAAATCTTCTGACCAAAGCACAGTCATATTTGGCTCTGGTGCTGGTCCTAAGTTTGTAAGTGTGTGTAAGTAACGGAATGAGTTTTTAGTTACAAGTGTGCGACCATCTTGACCCATACCACCAATTGATTCAGTAACCCATGTTGGATCACCTGCAAATAAGTCATCGTATTCTGGTGTACGTAAGTGACGAGCCAAACGTAGTTTCATAATAAATTGATCAATGTATGCTTGTGCTTCCATCTCTGTAATTTCGCCTGCAGCGATATCACGTTCGATATAGATATCTAAGAATGAAGAAGTACGTCCAAGTGACATCGCAGCACCGTTGTTTTCTTTGATTGCTGCTAGGTATGCAAAATAAGTCCATTGAATCGCTTCTTTTGCGTTAACAGCTGGTTGGCTAATATCGAAACCATATTTTGAAGCCATTGATTTAATCTCTGCTAATGCACGAATTTGTTCGTTTACTTCCTCACGTAATTGGATGCCTTCTGCATTAATTTTACGAATCTTAGCTAAGTCTTTTTTCTTCTCAGCAATTAAGAAGTCAATACCATAAAGAGCTACACGACGGTAGTCACCAATGATACGACCACGTCCGTATGCATCAGGAAGACCTGTAAGTAATCCTGTAGTACGGTATTTACGAATTTCTGGAGTATATGCATCAAATACACCTGCATTATGTGTTTTTGTATAATTATGCCAGAAATGGCTTGTTTGATCATCAAGTTTGCGGCCATAGATATCTAGGATATTGTCCACCAAACGGATTCCACCATAAGGGTTGATAATACGTTTTAAAGGAGCATCTGTTTGAAGTCCGACAATTTCTTCGTCTTCTTTGATGATGTAACCAGGACCAAAGTTGTCGATTCCTGACATTTCGTTCATTTCGATGTCAAGTACGCGAACTTTAACCTCTTCTTTTAACAGCTCTAAACTCTTATTCCATAAACGATCTGTATTATCGCTAATTGGTGCTAAGAATTTGTCATCGCCTTCATATGGTGTAACGTTTTGTTGAATGAAGTCTCTAACATTAATTTCCTCTTGCCATGAACCTGGCTTAAATCCGTTCCATGCTTTTGTCATAGTAACATCTCCTTTGTTTCTACCCCTATCTTACCAAAGGAATAATGGGTTTTTCGTGTGTTGATGATTATTTTTTATCATTTTCGTATTTTTGATAATCAGACATCAAATCTATGTTTGATTTACACGCATTTGATAATAAAGTTTATATTTTCACAATGTTTCTTTCAAAAGGCGGTGATACCGCTTCACAACTGGATATTACCGCCTCTATGCAATCCACTTGTATATCTAAATCACAAACTTTAGCATATTGGGTTATGTTGTCACAGATAGCGTTTTCTTATATAATAAGAGCACATGAATGGAGGTAGTGTCGATGTCTGTTGACGCCCGAAAATATTTAGAAACTTTTATTCCAATGATCGATTTTTTAGCTGAGTTATTAGGAAAAAATTCAGAGATCGTATTACACGATCTTACCAACCTCGACTCATCGGTTGTTGCTATTCGCAATAATTACATTACAAAACGTGAAATTGGTGCTCCAGCGACAGATTATGTGTTGCGTGCCCTGAAAGCAGGTATTAATGATACTGTCGACTACACGATCCACTATCGTGAAGTCAGCAATCGCGAACACAAACAATTACGGTCTGCATCTTATTACTTGCGTAAAGACGGTGAGTTGTTTGGTATGATATGTGTAAATACTGATGAAGCTGTGTTCAAACAATTAAATCAGAGTATGGACGCTATTGAATTACTGCTTCGTACATACAAGCAACACCAACCTGAAGAACAATCCGCAATCCCCGAATCATTCTCACGCTCAATTGAAGAAATGGCCGAGAACACAGTTCTTGAGTTATCAGTAGCAAAAGGTATTCCCGTTGACAAATTTAAACAGGATGATAAATTTGAAACTATCGAAGTTCTTTATGATAGTGGCTTCTTCTTGTTAAAAGGTGCGGTTCCAGAAATTGCGCGCATACTTAAAATATCTGAGCCCACAGTCTACCGTTACCTACAAAACGTTAAGGCTAAAGACCAGTAAGCACAAAGGCACTCAATGAGTGCCTTTTCATTTATCCAATCATAACGATTACAATTCGTAAAATGTACACAATGCATGTAAAAATCATCAGGATAACACTTATTGAATTCGCCAAATACTTACGCATGCATATTAGTATCATGAAAGTCGCATAGTACAAAGTATGCATTAATACAGTTCTCACTAACATTAATGTTGTCATCACCAATTCATTTAAAATTAGTTGGAGAACGATTAAGACGGCCATGGTTTTTATACTTCTTCGAAAGATTAGAGCTAAATACGCCTCTTCATTCAATCTAATCTTTAGGGATAGTTCCATTTGGACATACTGATACACCGTATCCGCATAGCATAACCCTACGAACAAAATTGCACAAAGTATCACAAGTGTGTCAATTGGTAATTCGGAAATCCCAAAATTAAGCAACTGAAATTGCCGTGCAACTTCTGACGAGAATAGCGTATAGAGACTAATCGAAAGAACGAGCAAATATGATTTATATTTACTAAACTTATATCTCACGAATTTCCCCATATTCTAACTCATACACGGCATCAAAATGAATATTTGATACGCCATCATGGGCACAAATTATACAAGTCTTTTTCGCATCTCGTAGCGACTCAATGATTTCATTAAACACCGCTACGCTTTTTCGATCCAAACCGCGAGTAGGCTCATCTAGCAGTATCAAGTCTTGATTTTCCATGATTGCTTGTATGATTCCAAGTTTTTGACGCATTCCTAAACTGTAACTCTTGACAGGTTTTTTGTTTGATATTTCGAGATCAAACTGTTGCATAAGATCTCGGGTTTTTTCCCAATCAAACGTTCCCGTTAATTCAGCCAAAAATTGTAAGTTGAATAAAGCAGTCTCATGTTCAATGAACATTGGATTTTCAATCAGACCACCAATTTTTTGCGTCTTTTCTACATAAACACTTCCCGAATCAGGTTCAATAAGTTTTGCAATGAGCTTCAAAAGTGTTGATTTCCCAGACCCATTACCACCTCGAATATGAATCAGCGCTCCTTTTTTCACCTCTAAACTTAACCCATCTAATACGATCATTCCTTTAAATGATTTTTTCAAAGACCTAACTGCTACACTTTTTTTCATTGAATTTCCTTTCTTATGTCAATCTAATACCGGACAAAAACTCAACAACTTTTACATTAATATTCGAATAATGAAGCATTAGACTCATCACAATAGGAATCGTAATCACTATTCCTGATACAATCCCTTTGAAAGATATAGAAACGTTAATGATAAGGCACCATAAAAACATACTAATCGCAATCCAGCCTAAGAATATAAATACAAGTTGTTTCTCATATATTCCATCCCAACCAATTATGATAAGTGGGCCAAATCCAGCGACGCAATATAGCATCGTATCTACAACTGCTTGTACCCGTAACGACCGATCCAAAGCATCCTTCCCGATTCGAATTTGAATAGAATCACGCATTCGTTTAATCAGACGTGCGTTGTGGATGAGGTAAATGAAAAACGTTGTTGTCACTAACATAGGAATAATATTGGAACTCATAATAAAGCTTTCTACTTTTAGTTTTTCTTCCACTTTCAAAGTCGTACTGATGTGGGGGTAAAGGGTATACATCGAATAGGACACTGCACACATGTAGATAACAAGGTATCGTGATTTTTTTATTTTAATCCATGATTTACCCATTGAAGCTTCTCCGTTTCAATGTAAAGTGATAGAGAATGTACGACAAAACACCATAGAGTGCCGCAGCTGATAGGAAACTTTGAAGCACATACCCATAGTGTGTCCCCGGCGATAAGATTGAGGATGGCATAATGCTCGATAATATTGCTTTCATCGGTGTTCTCTCACCGATGTTAGGGATCATCGTAACCATAGATGTAAAAGCTGCAATGTATATAAATATACTCAAGAATTTTTGAATTATTGGTACAAAAATATAGACATACGCATTGCGAATGTAATCTGCCATTAGGAATACAAATACAACGTAAATCCCAGTCCCTACCGACGCAAGTATCCAATGTGCCAAAACAATACCTATATTCGCATGATTAATCAATTCTGACATCGTCCATAGTGATTCAATCTGAAACGGTTCCACTGTAAATGGGTTCCACCAATGTACTGCCGCGATGTTTAGAAGTTCAGTTAAAAAACGAATGATACACGCACTCATAAATATCTTTACGATACTACGTCGATACAGATGCTCCCACCCCATTCGTATTGCCATACTCGATACCGCTTGAGAATGAAATATTCCATAGATAGGATACAAAGCAATCCCGATCGTGACCCACATTATTAATGGGTACAAAACAGTTGTCGCACTTTCCTGCAGCACAACGTATTGAAATGGACCATTTCCGGGGTGCGGACTCAGCGAAGACGTCCAAAAACTTACGTTAAAACTAACAGCATTTATAAGAACAAGGATACATCCAATCTTGATGAGTTTGAATCTCATTGGCTTAATCTCCATTTTCATTGATATACTCCGTGTAATCTACGGGTAGAACCAATAGCTAACTTGGTTTGGAAGTGGCTCCCAATTTTCCGACGATATTCTTCCCATATGGTAACTTCCCAACCCTCCAAATGATTCATTATAGTACAGAGTTTGTCTAGTTCCATCTAACAATATGTAGTCTGTGACCGAACGCGTTCCCGTTACAGGACTAACTAGGTCTGCATAAATATTCATGGCAATTGATTGGGTATTTTTTTGAATCCACGCAGTATGCGCATAATTATCTTTTTGTACGCCGCGGGATGTCTCTGACCATTTCCCAAAACGTGGTACACTAACCCATATAAGTGGACTCCATGCTGCACATATAGAACTTGTGCAGAGCATCAGTAAGATTAAAAACAACAATAACTTATTTGTAGATTGTTTCATTATTTTACCTCCTAGTCGAATTATGACATCACCATCCTTGCATAGTTTTATTTAGTCTTCAATCTTCTATGGTTTAGTGGTCGTATTACACGCCCTATCGGTTTTGTTACTTCCATTCAAGCATAAAAAAACCTACATTCATCGTTGAATGTAGGGTCAAAAATTAGTTTTAGATTGTTTCTCGCCAGAATTTAGCGCCCAATGCTTTGAGTTTACTATCAATTTCATCATAGCCACGATCAATGTGATAAATATCATGAATTTCAGTAATACCATCTGCCATCAGACCGGCAATTACCAATGATGCTCCAGCTCGTAAGTCAGTCGCTGTTACTTTATTACCAAATAATGGTGTAACACCTGTAATGGTTGCCTGTGCAGTCCCTACGCTAATTGTAGCACCCATACGTTGGAGTTCTGCCGTATGTTTGAAACGTTCCGCATAGATTGTTTCTTTAACGGTTGAAGCCCCTTCCGCACGCGTCAGCAGCGTTGTCATTGGTTGTTGAAGATCTGTAGCAAAGCCTGGATACGTTTGCGTCGTAAAATCTACAGCCTTCAACTCTTCTGATTTCAAGATACGAATTGAATCAACACCAATTTCCATATTGACTCCCATCTCAATTAATTTAGACGTCAACGCTTCGACATGTAATGGGATAATGTTTTCAATGGTCACATCATCAGCCATTGCAGCTGCCATAATAATGTAAGTCCCAGCTTCAATACGATCAGGGATAATATCATGAGGTTTTCCACTCAATGAAGTAACACCTTCAATGGTGATTTCATTAGTACCTGCACCACGAATGTTTGCACCCATTTTAGTCAAAAAGTTTGCGAGATCAATAATTTCTGGTTCTTTCGCAGCATTTTCAATCACTGTTCGACCTTCCGCTAATACAGCCGCAAGCATGATATTAATTGTCGCTCCCACTGATGCAAAATCAAGATAGATTTTAGCACCAACAAGATGGTCTGCTTTTATCGTGTAGTATCCTTGAGAATAATCAACCGTTGCTCCCAAAGCCTCAAATCCTTTTAAATGTAAGTCAAATGGACGTGGTCCTAAATAGCATCCCCCTGGCATAATCATTCGCACTGATTTAAACTTGCCAAGCAATGCTCCCATAAAGTAATACGATGCACGTAAGCGTGTGACTGCATCAATATCCAAGTCAACATTTTTCATATTTGAAGTGTTAATTTTATAATGGCCAGACTCCGGAGATTCAACTGATACTCCCAATGATTCAAGAATCTCAGTCAATGATTCAACATCTGAAATGTTTGGAACCCCATAGATATTGACATCACTGTTATCCGCTAAGATTGCTGCAGGTATTAAAGCGACCGTTGCATTCTTTGCCCCACCAATTGTTACTTTTCCGTTTAGACGTTTTCCACCTTCGATTTTAATAATTTCTACCATTTGTACAACTCCTTTAGTCATAGTAATTATACCCCAAATGGTCAAACAATTATAGTCTAAGCACCGCATATAAAAAGAGTCTTTTGTGAAGACTCTTATTTTACTGGCTTATGGCGCGCTGCAAGTGTGTAAGCAAGACCCACTAAGACACCACCACCGATAATATTACCAAGATATGCGAATGTAAAGTTGAAGATAAACCCTCCAATTGATACACCACCCATTACATTACTTGCAAGGAGCAAGAAAATGTTCGCAACACTATGTTGGAATCCAAGTAATGCAAACAACATAACCGGGAACCAAATACAGAAGATTTTAGCACTCATATCTTTAACCCCAACGCTCATCCACGATGCGAACCCAACAAACCAGTTACACATCACGCCTGAGATAAAGATTTGAAATGCAGTATAGTGCATTTTTCCTTCCGCAATCGTATGCAGCTGATCCACATACGGGTTAAGCATACCTAGAATTTGTACACCAACTAAAACCACAAATAATGAACCTAAGAAGTTCCCAAGCGTTACAACTGCCCAGTTTCCTAAGAGTTCTTTAATTGACACTTCTTTGTTAAAGAGCGCAGTGGAAACAATTGTCATATTTGATGTAATCAGTTCTCCTCCAGCTACTAGAATCACAATGATTCCAACTGGGAAAATTGAAGCACCTATTAATACCCCAACTAATCCCGGGATACGTGCTGTCACGATAATGTAGGTTAAGTAGGCGAACGCAACTAGTGCCCCTGCCAAAAAACCTAAAATTATTTTCGCCATAAATGGTTTATCAACTTTTTTACGGCCCAGTTCAGTTACTTTTTGAACTGTTTCTTCCATTGAATACATATTCTCCTCCAAAAAACTTTCCTTTGATATCTTATCCATGCGGCGCACTTTAATCAAGATGTTTTCATCACAAGACTGTCTTTTTGAGGTATCTTACATTCTTTTTTCGATATTTGTTGTTACTTACGTGAATTTATTCCTTCTTACGCATAAAAAAAGAAACCGCCGAAGCGATTTCTTTAGAAGTTCAATTAAGCTTTGTTAGCTGAACCGAAGATTTCGATTTTTTCTTTAACAGCTTCTTTCATTGCTTCAAATCCTGGAGCTAAAAGTTTACGAGGATCGTAGTTTTTACCTTCAAGGTCTTTACCAGCAACGATGAAGTCGCGAAGTGCTGCAGCGTTAACTAATTGTAATTCTGTGTTAACGTTGATTTTTGAAACACCTAAATCGATAGCTTTTTTGATTTGGTCTTCAGGGATTCCTGAACCACCGTGTAATACTAAAGGAATGCTTCCTGTAGCTTGTTTAATTGCATCTAATGTTTCGAAGCTTAATCCTACCCAGTTTTCTGGATATTTACCGTGGATATTTCCGATACCAGCTGCTAAGAAGTCAATGCCTGTGTCAGCCATTGTTTTACATTCTTGAGGATCAGCTAATTCACCTGTACCGATGATTCCGTCTTCTTCTCCACCGATTGATCCAACTTCTGCTTCAACTGATGCACCTTGTGCATGAGCGATTGCAACGATTTCACGAGTTTTTTCCAAGTTTTCATCGATTGCTAAGTGTGATCCATCGAACATTACAGATGTAAATCCAGCAGCAAGCGCTTCTTTAGCACCTTCAAAGCTACCGTGGTCTAAGTGTAATGCAACAGGAACAGTAATGTTCATTTCTTCCATCATACCTTTAACCATACCTACAACAGTTTTGTAACCTGTCATATATTTTCCAGCACCTTCTGAAACTGCAACCAAGATTGGTGAGTTCATTTCTTGTGCTGTTGAGAGAACTGCTTTTGTCCACTCTAAGTTGTTGATATTGATTGCTGGAACCGCGTAATGTCCATCACGTGCGTTTTCCAGAATTTCTTTTGCTGAAACTAATGCCATAGTTATGCTTCCTCCTAATTTCTCTTCTATTTTACTCTCTTTTTAGAATTTTGCAAAGAGGCTGCCACAAATCCTTTGAATAAAGGATGCGAACGGTTCGGTCTTGACTTAAATTCAGGGTGATATTGTGAAGCAACAAAGTGAATATGGTCTTTCAACTCTACAACTTCAACTAATTGCCCGTCAGGACTCAAGCCACTAAATACGACACCTGCTTTTTCAAATTGTTCACGGTATTTGTTATTAAATTCATAGCGATGGCGGTGACGTTCGAAAATAACATCTGATCCATAAAGTTCACGTGCTTTGGTACCTTCTTGCAATTCACAAGGATAATCACCCAAACGCAACGTTCCACCAAGGTTTGTTTTATGAATTTGATCTTCCATAATATCGATAATTGGGAATTTTGTATCTGGATTAATTTCCGTAGTATGGGCACCATCCATACCTAAAACATTACGGCCAAATTCAATCATCGCAATTTGCATTCCTAAACAAATCCCGAAGTACGGTACATTGTTCTCACGCGCAAAACGAGCAGCTGTAATTTTTCCTTCAACTCCACGTTCACCAAATCCACCCGGAACTAAAATACCATCATACTTCGCAAGCATATCGTCTTTATTTTCCTCAGTGATTGTTGTTGAATCAATCCAGTCAATATTAACGCGACTGCTTACTTCATATCCTGCATGCATTAATGATTCTGCAACTGAAAGATATGCATCTTTTAATTCAACATATTTACCAACCAACGCAATTTTGACATCGTCTTGAAGATGTGATGCGCGATCAATCATTTCATTCCATTCTGTCATATCTGCTTGTGGTAAATCAGTAATGCCAAACTTATGAACAATATACTCATCAAGTCCTTGTTTTTGGAACATCAATGGTAATTCGTATAAATTTTCAACATTACGTGATTCGATAATGGCATTCTCGCGAACATCGCAGAAAAGTGCAATTTTGTTTTTCATATCGCTTGTAAGTGGCTCATCACAACGTGTAACAATAATGTTTGCTTTGATTCCATGTGACATTAGCTCTTTAAAGCTGTGTTGAGTAGGCTTCGTTTTGTACTCTGAACTCGCAGGTACTTTTGGGATTAAAGTTGTGTGGATAAAGACAACATCTTCAGTAGCATTTTCGGCATGAACTTGACGAACCGCTTCAAGGAATGGGAGTGATTCAATATCTCCTACAGTTCCTCCAATTTCGGTGATTACAACATCTGCACCAGACTCTTCAGCCGCTGCATAAATTTTATTTTTAATTTCATCTGTAATATGTGGAATAACTTGTACAGTCGCACCATTATAATCACCACGACGTTCTTTATTAATAACGTTTTGGTATACACGTCCAGTTGTAATGCTTGCATTACGTGTTAATTCCTCATCGATAAATCGTTCATAATGCCCAAGGTCTAAGTCTGTTTCGGCACCATCACGGGTTACAAAAACCTCGCCATGTTGGTATGGTGACATGGTTCCTGGATCAACGTTAATGTACGGATCAAACTTTTGCATAAACACTTTCATACCACGGTTTTTAAGTAAACGTCCTACTGATGCTGCAATGATACCTTTACCGATACCTGATACAACACCACCAGTGACAAAAATATATTTTGTTGTCATATTATCTCCTTCTAAAAAATAAAAAAGCTCCCATCGCTGGAAGCCTACTGCCCTTTATTATTCTATCAAACTCGTTATGGGTATTCAACCATAAAAATCGAGACACTACAAAAAGCCACTTATATAGCGGAAAATTTACACTTAGGGTTTAAAAACCTGCATTCGCTAAAATGCAGGTTTGGGTTATTGTATTAATTACTCGTCGTCTGAAACGCTGAGTTCAATTGGGTAATCTTCAAACTCTTCTTCATAGTCATCATAACCATCAAGAAGATCCGGGTCAATTTGTAAACTTTCAAGGGTATGACGTTCACGAAGGTCCCATTTGTTTCCCTCTAACGAGATGAAACGTGAGTCCATCATTAACGCATTGTAAAACGATGCAACTTTTCTTTTAGCTGCTTCTTCGGGTAGCTTAACTTCTTCTGAAACTTCTGCCCATAATTTTTGGAAAGTAGTTTCTTTCTTTTTCTTTTGTAATTTATCAAATGCAATATCGCTTAACGATTTAGATGCCATAATGTTATACCTCCGGTTCCCACCAACATTCAAACTCAAGTGTGTCAACACGCTGACCTTCTTGGTCTAAATGATACCTAATATAAAATACATTGTTGTCAATCTTCATTTCATCTACACTTACATCAAATACAATTGTTCCATGTTCGTTTTTAACGAGCATTTCTGTCGATTCATCTCGGCGAAATAGACCTTGTGTTAGCCAACTGTCTTGGCGTTTGAGCGAAATTTCATGGTCCGTAATGTCGAGTATCACAACTGCGCCATTTTTTTCGACATAACTAATACGCTTGTACACACCTAAATCTTGTAATGTTGCGTTTTCATCAACTGTCTTTGCATTCGCTTCTCGTGATTTTTGTATAACTGTAATTTTCAAAACGGATAGATTGCCCCCTTACTTATTTACCATTGCATTATATGAAAATACGGTACAATGTCAATACATTTTAACAAAAAAAAATGAAAGTGCACGGATATCGTTGCACTTTCATACAGAATTCACATTTCTTATTGTTTGCTTTCGAAGTAAGCTTCGATATCTGAAACCTCACGGATTATTTGTGGGGCAAGATCTTCGTTGCTTTCTTCAGTTACCAAGACATCTGTTTCAATACGGATTCCGATGCCTTCTTCAGCGATGTAAAGGCCTGGTTCATTGGTGATAACATTACCAGCTTGGAGCGGCTCCTCACGGTCAATCCAGACATCGTGAGTATCTAACCCCAATGAGTGTCCAATACCGTGATAGTAGTAACGTGAGACGTCTTGAGGGTCTTCTATGAGCCCCAATTGGATACATCCCTCAGCAAGATACTCTTTTGCAAGATCATTCAATGTTTTAATGCTAATGCCTGGACGAATTGCTTCATTAACTGCATGGAACGTATCCAAGACAACTTGATAAACATCACGTTGACGATCTGTAAATTTACCGTTGATTGGGAATGTTCGAGAAATATCTCCACCATAGCCATTAACACGGATTCCTAAATCGAATAAGACAAGGTCTCCATCTAATAGTTCTTGATTATTTTCGATATAGTGGAGGACTGTTGCATTTTTTCCTCCGGCTAAAATCGTATCAAACATCAAGTCACCGTGTTGCTTCATACCTTCATAGTAGAAACGAGCGGCAACATCATTTTCATTATTTCCTGGTTTCACTTCTTCAAGAGCACCCATGATGGCATCATTTGTAACAACAAGTGCATGCTTAATCGCTTCAACTTCTTCTGGAAGTTTGACCATTCGTAGTCTAACAAGTTCTTCAAAGATATTAACAACGCGATCTTCACTCACAAAATCCACAAATGCCAAACCAGAACCGTGGAATTCTTCTGTTATTGTATCGTGATCAAAATCCAGACCGATTTGTACGTCTCGTTCCATGACCGAATTTACAAAAGCATCAAATTCATCGAAGTATCGAATATCTTCAATTCCAGAAATGAGTTGTGCCTCTTCTTCAGTCATGTAGTGACCGACCCATTTTTCCATATTAGGATCAATTTCGCGAAGGAACAACGTCACATCTTGGGTAGTCTTATCAAATACAACTACAGCCTCTGGTTCTTGAATCCCTGTTGCATAGTAGAAATTACGGTTTGCTTGAAATGGATACTGTGCATCTGCTGATTTGCGCACACCTTTACCACTAAATAAGAACGTTACAGTATTTTTGGGTAGTGCGTTCATAATATTTTCACGAATTGTGATGTATGTTTGACTATTCATATACAATCTCCTTTGGATAGAAAACCTTTCGATCTTCTTTATCTTCCCCTTGCACAAATCCCCTTACAATCGATGATGCTTCAGATAACTCAACGAGGTCACCTTTGATCGATACATAAATTCCTGAATTTGTGTCTTCTTTGCGATATGGCTTTTGATACAAGGTCTGTGTTGTGAAATCCTCAACAACATAATAACTCGCATCATATCCATTCTGTGTCGTTGCCCGACGAATTTTTTCAAGTTGGTTCGTTCCCGTTAAATCTTCATATTGAAAGAGAACTCGATTTAAAAGACGTAACGCTAAGTCTTTTAAAATTGGATCATCACTGTCTGTAAGCACAGTGAAACCATGGGTAACCGCTGGCTCATCAAGTTTGAAATGGTCTTCAAGTGATATTTCTGTATTATTCAAAAATGGCTTGAAGAACGCAACGCAATCCAATAATTCTGGATTGGTTGTCATCAAATCACGCATTCTTAAGAAGATTGAAAGTAAAATTCCTTCAAAACTTCGTGATGCAGGGTGAAGATAAACTTGCCAGTACATTTGATACCGCGCCATGATGTAATCTTCAACCGCATGAATGCCACTTTCTTTCATGACGATACGATCGCCTTCCAACTTCATAGTTCGAAGAATTCGTTGTAGGTCAAATTCTCCATAACTAACGCCTGTGAAGTATGAATCACGCAATAGATAATCCATACGATCGGCATCAAGTTGACTTGAAATAATCTGTGTTAATAATGTTCGTTCATGGCGATGCGCAATAATATCACTCACAATGTCCGGTAGATCAGGACTCGCCTGTTTTAAAATCCGATTAATTTCAGACGGCTCACGGATAATTCGATCTGTGAATGTTTCATGGTGAACCGAGGTTACGGATTCAAACGCATGCGAAAAAGGACCATGGCCAACATCATGCAAAAGCCCTGCACAAAGAAGGGCAATTTGCTCTTCTTCGGACAGACTTTCTTTCAGACCACTAACTTTTTCAATCATTTGGCGTACGACTTCATAGACTCCTAATGAGTGAGAAAACCGTGAGTGTTCCGCAGTATGATAAACCATGTAGGTACCGCCCAATTGGTGGATTCGACGGAGTCGTTGGAATTCTGGTGCGTTAATCAGATCCCAGATTACTTGGTAATTTACATGGATATACCCGTGAACCGTGTCACGCATCACTTTCTGTTCAGCACAGCGTTTATTAAGCGTTGACATAAGTTTCTAAACGTTTTTTAACCACATCATAACCTGTTAAGTATAACGCACTCATGAGATCAGGTCCGTGTGATTGATGGGTAGCACTGACACGAAGGCCCATAAATAATGGTTTTCCTTTAAGTTCAGTTTCTTTTTTAGTTGCGTTAAATGCTTCTTTAAGTGCTTCAACTGACCACGCTTCTGGTAGGTTTTTCAAGAATGATGCAGCCACTGTTTTAGTTGTTTCCCATGAAAGCACTTCTTCTTCAGCTTCTGTAATAACTGGCTCATTGAAGAAACTATCAATCAAACTTCCAATTTCTGAACCATATTGCGTTTGGTCTTTATAGAGTAACAAGAGTTTCTCGACCCATGCTTCATCTTTTGATGCAAGATCATGACTTGCAGCAGCATAAGGTCTCACAAATTCAAGCCATTCAGCATCTGATTTTTCTTTTAGGTATTGGTGATTCATCCATGTTAATTTGGTGACATCAAACATAGACGGTGCTTTTGATAAACGGGATTCATCAAATTCAGCAATTAATTCTTCTTTGGTGAAGAGTTCCTTCTCACCTTTTGGTGACCATCCAAGAAGTGCCATAAAGTTAAACATTGCTTCTGGAAGATATCCTTGATCTTTATATTGACTGATAAACTGCATCACTGAGTTATCACGTTTTGAGAGTTTTTTGCCGTTCTCGTTAACGATAAGTGTCATGTGACCATATCGTGGAATTTCCCAATTGAACATCTCAAAAATCATCATTTGTTTTGGTGTATTCGAAATATGCTCTTCGCCACGGAATACATGTGATATTTCCATCAAGTGATCATCAATTACAACAGCAAAGTTATACGTTGGAATCCCATTTGATTTAACGATTACCCAGTCACCAATATCCTTAGATTCAAAAGTGATTTCACCACGTACCATGTCGTCAAACGTGTACGTTTGATCTTCTGGAACATGGAGACGAATTGAATGTTGGCGTCCTTCAGCTTCATAAGCAGCTTTCGTAGTTGCATCAAGATGTAAGCATTTTTGATTGTATCGTGTTGATGCATATCCAGCTGCTTTTTGACGATTATAGTCTTCTTCGAGTTCTTCTGAAGTACAGTAGCATTTATATGCATGTCCACTTTCAAGTAGTTTTTCTGTATATTCTCGATAGATATCCAAACGTTCCATTTGACGGTATGGCGCATATTTCGGGTTGGGTTTATCAGGAGACTCATCTGCTTCAATCCCTAACCAATTTAAGAAATATGTTTGTGACGCTTCGCCACCTTCAACATTACGTTCTACATCTGTATCTTCGATACGTAATACGAAATCTCCCCCATAGTGTTTTGCAATTAAATAGTCAAACAACGCTGTACGCGCGTTTCCGATATGTAAAAACCCAGTTGGGCTTGGTGCATATCTAACTCGAACTCTTTCCATATTTTTACCTCTTTTCAAAAACATTGCATTTATTATATCACGTTCTGTGTTTTCCCTACAATTTAAGTATGTGCTTTTACATGGTTTACCTTGTATTTTCACGTGATATGTTTGTATATTTCAACGAAAACAAAAAGATTGATACATTGTGAAGTTGTCAAACAAAAGTAGACAGACATAAAAACTAGAAGCCCTTATCCAATTTATATTGGATAGGGGTTTTATAATTAAGACAATATGCTGGTCTTTCGTTGTTGAAGTATTCTACATATTTCTCAATGAAATTTTCAAAGTCATTAATTTTCCAGTATTGGAAGTCACATGCCATTTCTGCTTTAATCCATCGATTTAAAGATTCAATAATTGGATTATCTGTAGGTGTTCCGGAACGCGACATTGATCTTTTTATGTTATAATTTTCATGAGCTTTAAAGTATGCTTTAGAGTGATAGACAGCTCCTTGATCTGTGTGAAGTATCGTGGGAGTTGTCTTTTTATGTTTCTCTATAAGCTTAAGAAGATCATCTAAACATTTATAATATGGCTTTGGGTCGCCTGCCGTACGTGACAGAGCAGAGCTAATAATCTCATTATTAAAAGTATCTATCATGAGTGTCCACTCGTAGTTAACGCCTTTATTTCTTATGTGAGTCATATCTGACACAATAATCTCGAGTGGTTCAGATGCATCCCAATTATTCTTCACTATATTTGGATAAATGAGACTTTCATCGCCGGATTTCTTATATTGATAATGTTTTGCTTTTGATTTTATACTTAGTTGTTTGCAGCATTTATGAACGAGATTATCTGAAAAATAAAAATCCAATTCATTATTTTTTCGAACGACTGAAGCAATATCATGATACCCATAGCTTGGATAACGATGATGACAGTCGCTAATACAAAAATTTAGAATTTTGCGATTGGCTTCATATCTATTATAAGTACCTTTTCTTCTGAGCCATTTATAGTAGCCCGACCGATTGATGTTCATGATTGATAGAATAAATGTAATAGGGTATTGATTTGATAAATTATATGCTATTTCATATTCCAGTCTTTTGAAGTAACGAACTCCTTGTTTGCACCAACTCCTTTCACTAAATACCCTTTTTTTAACCGTTCGATCTCTATGTCACGCCTCAATATTTCTAATTCTAAGCGTTCGACTTCTGTAAGTGACTTACTCGAATGTAGAGCAGCAAATTGGTTACCTGTTTTCTTCTGATTGACTAGACCCTCTTCACCTTTTTCAAGGAATCTATATATCCACCCCCGAACAGTGCCCAACGGAATATCCTTTTTATTTGCGATTTGAGGCATACTCAAGTGTTCATCCAAATATAAAGATATTACGTGTGCTCGATCTTCGTAAGTCCATTTTCTATTTTTACCACCCTTGGGTCTTCCCATAAGAAATCCTCCTATATAAATATAATTATTACACAGAAAAAGTAGACATGTTTTTTTTACATGTCTACTTTTAGTTTACAACTTCAACATTGTACCAACCTTTTCTTATTGATTGTTTTAACGGTCCAACAGCATCGCAACGCCCATTCCACCACCAATACATAGTGATGCAACACCGCGTTTTGAGTCGGATCGAAGCATTTCATAGATAAGTGTAACCATAATACGTGCTCCAGAAGCTCCAATTGGATGCCCCAAAGAGATTGCACCACCGTTCACATTAACTTTATTAGCATCAATGTTTAAATCACGAATAACCGCTAATGACTGTGCGGCAAATGCTTCGTTTAATTCAAAACGATCAACACTGTTTAAATCAATCTTTGTTTTTTCAACGAGTTTTGAAACCGCAAGATAGGGTGCATATCCCATAATTGAAGGATCCATACCAATTTCCGCAAACCCATTAATAGTTGCCAGAATTTCAAGATTCATAGCTTCTGCTTTTTCTCGGCTCATAATAACCAACGCAGCTGCTCCATCATTAACTCCAGATGCATTTCCTGCAGTTACAGAACCACCCTCACGAAAACTTGGTTTTAATTTCTGAAGTCCTTCAAGTGTTGAGTTATGACGAATGTATTCATCTTCCTCAAAAATCCCTTTTTTTGTTTCTACAGGTACAATTTCTGCTTTAAAGATACCTTCGCGTTGTGCTTTGCTTGCACGAAGTTGAGATTCCAATGCAAATGCATCTTGGTCTTCGCGGGTCACATTGAATTGATCCGCAACATGCTCTGCTGTCATTCCCATTAATTCTTGTGTAAAGGCATCCGTAAATCCATCAACTGTTATCGTGTCCTGTGTTTCAAGATTCCGCATTTTCGAACCGAATCGACCGTTTTTTACAATATGTGGGGCCTGTGATAGGTTTTCAAAACCTCCCACAACTGCAATATCACTTTCTCCCAGCAAAATTGACTGCATTCCAAGATGAATTGACTTCATCCCAGAACCGCACATTTCATTGATTGTCATCGCTGGTGTGCTGTATGGAATTCCCGCATGAACGGATGCTTGTCGCGCTGGGTTTTGGCCCAACCCCGACTGAATCACGTTTCCCATAACAACATAATCAACGTCTTCCGGCTTGATTCGTGCACGATTCATCGCTTCTTTTATTACGGCAGTCCCGATTTCTACGGCTGTGGTTCCAATGAGGCTTCCCCCAAATTTCCCAATAGCAGTACGGGCCGCGCCTACAATTACTACGTCGCGCAAATAGATCACTCCTTTTTGTTTTATAGTGTTAGCCTGTATATTATACCTTTTGTTTAATCCAAAAACAAAACTTTTCGTATTCTTTGCCTATTTGGGCAAATCTCCGTATAATAGTTTTACTATTAAAAGGAGTACTTTATGAAAATAGGTATTGATAAAATCGGGTTCTATTCTCCAGAATATTTTCTGGATATGGCCGATTTAGCTACAGCGCGTAACGCTGACGTGAACAAGTATACCATTGGACTTGGACAAGATAGAATGGCAATGCCTCCTATCACACAAGATACCATAACCATGGCTGCGAATGCCGCCGTTGGAATCTTATCTGAAGAAGATTTAGAAGCAATCGACTTGGTTATCTTAGGTACCGAAAGTGGCACCGACCAGTCAAAAGCAGGTGCGACTGCAATCCACCATTTATTGGGTATTAACCCCTATGCTCGTGCAATCGAAATGAAACAAGCTTGTTATGCTGCAACGGCAGGAATTCAACTTGCAAAAGGTCATATTGCACTAAACCCTACCAAAAAGGCTCTGATTATCGCATCAGATATTTCCAAATACGGCTTAAATTCAGGTGGTGAACCGACACAAGGTGCCGGTGCTGTTGCAATTTTAATTGCTGCAAATCCACGCATTATGAGTTTGGATAATGATGCCGCATATTTTACCGATGATATTTTGGATTTCTGGCGTCCAAATTACAGCGATTATGCATTTGTCGATGGGCAGTATTCGAACGAACAATATCAACGCTTCTTTGAAGCAACATTTAATCGCTATATGGAGAATACAGGTCGCACACTTGATGATTTCAGCGCATTGACATTCCATATTCCGTATACCAAACTAGGACTTAAATCACTACGTATGGTCGCAGATATAGATACTCGCCCCGATCTGTTTGAGAATTTTAATTACGCTACTTACTACAACCGAACGGTTGGAAATATTTACACAGGTTCGCTCTATTTGAGTCTTATTTCATTACTGGAAAAAGGGTCATTAGCCGCAGGTTCGCGAATTGGATTGTTTAGTTACGGTTCAGGAGCCGTTGGAGAATTCTTCAGTGGTGTTCTTGAGGACGGTTACAAAGACCAACTTGTTTCAGATCATCAAACCATGATTGATGCCCGCAAACGCCTATCGATTCATGCCTATGAAGTGATGTATAATGTATCGTTAATTAAAGATGGTTCCCACCAAATCTTGGATACAACCCACGAAACATCACCATTCTATCTTAAAGAAATCAAACACCACAAACGCATTTATAATAAATAAGAGGAGCTTTCGCTCCTTTTTTGTTTGTTTTTTATTCGTTATGTTGTGATTTTATCACCTTAATACACAAAGTTTCATGTGTTATGGCTCATTGATATAAGCAATTGTTAGTTCAATCATCGTTTGCGCAAGCATTATCAATACCCGTTCATCAGCTTCAAATTTAGGATTATGTAAAAAATATGGAGATGGCGTTGCCGACGATCCTACAAATAGAAACGCACCTGGAATTTTTTTTAAATACGTTGCGAAATCTTCTGAGAATGGTACAGGTTCAATTGCTTCAACCGTATCAAGAAAGGCTGCTTTTTTAAGAACTGGAATTATCTTCGATACCACTTCAGGATGATTTACAAGTGCTGGGTATCCTCCTAAATGATTCATTTGGACCTCTACCTTGTACATAGCGGCAATACCATGACACAGTGCTTCAAGTTCTGATTCAAGAGATTTTTCAACACTTTCCTCGAAATAACGCGTGCTTAAAGCAAGATGAACATGCTCCTGGATGACGTTATCAGCGCCTTTCCCTTCAAACGATCCGATGGTAATTACGGCTGGTTTTTGAGGATCAATACGGCGAGACACAATGCTTTGGCTCGCTACAACAAATTGACTTGCAGCAACAATGGCATCATTCGCTAGATGTGGCGATGCCCCATGACCACCTAAACCAGTAATATCAACTGTGATTGCGGCATTACCGGCCATCATTGATGCCTTCGCATAGCGGATGGTTCCGAGCTTTTCATCAGGCATAACATGTGCTCCGTAAATACGAGTTACGTCATCAAGAAGTCCGGAATTCATGAAATCTACAGCACCCCCTGGAGGTGTTTCTTCGGCATGTTGATGAATAATCTTGATAGTAATCGGTAACTGGTCACGTAGCGTGATGAGGCTATCAGCAGCGATCATAAGAGCTGCTGTATGTAAATCATGACCACACGCATGCATAATACCATCATGTTGAGACTTAAACGAACTCTCGACTAACTCTTGCATTGGCAAGGCGTCAAAGTCTGCTCGCAATGCGAGGACGCGTTCTGATTTTCCTGGGTTAATCGTAACTACAAAACCGTGACGCTCTGAAATCGTATCTATTTGTACAGGTTTTCCCGCATAGAAGTTTTTAATGTATGCTGCTGTCTCAACTTCTGCGAATGATAGTTCTGGAAATTGATGGAGATGCCGACGGATTGCAATCATTTCATCCATCCGGTCCTCAATCATTTTTAATAATAATGCTTTCATAACGTCTCCTTAAATAAAAGTACCGCCGCAGCGGTACTTGATTATAGTTTGTGGAATGCTTCGACATCTACAACAAATACTGTTGCACCACCCACTTGAACTTCAACTGGGAATGAGGCATAGCGTCCGATGTCATAAGATGCTGTGGAAGGAACCACTTCGGTGCGTTTTTTACCTTCACGACCGATAATCTCTAAACAAGAATCAACACGATCATCATCACAACCAATAATTAGAGTTGTGTTACCTGCTCGTAGGAATCCTCCTGTCGTTGCAAGACGTGTTACTTGGAAATTCTCTTTGTTTAGCGCTGTTGAAACAGATGAACTATCATCGTTTGATACAATTGCGAGTACTAATTTCATAAGTATTCTCCCCTCTTATTACGTTTATTATAACACAAAGAAAAATATCACAAGTCAATGACTTGCGATATTTGGTGAATTTTTTGTTAAGTTTAGTTATTAAAGCGGAAATGGACAATATCGCCATCTTTCATGACATACTCTTTACCTTCCGAACGTAGTTTCCCAGCTTCTTTAACGACTTGTTCGGAACCGAGTTCCACAAGATCATTAACATGGTAGACTTCCGCACGAATAAATCCTTTTTCAAAATCAGTATGGATTACTCCAGCACATTGTGGTGCCTTCATGCCTTCAGTAAATGTCCAAGCACGAATTTCTTTCGGACCTGCTGTAAAGAAAGTGCGCAAGCTTAGAATATCGTAGACGTTTCGTACTAAAACGTCAAGACCACTCTCTTCGACACCAAGTTCACTTAAGAACTCATCTCGTTCTTCATCCGCAAGACTTGACAAGTCTTCTTCTACTTTTGCACATACAGTAACAACACGACTATCTCGTGCCTCAGCATATGCTTTAACTTTTTGATACATTTCATTTTCTTCAACATTTGCGATACTATCTTCATCAACGTTCGCAACATAGATTACAGGTTTGATCGTTAGAAAGTGGAATGTACGAATTAACTTCATTTCATCATCGGTTAGTGACAAATCAGAAAGCGGACGGTTGTCTTCAAGCACTGCTTTACACTTATCAAGAACTTTAAGTTCGTTCTGTGCATCTTTATCGTTTGATTTCGCTTTACGGCCGACACGATTTAATCGATTTTCAACTGATTGTAAATCGGCAAGCATCAATTCAATTTCTATAATTTCGATATCAGAGATTGGATCTCCGACAACCCCGTGTTCATGCACGATATCTGGATTTGCAAAGCAACGAACGACGTGCGCGATTGCATCCACTTCACGAATGTTTGAAAGGAACTGGTTTCCTAAACCTTCCCCTTTTGATGCACCCTTTACAAGTCCTGCAATATCAGTAAATTCAAATGTTGTTGGAATAATTTTTTCAGATTCAATTTTACTTCGAATATCTTCCAAGCGTTTGTCGTTTACTTTAACGACACCCACGTTGGGTTCAATTGTCGCAAACGGATAGTTCGCTGCTTCAACTTGTGATTTTGTAATTGCGTTAAATAGTGTTGATTTTCCAACGTTTGGTAAACCAACAATTCCTGCTGTTAATGCCATATTTATGCCTCATTTCTTTCAATTATTTTTTTGAGTTTCTTTTCAAATTCGTGGCGTTCCATCATGATGACAGCACCACAGCCTTCACATTTTATTTTAATATCCGCACCCATACGTGTAATTTTGAAGTATTGTGATTTTTTACAGGGATGGTCTTTTTTCATCTGAACGATATCACCAAGGCCATATTCTTTTTTAATCATAGGGTCTCCTTATTATTGCGCATGATGCGCACGGTATGCTTGCAGTGTGTTTTCCAATAAACTTGCGATAGTCATCGGACCAACACCTTTCGGTACTGGTGTCGCATAAGCAACTTTTTCATATGCTTTTGGATCAACATCTCCCACAATCTTGCCATCAATACGATGAATTCCAACATCCACCAATACTTGATGTGATTGAACTTGAGATGCCTTAATGAAGTTTGGTTGCCCAATCGCTACAACTACAATGTCACTATCTTGAATCAACGCATCGAGATTTTGAGTGCGAGAATGTGCTAGGGTAACTGTTGCATTTGCATGGGTTAGGAGTGTCGCAATGGGTTTCCCCACAAGACGACTTCGCCCAATGACAAGCGCTCGTTTGCCTGTTACATCAATATGATACCAGTTCAATAAGCGCATAATCCCTTTGGGTGTACACGAAACGAACTGAGGGCGTTTAATTTCCAATAGGCCAACATTAAGTGGATGAAGTCCATCAACATCTTTACGTGGGCTGATGGCATCCACAATTATGTCTTCATTGATATGTTTTGGTAATGGCAGTTGGACGAGAATTCCATCTACATCTGCATCATCGTTTAAGGCATGGATATGACGTAGTACATCATCTTCAGACGTATTTTCTTCTAGGCGAATGGTATTGGAAATCATCCCAACTGCACTCGCTTGCTTCATTTTCGAATTTACATAGGTTTCAGAAGCTGGATCGTTCCCTACCAAGATAACTGAAAGTGATGGGGCGCGGTTTCCTAGCATCGTAATCTCAGAAACTTCTTGTGCAATTTGTTTTCGAATTTCTTTCGAAACATGCAAACCATCAAGACGTGTACTCATACTTATCCCTCCTTAGCGATTTCCACCCATAATAATATCACACCTTAAATGACCTTACCATCTTTGATCGTTAGAATCACGGTAACCGGTCCATCATTGTCTAATATGACGTTCATATGGTGTTGAAACTTGCCTGTTTGAACCTCAATCCCATGCGCTCTAAGTTTCGCATTAAACTGTTCAAAATATTCATTTGCCAACTCTGGACGCATTGCACCAATAAAACTGGGGCGATTTCCTTTGCGGGCATCGGCTGCAAGTGTAAACTGTGAGATTGATAGAATTTTTCCACCGACATCTTGAATGCTCCGGTTCATCTTACCGTCGGTATCTTCAAAAAGGCGAATTTGCGCAATTTTATCCGCTGCTTTTTGGATATCACGTTCGTCATCATCGACTTCAATCCCTACCAGTAACATAAAGCCCTCTTGAATCGCTCCAACACTTTCCGAATCAACAATAACTTTTGCTTCTTTAACTTTCTGAATTACTATTTTCATGGTGTCACCTCTATGCCTTATTTTACATGAATCATGATACAATATATACAAGGAGATTTGTATGAATAAACCTTTAGCACATACTGTGAGACCACAAACTATTGATGAAATTGCCGGCCAAGACCACTTACTCGGGGAAGGTCAAATTTTACGCAATCTTGTCACCAACAAAGAAATTCCATCCATGATTTTTTTCGGTCCTCCGGGCACTGGAAAGACCACTACAGCGATGGCAATCGCAAACACTTTAGGACGTCCGTTTCGACTTTTCAATGCGGTCACTGATAATAAGAAAAAATTAGATCAGTTATTTGTTGAGGCCGAGATGAGTCAAGGACTTGTTGTGATTATTGACGAAGTCCACCGCCTCAACAAAGACAAACAAGATGTCCTTTTACCTCATATTGAAAGTGGGCTCATTACGATGATTGGAGCAACAACCGCCAATCCTTATTTTTCGATTAATCCAGCAATCCGTTCACGTGTTCACTTATTCGAATTTAATCCGATTGATACCACGCATTTAGAAGCTGTTCTTAAACGTGCTTTCAAGCATTATCCGGATAAATCGATTGATGATGATGTCATTGCAACCATCGCTAAAAGCGCAAACGGTGATGCTCGTTATGCTTTAAACGCCTTGGAAATTCTGACCAAATCAACATTAGATACAGACCTCACAGCACAGCATCTTAACGCACTTTCTTTATCCATGAATATTTCAATGGATAAAGATTCTGATAATTACTACGATACTTTAAGCGCCTTCCAAAAGTCGATTCGTGGAAGCGATGTTGATGGTGCCTTATATTATCTCGCTAAGTTAATCCAAGTCGGGGATTTTGATTCCATTGAACGCCGCTTGATTACGATTGCCTACGAAGATATCGGTCTAGCTAATCCTGCATTATGTGCACGTGTCGCTGAAGCAGTTGCTGCCGCACGCAGAATCGGTTTTCCAGAAGCACGGATTCCGTTAAGTGTCGTCGTTATTGAGTGCGCCTTATCCCCAAAATCCAAGAGTGCCGAACATGGCATTGATCGTGCCTTAGATACAGTTCGTAATACCGCGTACCAAGTTCCTAAATATTTGCGCTTGAATGCTGTCGGGGTCGATCCGATTGATATGTACGATTATGATCGTGCCGATTTATGGAATAAAATCCAGTACTTGCCCAATGAACTTAAAGATACTGAGTTCTATATCCCTGGAAATGAAAACTCTGCCGAGAAAACCTACAGTGCCAATCGCACTGCACTTAAGAAGATTAAGCGTACGAACAATTTACGTAAGTTGAAACAAAAAGTATGAGATTTGACTTTTTCGTTATCCACTTGTACACTTATTTTGACTAGAGAGGTAGCACATCGCTAAACTGGTGAATCAATTGGGACAATTTCTTATTATTTAAAATCAAATATTTAATAAGGAGGAGTTTTCTAATGTTTACTTTTAGTCTCAACACTAAGACAAAAGAAGGACGTGAACTTGTCACGTCTTTTTCTATGTCTGTAAATCAACATGACCGCATCGCTCTCATCGGTGAAGAAGGCAATGGCAAGAGTGTCTTTTTAAAAACACTTATCCAGCACCCTGATGTAATGGATCTTGAAATCCAACGGTCAATATCACAACCAAATCTTGTTTTTGGCTACGTATCCCAAGATGTATCACTGGGCGATCTTGATCTCAGTGTACTCGAATTCGCATTAAATAATCAGTGGGATCGTTACGCCGTATTTCTCAAACTATTTCATAAACTTTTACCCAATCTTACGGAAGAAGATTTTGACCGTACACTTGCCACCTTAAGTGGTGGTGAGCGTGTCAAGTTACAGTTGGTCAAACTCATGCTCGAAGATGTCGATGTTTACGTTCTTGATGAACCTACCAATAATCTCGATGTCGATACCTTGCAATGGCTCGAAGCTTGGATGCTAGAACAAGATGCGCCGATTCTCTTTGTATCGCATGACGTTACACTCATCACTCATACTGCAAATCGTATTATCCACTTTGAGTTACTCAACAAAAAGACCACGCAACAAATCACACTCTTTGAAGGATCGTACGCAGATTATTGGGATATTCGCCAACGAAAAATTGCCCATCATAACCAAATTGTCGCAAGTCAAGAACGTGAACACAAAAGACAACTTGATACGTGGCAGCAACAGTATCAAAAAGTAGGACATCAATTGCAAAACGTCAATCGGGCAGACCCAGGACTTCAAAAGAAAATGAAGAATCTTAAGGCCCAAAAGGCACGTTATGATAAACAGCCACATATCGAACAGCGTACTGTCGAGTCGCCAAGTACTTTTGTACTTGATACTGTCGCACCGATTTCACAGCGTCATCTTGTCGATGTGGATGTGTCTCACCCGATGATAGCTACGCCCATTCATTTTTCGATGACGAGCACCAGTAAGATTGCTTGCACAGGTTCGAATGGAATTGGAAAATCTACATTCATTAATTTATGGATCGAATCGCTCGCAACTTCCTCAATTACATATCAAGTCGTGTATCAAGATATTTGGAAAAACTTGGATTTATCGTTAAGTCCTTTGGATCATTGCGCACCCAGTGGCATGCGTGATGCCCTTGAATCAACACGAAATGCACTCTCACACTTGCGTTTTTCGCGTGAAGAAATGACACTTCCCTTGCATAAACTATCGGGAGGACAACGCACAAAGGTTGCCTTGCTCCATGCTATGAATCAATCACCCCAACTCTTAATTCTTGACGAACCAACGCGCAACCTCAGTCCAGACACGCAAAAGGAAGTCACCGGAATGCTTGAAGCATTTCCTGGAGCAATTTTTTGCATTACACACGATCGTGGATTGATGGCAGCCATTTTTGATACCTGTTTTACGCTAACTACCGAGGGATTCACGTCCTCCTCCACAAATTTTTAACCGCTTTATCACATTGAGAATGCTATAATGACTAAGATGTACAAAGAGGAGACATGTATGAAAAAACTGAGTGTATTGCTGATTCTCGGCATTTTGTTGGTGGGGTGTTCATCCAAACCCAAAGAAGAACCTGTTTCACCACCAGAAACAAAAAAAGAAACCGAAACAAAAACTAATTATAGTAAAGAGACCAATCCAGTTGCTACAATTACAATGACTAATGGCGATGTCATCACCGCTGAATTGTATCCTGAGGTTGCTCCAAATACCGTCAACAACTTTATCACGTTGGCAAGTAGTGGCTTTTATGATGGCGTTATTTTCCACCGGGTAATTCCGGGATTTATGATTCAAGGGGGAGACCCTGATGGAACTGGAATGGGTGGACCGGGTTATGGTATCAAAGGGGAATTCGCAAACAATGGCTTCCCAAATGATTTAAAACACAATCGTGGAGTGCTTTCAATGGCACGTGCGCAAGATCCAAACTCTGCAGGTTCACAATTCTTCATCATGCATAAAGATTCACCACACCTAGACAAAGACTATGCTGCATTCGGTATGGTCACTAGCGGCTTAGAAGTTGTCGATAAAATTGCTGCATTGGATCGTGATCGAAGTGATCGTCCAACAACAGACAGTGATAATGTTATCGCATCAATTACTGTCGATACTAAAGGTGTAACATATCCTGCACCTGAGAAAAATTAAAAGCTCCATACGGAGCTTTTTTTAGAGTAATAAGCGATTTATGTAAATCCCTGGATTTAATTCAAAAATCATCTACACGTAAAAACAAGCCCGAAGGCTTGTTTTTTATAATTATTTAACGATTGCGATAGCTTTTTCGTTGTTAACTTCAATTGGTGATAATAATGGTGTTTTACCCATTGTTACTGATGATTTAAGATCTGCATCTGCACCTTTTTTGACTTCTTCTGGTGTTTTTCCGATAACATATTCGTTAAATGCTGCAACTTGTTCGTACCATTCTTTCCCGATTGAACTTGCAATCTTCATACCATATTCATCTTTTTTCTGACCTTTTGTACGTTGAACTTCTTCGTTCAATGTAGCAACACCGTTTTCAACTTTTCCGGTAACTTGTGCTGCATCGATGAATGAGTACACAACTTTTCCATTTGGGTCGTATGCTGTTGCTGCTACTGTTGTTGTTAGGTCAAGTTTGTCAGCTGCGCCTGTTGTGAATGAAACATTTCCTACTGTTGCTGCATTCTTTACGTCAACTGCATTTTCAACTGCTAATTTTACAATTTCTAAGTAGTTTGAAACATCAATTGAAACTGATGATGTTAAATCTGCATTTGCAGGTACAGCTGGGTGAGCTGCATCTTTTTCTACTGTTTCCATTGCCAATACTTCAGCAACTGTTTTTCCTGTCATCCAAGTTTCAAGATTTTCCATTTGTTTGTACCATTCTTGACCGATTTTACTTGCTTTGACCATTCCGTATTCATCGCCTAAAACTTTCTTTGAACCGTCAAATTTGAATGGTTCAATTGAGTTGTCTGCGTTGTACGCTTGTTTGTTTTGAGCAACGTCAATTTGCACTTGAGCAATTTTGTCATCTTTCAATACAACTGTTCCGTAGTATACGTTTGTTTCGAAGTTTCCTTTTTTGTCCCCTTCTGGTGCTGCGGCTTTTGCCTTAACAGTAACTGCAGTTCCAATTTTTACATCTTGCCCTTTTGGCTTTGATGCGCCACATCCTGTTAATACAAGAAGGCCAACTAATAATAAAGCAACTAATTTTTTCATTGCATATTCCTCCCGTGTCTGCTCTTCCATTGTACGAATTTTATGTTTATTCGGTCAATTCATATTATTGAGATTGTTAGGTTATACCCATACTTTTCACAAGTTACATCATTTTTTTTACTAACTTGTGAAAAAATACATAATATTTACTAAGGTATTTTTAAGTGCTTTCATACACATCGTATTCAATGTGCACTTTCAATTCCCGTTCATAAAATCTCAGATTTCATTCATTGTCTCTAATTCACTTTTCACAAGCGGTCGCCAAATACCAAACATTCTCTTTTATAGATTATCAATTACAGTCGATTCGTCACTATCAGGTAACTGTTGACCACAACATGGACAATATTTATGGTGTGGTTCGACTTTAAGTTTTGGTGCTTTTTGCGCTTCTAGTTTTCGTGACTGTTCGATAAATCCAGCGGATACAATACCAGTCGGAATGGCCGTTAAACCAATTCCTAAAAAGGTAATAATTGCACTTAAGATTCGCCCTGCCGTTGTAATTGGATAGATGTCGCCATATCCCACAGTTGTAATTGTTGACATTGCCCACCACATCGCCGAAAATGCGTTTTTGAATTTATCGGGTTGAGCTTGATGTTCAATGTCATACATTAACATTGAAGCAATAAACATTAGCAAAAGTATAATTACTATCGATGATAACAATTGTGATGCTCGTGTTTTGAGGACGTTTCCAATTAAACTTAATGATGACGTATAGCGATTAATCTTGAACACACGTAACAATCGAAGCAATTTGATGCCGCGCATTGCTCCCGCACTGAGCCCAAACATTGGCATGTAGAATGGTAAAATCGACAATAGATCAACAATTGCCATACCACTCTTTGCATATTTTAGTCGTGCTTTTGTGGGTGATAGTTCTGGATACATTAAATCAGCAGTCCAAAGTCGCACGGCGTATTCTAACGTGAAGAGTACGACAAACACCATTTCCATAGTATTGATCGCTGTTGTGTAATGGGTTGGTAAATCAAATGTGCTGATAAACGCAACGACAACACTCACTAAGACAACAATCATTAAGAAGGCATCCACAACGTTCGCGAGTGTAGAATGTTCATCTTGGCGAATCAAGTTATAAATTTGATGTTCGAGATACTTGTTGTACTTTTTATGATGTTTTTTCTCCACAGTACTTCCCCCTTTTGTCACTTATGCACATCATACCATGTATTCATAAATATGCGCTGAATTACTTCCACAAAAAAACTCATAGTGAACCTATGAGTTTTGATTTTACTATTTTCCGCGGTCTTTACGACGGTCATTGTCGTAACGACGTGAGCGTGCTTGTTTGGAGTCTGAATCTGACCCACGACGACGGCGATCGCCACCACGGTTTCCGCGGTCACGGCCTCCACCACCATCACGACGGCGAGAATCTCCGCCACGGTCACGACGACGTGGTTCACGAATTGCTTCAACCTCTAACATCTCCGTATCGAAGTTTTTGCCTTTAATGGTTACTTTTTTCAAGTCTTCCATTATTGAGGCTGCATGTTCACGAGGAACTTCAACTGTGGAAACAGTATCGTCAATTATGATGCGTCCGATATCTTTTCCACGAATTCCTGTAGCTGTTGCAATTGCACTAACAAGGTGTGATGCCGAAATACCTTGGCGTCCTCCAATTGTTAATGCGATTTTTGAGAATTGGTCACGGTTTTGAACACGTTTGCTTGCTGCTTCACCTTTAATTGCTGCTAAGTTATTTTCTGCAACAGATTTGTTGATGAATGCAATAATGATTTCTTCTTGTGTGAAGCCTTCTTTTGAAAGACCTTCATATGCTATATCAAAGAGTTTACCACGTTCTGCCGATGACCATTGGCGAATATCAGCTGCAAGTTTTTGCACCAATACTGCGTTAAGTTGTTCTTTAGTAGGAAGTGGTGTTTCTTTAATTTCTGAATTTGAAAGACGTTCGATTTGACGAATTGCGTAGCGTTGACGGCGTGTTACAAGTGTAATTGCCAATCCTTCTTTACCCGCACGTCCAGTACGTCCAATACGGTGTACATAGTATTCAAGTTCTTGCGGTACATCATAGTTAATAACAACATCCATGCTGTCAACGTCGATTCCTCGAGCTGCAACATCTGTCGCGATAAGCACTTTAACCATGCCTCGCTTGAAGCGTCCCATAACCATGCTTCGCATTTCTTGTTTCATGTCACCATGTAATCCTAAAGCGGGGAATCCAGCTTTATTTAATTCTGTTGTGAGCTCGTCAACCATTTTCTTCGTATTACAGAAGATCATGATTCCGTTTGCGTCGTGAATTTGTAGTAATTGTGTTACTAAACTAATTTTTTGGTTTGATTCAACTGTATAGTAACGTTGCTCGATGCGTGAGACCGTTAGGTTATTGCGTGATAATGCAATACGTTCTGGCTCAACTAAGAAATCATCACTTAAACGAATAATTTCTTTAGGCATTGTTGCAGAGAAGAAAGCCATTTGACGTTCTTCAGGAAGATATTCGAAAATTTCACGAATATCATCAACAAAACCCATGTTCAGCATTTCATCGGCTTCGTCTAAAACAATTCTTGTTGTGTGATTTAAGCGAATCGTACGACGACGGATATGATCCATCAAACGTCCCGGTGTTGCTACCACAATATCTGCACCACGTTTCAAATCTTTAATTTGACGGTCAATTGGTGCGCCTCCGTATATACTTACGACACTAAGTTTTTTGTATTTAGCAAAGCTACGAATTTCTTCGGCAACTTGCATACTTAGTTCGCGTGTTGGACATAAGATCAAAGCTTGTGTTTGTTTATCTACATGTTCAACTGCAGTCACGATTGGTAATCCAAACGCCGCAGTTTTACCTGTTCCTGTTTGAGATTGCGCTAATAAATCATGACCATTTAATAAAATAGGGAGTGCTTGCTGTTGAATATCGGTTGGATTTTCATATCCTTTTTCCGTTATCGCGCGAGCGACTTCCTCTGATAATCCTAATTCTAAAAATGTCATTTATTTTCCTACTTCTTTTCTAGTACACGCGTTAAAGTATAACATAAATAGAAAGGCTTGTCATTTTCTGTACTTATTATAAAAAAAGAGTAGAATCCTACTCTAGACTTGAAGTTCTAACATGACCGGACAGTGATCACTTCCAACAACTTGATCATAGATATCCGCACCTACAATCGCATCACGCAAGCGCTCTGAAACAACAAAATAATCAATCCGCCACCCTACATTTCGACTCCGCGCTGCTGCACGGTAGCTCCACCACGAGTAGCGATCTGTGACATCTCCGTGGACATGACGGAATGAATCAAGGTAACCTGCATCCAACAAATTCGTAAATTGCCCACGTTCTTCATCTGAAAAACCAGGATTTTTCCGGTTTGTACTTGGATTTTTGAGATCGATTTCTTTGTGCGCAACGTTGAGGTCACCACATATAACAACTGGTTTATCTGCTTCTAGTGTCGTAATAAATGCACGGAAGTCATCTTCCCACTTCATACGATATTCTAAACGTTTTAGTTCTTGCTGACTGTTTGGGGTATATACACACACTAAGTAGAACGCATCAAATTCGCATGTTATGACACGACCCTCTTGATCGTGCTCAGAAATTCCAATGCCATATTTGACCGATAGTGGCTCTTGGCGCGAATATACAGCAGTTCCTGAGTACCCTTTTTTCACCGCATAATTATAGTATGCGTGATAGCCCTCAGGATGATAGTCCAATTGACCTGCCTGCATTTTCGTTTCTTGAAGACACAACACATCTGTATCTAAACTTTCAAAAATACCTACAAAATCTTTTCCCATTACTGCTCGTAATCCATTCACATTCCAAGATACCAATTTCATGTCTATTGCCTCCACATTTCACTAAATGGTTTGAATTCAATGCTTGAACTCATTTGTTTAGCACTCTGACGGTGCTTCTTAATATCATTTTCATTTTCATTGATTAAGGTTTCGCGGTCTATCATATATTGAACGTAGACCATTTTTTTTATGAGATACCAGGATGCGATTGCATCGTGAATCCGTTGTGCACGTCCTTTCGGATCATTTTCAAAACTTAGTTCGAGAGTTTCTTTAATGCTTTGGCTCTTCGCATGACTTTGTACCAATAATTCTTGCGGTGTTGTAAAGTAGCGTCGGTCCTGCTCTCGCTGGAGCACTGAGCATCGTGCCTTTCCCTCAAACAGCAACGTATACAAGGCTACGATTCGTTCTGAATCGGACGTATCCATCACCATAACATTATCAACAAACGGCTCCAGCAATGCATCGCGCTCAGTCAAACTGAAGAAAATACCTTTTGCTTCATAATAGTTACGATCGACCAAAATCATAGCAAACTCGCGACCTTCTATTTCTGTATATAGTATAAGCGGTGCTTTAATATACCACTTTGGAATTTTATGAATATCTTTGTAACTTATAATTTTATTGGCAATCACTTCTTTATTAATAAAAACACTAAATGCCTCAATCACACGCACTTCAGAATCTATTTCCAAAATGCCCTCCAGCGTGTCGCTAAATTGTACATTGTCCCGGTTCAGATAATCTTCTACATATCCGTTGAAAGCACAGTCTTTAGCACCTACGCGGAAATCTTTTATTTCCTTCAAAGTAGTGTACAGACTCATTTATATATTTCCCCCCATGTACTCTTATTTTGGCACATTCTCAAAAGAAATGAAAGTGTGTCACACTCGAATGTGATTATGATTTATAATGGTGTATAAGGAGGCATTTATGAGACAAACCTATATTACTGCTTCTCATCTTGTTGATGATTATCGAAAGGCACTTTTAGAAGGTCGCGAGTTCGCACTTGGTGTACAAGTTCGTCCTTTTAACTTTGCATTTAGCGAAGCGTCTTTGGACCGTAAATCAATTGAAGTTGCTATTTATCATGCCTTAAAAAAACAAACATTTACAAAATTAAACGACGTTTTGAATTACCCGAAAACAATTCAATCGTTTATGGCTCTTTTGGATGAAATGGATGCCTATGGTGTATCCTTGAGTGATTTACCCAAAGCGACACCATTACAACGTGAAATTGCACAGGTGATGACAATTGTTCGCACTATGATTCCTGAACCGATTATAGGACCGCAATCATATATCGCATATGATCAAGGTCTCTCACATGCGCATCGTGCATTTTTAGCGCGACACGAGATTCCCCTTGCATCACGTTTACCAATGGAGCCTACTTCCATCCGCTTTCGAGTTGCTTTAAACATTCGGTCTGAAATTGAGAGTGTCATCCAGGATATTCTCGAAAGAGACATTAAAGACGCTGTCGTTGCAATTCCAAATTTTAATGCTCATCATGCATTGATTGAAGCAACACTCGCGCGTTATGGTTTACACCAAAAATTTTCAGACAAACGCTTTGATCTTGCGAAAGCACAATTTCTTGCTATGGTTACTCTTGCTTTAGATAATTCAGTTCAATCAGTTTTAGCTCTTATTGAAGCGAATCCATTGAAATTACAGTTTATCGATGACCTTGTTTATTACATTCAACATTTTGAATTAACGTACGCACAGTTGTTTGAACCGTTTAATCATGCGCAAGCACATCCTGATTATCCGCAAATCTATCGCCTACAAGAGCATATTCAATCTGATGTACTTACGTTACAGCAATTTTTGCTTGATCTTTCAACCAAAGATTATGTTGGCGCCCTAACCTTTGCCTACGATACCCTTGCCCTTAATTCGCGCATTGACATTCGCCCGATTAAGTCTTTCCTAGAATCTCACATGCATCTCTATGACGCTTCAACACATTTATTCTTTATGAATCACTTTAAAAGTGTTCAGAGTCGTGCATTAACACAACACGTCATTCGATGGATTGATATTCGAGAATTGCCGTATCTCGCACCACAGCATCTTTATGTTCTTGGTTTGAGTGCGAAGCAATTTCCGGCGATTGCTTCTCGAACAGGCATTTTGGACGAAAGCTACGTTGCCCAAATACAAAACTTTCCGAGCCTCGACGTTCGTACACAGTATCTTTTAGATCAACAAAACATAATCTTCACACACAGCACGCACCTCACATTGTCCTACCATGCGTCATCGTATGAAGGAAAGGGTATTGAAGTTTCCTATCCAATTGAACGTTTCTGTGCTGATCGTAACATTCAACTTGAACCGTGGACATTAAAACAAATTAGCGAACGAACACCCGCACTCCGCTCACTAAGTCCTGATCTTGCACCACAAATTTATTTAAAGGATGGAAAGATTGTTGGATCTATTTCGGCATTCCAAATGTATATCAACAACCCTTACCAATTTTTTGTAGAACGCGGGTTGGCATTACGAGAACCTGAAAAATTTACCTTTGATCCTCGTGTTATTGGAACGATCAATCATCGCATTATGGAAACAATGCATAAACAACTTCCTAATGATGCATGGGATACAATCGGACGTGTGTTCCCGCAAAATTCTAATAGAATCAAGATGATTCAACGGCGTAACGAAGCACTCATGACCATGAATATAGATTTTGTGAAGGAATCCATTGCAACGTCGACTTTTGATGTCGCCGATACTGAAAAGTGGTTTGAGGCCGATTCATTGTTCAAGAATATTCACCTGCGCGGTATTATCGATCGTATCGATTTGAACGATAACCATGCACTTATCGTCGATTATAAATCGACAGCTCAATCGCTAAGTCAAGGTTCGGTCCAATCGGGACAGCAACTCCAACTTTTAACGTACGCTATGATTTGCGAAACATTGTTCAGTAAATCTGTCCTGGGCGTCTTTTACTTTGGACTTCGTAACAGTAATATTTCACTTGCACCACTGTCCTATAATATTTCAAAAGGCGTTATTTACAACGAAGAACTTCCCGAAGATCTTTGGAAAAAGCAAAAGAAATATAGTGGCTGGATGTTTGACTTGCCCGAAGAAATGTTCGAAACGGATGCCTACTATGGAGGACTGCGTCTGGGTAAAATGGGTATGGGATTATGGCGTAAGCCGTTTGATATGGACAAAATCAGACCCCTCCTCCACCATGTTTACGATACCATTCAGTTTCATATCTTATCGGGTATCTTAGATCCTGAAGCAATTACTATTGATGTCGATAAAGACCTTAATCTAAGAAAGGATGATGACGCATGACAACGTTTAACCCGCAACAACAGCTTGCCATTGATGCATTGAATCAAAATGTTATTGTTTCCGCTTCGGCTGGAGCTGGAAAGACAACTGTGTTAATTGCTCGATTAATGAAACGTATCATCCATGATAACGTTCGCATTGATGAAGTGTGCGCTATGACCTTTACGGAGGCTGCTGCTTCGGAAATGAAAACACGATTACTTGCAGCCCTTAATCAAGAGTATGAAACGCATGCAACACCATTTATTGCCGAACAAATCGCACTCGTCGAGACAGCACAAATATCAACCATCCATTCCTTCTGCCTGACGATTATCAAAAACTACGGTTATATCATTGGTATGAATCCTGAACGTGCTGAAAACATCTTAGACGATGCATCGGTTACATTACTTCAAAATCGCGCTTTAGATGCGACTTTGGATGGGTGGTTGCAAACCAATCCTGAAGCAACAGAGCGTTTACTGGATATCTTTTCGACGAATCCGATTGATTTTGACGGATTAAAAGATGCTCTACAAACAACCGCATCATGGTTACTAAGCAAAAAAGAGCCGCTTGCGGAAGCAGCACGTACTTTAAACCTCTACCAAACAGATAACTTTGACGCACTACCACCTATATTCAAAGATTATTTTTTCCATCAATATTTACACGCAATTCAAGCAATCAAGACAAATATTCAGACTTTGGTTTCAATAGCGGATGCATCCTATGATGCTAACGACAAGAAACAAGTAAAGTTTTTTGACCAATCAACAATGCTTAATGATGTTTTTGGAAAGTTATTGGATGTTGAAACTGCAGTTAAGAATCACGATATTCTTTTTTATGACTTCTTCCAAGATCTTTTCAACTTCAAACTCCATGCAGACACTAAAAATGAAGATTATACCAAAGCCCGCAAACAACTTGGTGATAGCATTCATGATATTTTAGAATATCACCGACCTTTAGAAGCACAGTTTGCACTACTCCACGAACAATATGATGATGTCGCCAACTTGTTGCACATGACTCAAGATTTCATGAGCGCCTACAATAACATTAAAATTTCCGAGAACTGTCTCGACTTTAGTGACTTTGAATCTCTCGCTCTAGAAATTCTTACTGTTAATAACTTTGAAATCGCAACGTTGATTCAACCCCGCTATCAAGAGATTATGGTAGACGAGTTCCAGGATACCAATGAGTATCAAGATGAAATTATTCGCTTAATCTCTAATGGAACCAACATTTTTCGTGTCGGTGACATTAAACAATCTATTTATCGATTCCGTGGTGCAAAACCGAATATCATGCAAGACTTAATGAAAGATACAACGACTCAGAATTTGTTTTTATCTTTCAATTATCGTTCCAAAAAAGATATCGTAGATTACAACAACTATGTTTTTGATAAGTTGATGAACCTTTCTTTAGGGATATCGTATAGTGAACATGACCATGTAAATGTCGGAATCCCACAACAATCAGAAGACTCTCACCCTGTAGAATTTCACATTATCGAGCGTGGTGATCGTTACTTCGAGGCATCAGTTAACCAACAGAGAGCCGATTATATTGCCCAGGAAATTATTAAATTCCACAAGCAGGGCTATGCTTTCAAAGATATGGTCATCTTGGTGCGCTCCCACGCAAGCAAAGCGTATCTAAAAGAAGCGTTCGTCGCTGCAAACATTCCACATTACATTGATGACCGAAGTGGTTTCTACAATTCAGAAGTTATTCAAGATATTATCCACATCTTAAACTATGCGCTAAACCGTCACGATTTCTATCTTGTCTATGTTTTAAAATCAGTCTTTATCGGATATTCAGACGATAAGATTGCTGCTTTAAAGCTATCCGGACATGCTTCCATCAAGGAAGCACTTAAGATCATGGACCCTCAAACACACTTTATGATTCATGATGCAATTCGAACATGGCGTACTAAAGATGTCGTCTCGATCATTCAAGATATTATTGTGATGCGTAACACCTATCAATCACAATTATCATTACAAGATAAAACTAATGTTGATTTTTTACTTGAAAAAGCCGTTCAATATCAGGCTTCGCGTACCCCCACGCTACTGGGGTTCATCCGCTTCATCCGCGAATTCAAAGATGACACAAGCAGCGAAGCATCACCACTAAGTAAGGATGCTGATGTCGTTACATCGATGACAATTCACCAGTCTAAAGGACTGCAATTTCCAATTGTATTCTTATGGGGACTTGGCAAACATACGGTACGAGACCATACAAGCACGCTTGTCACTGATGATGCCCTTGGTCTTGCCTTAAATCATATTCAAATGCCTTATCGCACACAAGAAAAGAACATGCTTCGAACCATTGTTGAATACAAACAAGATCACGAAGAACTTGAAGAGTCTTTGCGTTTACTTTATGTCGCACTCACCCGACCACAGAAACACCTCATTTTAGTGGATGTTACAAAGGAATTTAAACCTGAACCACTTTCAAGTGCACTGCTACGTGGTCATCGCAATAAGACGGAACTACTCTTCGCAGCAAGTCCACCATCACGGATTCTTAAAGTCATCGATGCCGAAGAAATTGGAACTGAAAAATTACAAGGCCAAGTAACGACGGTTCAGAATGAATCCTTTGACAAAACATTTGAGATGGTTCCCGAACCTGTTCTTATTGCACAGAATACACTGCTCGACCCAGATAAATACTCCGAATTTGGAATGGTCTATGGAACGATTCTTCACGAATCGATTGAGGCACTCCCAAATCGTACATGGACGCACGATGACCTATCGTCTATTGAGGCGCGTTACCATCAACCGCTAATGACATACAACGCACATCCATTTACCCAGCAACTTTATCTTGCGCCAATCATCGAAAAAGAGATTCCGTTTATTGACGCCAACAGCGAGGGTATTATCGACTTTTTCGCGCAAAGCGATAAAGAAATAGTTATTGTAGATTTCAAAAGCGATAATGCAGATGCCGCAACACTTTGGCAACGCTATGCGCCACAAGTCGATGGTTACATCGCAATGATGCGTAGTTATTACCCGAATCATAATGTGAGTGCATATATTTATTCTTTCCATCTTCAAACATATTTAAAGAGAGATTACACATTGTAGTCTCTTTTTTCATTTGATTGGATTTCATTTTCTAATAACTGACACGTTGTATTCATTCAACATACATACTTTTACTTCATTCAATTTTAAAAATGTATATTCTTGTATGTAATACACATAAAAGGCCTTGTCTAAATGACAAGGCCTTCTTTTTGTTTGGACTCACGAATAATTTCTATCATATGTTTGATATTACCTTGACCCGCAAATTTGGTTTCATCTGCAAAGTCAGTGCCAATTATAGTTATCCAATGCAATGGGTGTTTTTCCGGAACTAATGTTATCGTCATATCTTGTAAAGTTCCATAAAATACTTGGAGCTCGATACCATCTTGATGATATTGAGTTGTGAAGAGCGGTTTTAATTCAATATTATTTTTTAAATTCCTGATTCTTCATAAAGTTCTCGGTAGGCACCCTCTAAATCTGTTTCCTGTGTTTCCTTTTTACCACCTAAAAAGTTATACAACCCGAGATAAGGATTCTTCATGCGTAAACACATGAGGACATCCGTTTCATCGGTATTGAAGACAATCACAACATTAACTTGTTTATAAGTTAAATTAGTCATTAAATAGGTCAAATAAAGTACTTACAGGAGTATGATCTTGGATCGCTTCGATTGCTTTCGCAAGCATATAACCAACAGAAATTTGTTTGATTTTTTCTACATGCTTCGCTTCTTCACGAAGTGGAATTGTATTTGTGATGAGTAGTTCTTTAATTTGTGAGTTTGCGATACGCTCAACTGCTGGTCCTGAAAGAATTCCATGAGTACATGCTGCATAGACTTCTTTAGCGCCTTTTTCATAAAGCATATCGATTCCACCCATGAGTGAACCTGCTGTATCAACCATATCATCGATAACAATAGCAATTTTGCCATTAACATCACCAATAAGGTTCATTGCTTCCGCAACGTTTGGTTTTGTACGACGTTTATCGATAATCGCAATCGTTGAATTAGGAATTGTATCTGATAATTTACGAGCACGTGTTGCACCACCATGATCTGGTGAGACAACAACAATTTCGTCCGCAAAATCTTTAGCACGGTAGTATTGTCCAATCATCGCTACAGCTGTTAAGTCATCTGTAGGGATGTCAAAGAACCCTTGAATTTGAGGTGCATGTAAATCAATTGTTACAACGCGGTCTGCACCAGCTGTTGTTAACAGATTAGCCATTAATTTTGAAGATATCGGTTGACGTGCACGTGCCTTACGGTCTTGACGAGCATATCCGTAATAAGGCATGACGATTGTTATTTCGTCTGCCGATGCACGATGACACGCATCGATTGCAATTAAGACTTCCATGTAAGTCTCACTTACTGGAGCACATGTTGATTGGATAATGTATACGTGTTTTCCACGTACCGACTCCAACGGTTCAATCAGAATTTCTCCGTCCGCAAAATGACGGACATCAATTTTTCCACGATTGATATTTAAATGTCCACAGATTTCATCTGCTAATTCAATATTTGACGATAATGCAAATACTACAGTGTTTTTTTCACTCATCATAATCTACTTTCCCTCTTTGTTTTTGAATCTCTCTCCATAGCCTGGCTTTGTCTCTTGGCGTGTGCGAGCGATGGCCATTGCTCCATCTTCGACATCATCCGAAACAGCACTTGCCGCGGCAACCAATGCGTTTTCCCCAATTGTAACAGGCGCAATTAGCGTAGAATGGCTTCCAATGAAGCTACCAGAACCAATTTCAGTACGGTATTTATTCTTTCCATCATAGTTGGCAGTTACAACACCACAACCTATATTAACATCTTTTCCAACTTTTGCATCGCCTAAATACGTTAAATGTGCACTTCTTGATAAATCTTCGAAGATTACATTCTTCATTTCGACAAAATTACCGATGCGAACCTTGTTTCCGATGTCTGAATGCATACGAATATGGGCATTCGGTCCGATTGTTGTTTGCGCACCAACTGTGCTATCCGTAATTCGAGAACTATCGATGGTAGTATTTTCACCGATGGTTGCATTCTCGATCCAACTATTTGGGTAGATTGTTGCACCCGAGCGAATAATTGATTTCCCATAAATATGCGTATTTGGATAAATCGTCGCATCTGGCTCAATGATAACATCCGGTCCAATATATGTATCGCTTGGACTTATAATTGTGACACCATTATACATATGCTGAGCATTGATGCGTTCTTGCAACCAACGCATTGAGGTATTGAGTTGGAATCGATCATTAACACCCATAAATTCTTGATAATCTTCGGCGCGTAATGATTGAATCTTATGACCATTTGTTTTCATTATTTTGACAAGTTGCGTTAGATTGATCTCTTCTGTATTGGTATCATCTTTAAATTCTGGTAAATATTTAAAGAGAAGTTCGTTGTTGACACAAAAGATTCCCAAACTAATTTCCTGAATGTTGCGCTCTGAGTCCGTCAGATTTCTAAAGTCGACGATATGATCGATTTGACCTTGGTTATCGCGAATAATACGTCGGTAGTTTCCCGGCTCTTGTACTTGTGCACTCATTATCGTCAAATCATGACCTTCGTGAGCATCAAAGAGTTGCGTGAATGTATCTGGCTGAATTAATGCTGCGTCACCAAAGAGAATAAGGGTTGATCCTGAATCGTCTTTGAGTTGTGTCGCTTTCGCAACCGCATCTGCTGTTCCTTTTTGTTCATCTTGAACTGCATAGTCGACACTATCGCCTAAGTATGCTTCAATTTCATCTTTTTGATGTCCTGTAACAACTACAATCTTATCAATATCAACTTTTTTAAGATTCTCTACAAGCATCCCAATCATTGGTTTGCGTAAAATTTCATGCATTACTTTGTTTTTATTTGACTGCATGCGTGTTCCTTTACCCGCTGCTAGTACAATTGCATTTTTCATAATTCATTGCCCTCCATTTTTATTTTAACATAAGAAAGCGTCTTTCACTTCCCAATTCGGCCATATTTCACGAATGGGTAGTCAAAGACGATTTTATTATATAGAGTCATTGCCTTACTTAAATCTTGCGTTAATCCGTAAATTGTTGTTCCACTACCACTCATGCAAACACCTTCAAGGTCTCCCTCTTTAAGGGTACGTATGACTTTGCGAAGGCGGCCATTCCGTTTAATGACAGCACGTTGAAAATCATTGTGTGTATGGTCAACAATTTGATGATAGTTATTCGTCTCTATACCTTCAAGAACTTGGTGAAAACCTAAAGGATCTTGAAAGTTATCAAATTTCTTAAGGAATGATTTTGTGCTCACTCCAAATCCCGGTTTCACAATCAAATAGAATAAATCCAAATCTAGTTTTACCGGCGTTAAAATTTCGCCGCCACCCTCAACAATCATCGGACGGTTAAAAAGGCAGAAGGGCGTATCTTCATCTATTTGTGCTGCAACATCAATCATTGCTTGGTCACTCATCTGTAACTGGTACATATCATTAATCATATGAATAACAGCTGCAGCATCAGCACTTCCACCACCCAGACCAGATTGTGCTGGAATGTTCTTAACGATACGTACTTTAAAGTTATCACTTATTTTGTAGGTTCGTTTAAGAATCATGAGTGTTTTATATACTGTATTTCGTTTGTCATTAGGGAGATAGGTTTTATCCGTCTCGATATGCATCGTTTCATGCTTATCCAAATAAACCATATCAAAAAGATCGATTGGCACCGTGATGTTTTGAAAATGTAGCACGCCATCCTTTCGATCTTTCGCATGCAAATATAATGTTAATTTTGCATACGCTTTTTTACGCATACAAGGCTCCGTAAAGTCTTAGGTAGTCATCAAAGCTCAATGCATCGGCACGAATACTTGGATTAATTCCCAGGCTTGTTAATACGTCAGCATAATTTACGTCAAGTTCTAAAGTTTTCAAGTTATTGGTAAGTGTCTTACGTCGGAACTGGAAACATTTTTTTACAAAACTAAAGAATGCTTTCTCATCATAAGGCATCGTATTATGAGTTGGTGTAAATTTAATAACACTTGATTCCACATTTGGACGTGGATGGAAACTCTCTTTGGATACATGCATTACTGTCTTGATATCAAAATAGTATTGCATTTGGATACTAAGTGCAGCATAGTCTCTTGTATTTGGAAGCGCAGTGAGTCGGTCAGAAATTTCTTTTTGGACCATTATGGTCATCGCAACCATTTGAACTGATTCCATTAATTTAAAGAGGATCGGTGTTGTAATATAGTACGGTAAATTCGCACAAACCGTTACAGGTTCTGTAAAATGACTTAAATCCGCTTTCAAAAAATCTTGATGAATGACTTCGATATTGGAGTAGTCTTCAAGCGTTTCTTGTAAAATTTCAACCATATGTGGATCAATTTCATACGCAATGACTTTGTCATAGCGTTCAGCAAGTTGTTGCGTCAATGCACCCAAACCAGGACCAATCTCAATGACTGTTCCTTTTTCGCCGCTGTGGGCTGCAATGTTTTTAACGATTGACGGATCAATAATAAAATTTTGACCAAAGTGTTTCTTGGCACGGCGTTCGTATCGTTTTAGCAACTCCATACTTACGGAATAATTAGCAATTGTTTTCATAGGTTACTCTCTTTCAAAATAGTGCGGCAGGTTGCTACGTCTATGTTCATCATATTCAGATACTTAAATGTAGTTTTTGCATTGGACTTGGGGAAATGTAAAGCTTCAGATAGTGTTTCCCGTTTTAATTGACTATCTGGGAGGCCTGAAAGGCCGCAATCAATAAATTCACCCCACGTCATGGATTCATTGTAAATGTCAAAAGTAGCCGCCTTAGCGAGCGCCTCAAGGATATCTTCGCAATCGGCATGCTCAATCCCGACTTTTTGTTTTTTCTTGGTTTGTATTACATGCAAGGATGCATGTTTTGTAGTACCTACTGTTTCAATAATCCGACGGCGAATCATTTCACCAGGTCCATCCGGATCGGTAAAGACGATTAAACCGCGAGAAGCATGCATCTTCTTGCATAACTCCAAAAATTCTTGCGACATGTGGGTTCCACTTGATGTAATAATATCTGCATCGATACATTTGAGTATCTTTTCACGGTCATGTTTTCCTTCGACAACAATAACCTCTTTGATTCGTTGTTTCTTCATACCAATATTATATCATGTTTGAAAAATGATGAAAACTGGGAGCTTAGGCCCCCAGTTTATTTTTTAATTAGATTCCGTTCATTCCAACAATGCGAACATCGGCAGATTGCATACCACCTTGTGACATGAGCATGTTGTGTTCACTTCCTGCATAGAGGTCAATCTTACTTCCAGTAATTGCCCCACCGCGATCAGCTACAATCGCTTGAAATGGAACACCTGGTGTAATTCCAGCACCACTAACAGTGTGATTTGAGATTTCTACAATTGTTCCAAAAGGAATCGCTGCAGATGTTGCGATAATATAATATCCATCATAGGTGAGGCCCTTTTTCCAAGTTCCATCACTTTGACGTACTTCGTCAAGTCCTACACCAATTCCAAGAGCTGTAGATCCACGCCCATTGGCACCCATGTTACAGCCATTACAGTCAACACCGTAACGGGTAATACGTGATGCGCGATAGTATGCATCAACCTGTGCTTTTTGTCCACCCTCATAAACAGTTGGTGTTGTGTCAGCAATTTCGACAGCATCGGGAATTTCTACACGTGATAATAATTCGTCTTTTTTGTTATAAATATTTTTGTATTTTGTAGTTTTCGTTCCAGTTGTTCCGTCTTGAGTTTTGGCATAGATCCATTCTGCACCTCCGTCAACAACGTAACTTGCTTCACGTTCTTCAATTCCTGGTTCTTCTAAAGGTTCCGTTACGGTTTCAATCTCAAACCTATAGGGTTCCTCATCAGTATCAGTTAGTTCATTCAGTTTTGGATAAGTTATTTGTGGTGTTGCATCCGCATTAACGGCGCATCCGCTAATGATTGTTACCATGACTAATAAAACCACAGTCATTATGTATTTCTTCATTAAATTTGTCTCCTTTCGAAAAAGACCACGAAAATATAGCAAATCTCACTCGTGCGGTCAAATAAAAGTTACTTTTTCGTGAAGTCATCAAAATACATGTATTAAAAAACCCACTGTTTTAGTGGGTTTAGTCATAATTAACGCAATTGTGTGAAATTATGTGATTAATTGAAGTATTGTTGCAATGCCTTATTATTACGGATGTTTGTTTTAAATAACATTCCTGGAATAAAGACTGCAATGATTTCTCCTGCGAATACGGTTGCAAGATTGAATAAAAAGGGTACTCCACCAAATAATATTGTGAGTTCAGCACCAACGATGACGCCATTAATAATGGCCGCCCATAACAGTTTCAAAACATCGTTTTCTGTTTTTGCCATTAAGAAACATGTCAATGCTGTTGCTAATGTACCAAAGATTACATCCGCCATTCCAAGTGGACTGAACAAATTCGTAATGAAACATCCGAGAATGATTCCGGTCGCATGTTTATTGTTGATCAGTAGTAGTAAGAGTGTTAGCTCGGCAAATCGAACTTGAACGGCTCCAAATGATAATGGTTGAAATGCCAAGGATACTGCTACATATACTGTAGCGATCATGGCTTGTATTGCTAAATCTTTTGTTTTCATAGTTTACTCCCTAAGTGGTTCTATTTTACACCACCCCTTGGTTTAGAGCAAACGGTTATTTTTACGTCGGACGCGTTTTGTTGAAGTCGGTGCAAAGTTGAGTAAGTGATTGATTAACCCCCAACTTGACCACAATGATAATCCAATTCCAATTGCGATATTGATAATAAAATTGGTTGCGATAGATCCGTTAAAAATCTGTGCGACCACAATTTTAAACGACATGAAGAATGGCACGCCATTCATGAACAAGGGCCATGCATACGTGAGTATTTGCGCAAAGACAATCATAACGACGGATAGACCAATTAATATCTTGGCAACACGTTTTGTAACGCTTCCACCCATTTTTTCATAGCCATTCAATCCAAATTTCAAGATGAAATACCCTGCAAGTCCTGTAACGATTCGAATCATTGAGAAAAGAATCCATACCACTACACCCAGTAGCATACCCCCGAGGGCTCCAAGGAACGGAATGATTGGCGCTGGCTCTTTGTGATTGTATTGTGCTTCGTTGGTATGAACTTGGGCACGATATGCCGCTTCACTGAGGATAAACATTTTAGTTCCGATTCGGAAGATTCCGATATCCTCTGTACTTCCCGAAATTGAGCATTGGTTTTGTGAATTATGATTACGCATCACTTTCGTGATTGCTTCCACAATATCGACAAGATCTTGCGAGTCATTCATGTTTACCATGTTTAGCTCTACAATTAGTTCTGGACCATCTGCATAAACCCCGCCATGAGGCATACTCTCGTATTGTGTTCGTAGCGCTTCGATTTCAGGCAAAATTGCATTCACATCCGTTACTGAGAATGTCAATCCGATCATATTTTTTTGATCGAGTTGAATCGCAGTAAAATAGTATCCCCCATGTTTGCCATATAATCCTTCAATATCTGACAGGTAGTTATAGTGGCGATTAAATTCTTTGATATGTTGAATCATAGTGACCATCCTTTTGTATTTATTGTCGCATACTTTCACGCAGATTCGATTGAGTATCTTGTGAAAGAACTAAAATTGGTGTGATGTATCAACATCACGATAAACTTCGTAATAGATTGTTGGGTTTTCAACAGATTTAATTTCTTCTTTTATGAGTGACCATGTTGAGAGTAGTGACAACAATATTCCAAACGAAATATCAAAGAGCATGATGCGAATGATTTCTGGATCTTGAATGAGTGTGGGCATTATATCGAAGAGTATGTATTGAAAAGGAATCAGTCCATCGATTGCTTGATAATACGAAATACTTATCGAAATGTATTCTGCTAAAATAATTCCAAGAATAGACATTATTGCAATGATGATAATGGACTGTTTTGATTTCTTACCACCAAACATTTGATATCCCTTGATTCCGGACAAAATCATAACTGCTCCAATGATTCCTACGATAAAGCCAATCAGACCCACAATTACCCAAAGCGCCATCCCCAGCAATACACCGCCAAGAGCTCCAAGGTACGCAAGAGGTGAACGTTCAGAACCACTGTTTCGGTTTTCTTCGAAATCACGGACACGTTGGTTGTAGACTTCAGCATTTAGAATTTCAACATTGTTATCAAGACGATAGATTGCAAGATTATCTGTACGACCACTCACACCGCACCGTTGAATATAACGACGTGTTGCGAGTTCCAAGGTAATTGCTTCAAGAATTTGGTCGAGCTCATTTTCCTGGTCAATCTGACTAAAATCTAGTGGTATATAAAGGCGACTGATATTTCCTTGAAATTCAATGCGTGAGCCAATTCCTGGATGAAAATCGCGATATCCGGACAAAAAATCCAAGAATGCGCCATTTTCTTCATCACCAACATTAATTTGTAACGTATTAAGTCGTTTTTTGGCATCATACTGGATAATAAAGTAGATGTCATTTTTGGATCCAACAATAACCCCAAGATCCTGAATAAATTCTGTTTTGTTCATAATTTCTCTCCTTAAAAGAATCTTCTAATATATTTATGATACCACTTTGAATAAGGTGGCATCATCATGGTTAAGGGAAAGCTCCCTGACTTCATAATCGCTTTTTGATGGGTAAATGTTTTGAAACTGTATTTCCCATGGTAGCTTCCGATCCCTGATGTGCGTACACCCCCAAAAGGTAATGCTTCGTTCGTAATGTGGAGCAGTGTATCGTTTATCATTCCACCCCCAAAACTTAGTTCATCAATAATTGCTTGATGTGTCTTCGTGAAAACATAGACGGCTAACGGATTAGGATGTATATTAACGGTCGCAATAATTTCTGTCTCTGTTCGAAAACTTCTGATTGGAAGTATCGGACCAAATATTTCGTCGTCATAGATCTCGTTGTCGATCAATGTTGGTTCTATATATCGACCATCATACATTCCGCCATACAAAATATTGTTTTTTTCTGCGTCAATCATTTGCTGTAAACGATGGGCATGAGATTCTGATACGATCCGTCCGTAATCAGGATTTTCACGTGGATTTGGACCATACAATTTCAAAATCTCTTCCTTAATATATAGGACGAGTTTTTCCTTGATATTTTCATGGACTAAAACATAATCTGGAGCGATACAAGTTTGACCAGTATTTACGAATTTTCCGTAGGCAATTCGTTGTGCTGCAAGCCGCAAATCTGCATCTTCAAAAATAATTGCAGGACTCTTTCCTCCAAGTTCTAATACAACAGGTGTCAGATGCTTGGAAGCGCATTCCATTACAATTTTCCCAACACGGGGACTTCCCGTAAAGAAGATTAAATCATAAGACGCTTTCAAAAGTTCTTGATTGACATGAACATCGCCTTCAATGACACAGACAAATGCCGGATCATAAATAGATGTAATCATATCTTTAAGTACTGCTGAAACATGGGGTGTCAGTTCAGATGTTTTTATGATTGCTGTGTTACCACCCGCTATTGCTCCTACTAAAGGCATGATTGCAAGCTGGAACGGGTAGTTGAAGGGACTAATTATAAGGATATTGCCCCGGGGATGGTGATAAATTTTACTATTTCGGCCGATTAGTATCCATGGTGTTCTAACACGTTTAGGACGTTGATACTTATGGAGATACTTAAGCATATGATCTATCTCACGATACACGATTGCAATCTCGGTGAGATAGACTTCCTGAGCATGTTTTCCGAGATCTTTTTCAAACGCTATATATAAGGAAGGCTCGTAGTCTTTTATGGCATCTTTCAAACGACGTAATTGTTCTTTGCGCCACGTTGGATTAAGCGTGTGCCCTTCCTTATAATAGTGACGCTGTCTTTCGATAATATCCATTGAATCCCCCTTCCCCAGAAATGTGACCCCACGTTTTCTGACGGTCACTAATTAATACTCTTATTATACATCAATGTGCCTTCTTCGCATATCTTTGAACCACTCATACATATTAATCGAAAAAACTACCGCTTACAATTTGACAATTTCTATGTGATGCATGATAATTACATCAAAGCAACGAAGAGTTGAGTATGTATCAAGTGTTTCTAAGAGAGTCTGACAAGGTGCGAACAGATAAATAACGGATACGGAAAATGGACTTGGAGCTATATGGTCAAGGGAAACCAAAATCATATCGGATCACCCGTTATCGTGTAAGTATTTCGTATACTTGTTAAGGCTTTATTCGTGAGGATAAGGCGCATTAAGGTGGTAACATGAGCGCGCTCATCCTTATGGATGGGCGCTTTTTATTATTAGAAAGGACTTCCTATGATTGAATTTAAAAATGTAACAAAAGAATTTCAAACCAATCACAGTGTTTTATATGCCGTTAAAGACGCATCATTCAAAATCGATGCGGGTGAAATATTTGGTATTATCGGATACAGTGGCGCAGGAAAAAGTACACTCGTACGCTGTATTAATCTATTAGAAAGACCAACCCAAGGCGATGTCATCGTCAATGGAGCCATCATGACCGATCTAAGTCAAAAAGAAATCTTAGAGCACCGTCGTGATATTGGGATGATTTTTCAGCAATTTAATCTTATGACATCACGCACTGTCAAAGAGAATGTTTTGCTTGCAATGCATAATACTAAAATGAGTAAAGCTGAGAAAAACGCAAAAGCGGAGTCCTTACTTGAACTTGTAGGAATTCCCGAAAAACAAGACGTCTATCCTTCTCAATTATCTGGTGGTCAAAAGCAGCGTGTCGCGATAGCGCGTGCCCTCGCCAATGACCCTAAAATTTTACTGTGTGATGAAGCAACAAGTGCGTTGGACCCACAAACGACTAAAACTATTCTTACACTGCTTAAATCACTGAATCAAAAGCTCGGTATTACAATCGTTGTAATTACCCACGAGATGGATGTCATTAAAGAGATTTGTGACCGTGTCGCAGTTATGGAAAGTGGATCAGTAAAAGAGATTAGTGACGTTGTCTCCATTTTCTCCAAACCGCAGGCACAAATTTCCAAGGACTTTGTTGCAAATACAACAAACATTAACCAACTGCATCAAATTTTCCAAGATAACCCCGAAATCATCAATCTTGCAGACGACCAGGAATTGATTCGCATCGATTTCTACGGTGAAAGCACAAAAGACTCCACTATTTCATATATTAGTCGTGTTTTTGATGTTGATACCTCGATTGTCTTCGCGAATATTGAAGTTATCAAGCATGACATTATTGGTTCCATGGTCGTGATTTTATCTGGCGAACGCCGTCATGAAGCACTTGATTATCTACAAACCATCGATGCGAAAGTTGAGGTCTACAAATAATGGAAGTTATTACATCACTTGCTCCCAACGTCGCAGCAAACTGGCACGAGTTTATCATTAGTATTATCGAAACCGTTTATATGCTTGCTGTGTCAGGATTCTTTTCCATCATTCTTGGTCTTATTTTCGGAGTTATTCTCGTCACTACAGGGCCTGGAAAGATTTATGAGAATAAAATCGTTCATCAAACTCTTAGTGCTTTCACGAATGTGTTCCGATCGATTCCCTTTGTTATCTTAATTGCCGTCTTAACCGGACTAACACGTGTCATTTCTGGAACGATTATTGGTGCCGAAGGTGTTATCTTCCCATTAATTGTCGCATGTACGCCCTTCTTCATTCGTCAAGTAGATCTCTCGCTTTCGGAAGTCGACAGCGGTTTGATTGAGGCGGCGCAATCTATGGGTTTATCAAGACTCCAAATCATTTGGAAAGTCTATTTACGTGAAAGTATTCCCTCCATCTTCAGATCTATCTCAATCACGCTTATTAGTCTTCTCGGTTTATCTGCATCTGGGGCCGTCGTAGGTGGTGGTGGACTTGCATCGTTTGTAATTCGGTATGGACATGGACGTTCAATGGCCGATGTCACATGGGTTGGCGTTATTGTTATCCTTGTGATTGTCTTCATTATCCAAATTGTCTGTGATATTATCATTAAAAAGACAACTCACTAACGAAACTCCACAAAAGTGGAGTTTTCTTTTGTCCCCAATTTTAATCTGAGCGTTGGCATGGTATGATGGGTGCAGTTAATAGAAACCTTGAGGAACCTTATGAAATATATCATTACATGTAACGAAAATGCACAATCACATTTAATCTATGAAATTAAGCATCACCCTGGAATGGGAACGCTCACTTGGTTGACGGAGACCGAAGCAATATTAGACAGCAAACTTCCAATTGATAAACTCAACGAAGTTATCCGTACAACGCCAATTGTCTTCATCCGTCATTTATTTGAAATCATCGACCAAGAACCGTTTGAAACCGCTGGTGATTTAATCGAACGTGCTCATATCGACAAAAATCATTCATTCGCCATCCAGATCCGTTCAGAGAAAGCATTCCGTGAAGAGGCTGTTGCATTCCGTAATGATTGGGCTGACCAATTAGTAGCTCAAGGCTATACGCTCGATGTTAAAAATCCTGAACGCGTCATTTCGCTATACTTCCACGAATGGACAATCTACTACGGTTATAACACGCCACAACTCCAACTTTCAAAATGGTCGGGCGGAATGATTCACTTTTCCCGTGATCTTGCACTTATCTCACGTGCCGAATTTAAACTTCGCGAAGTATTTGATGTCTTCAACATTCCAGTAGACCCTAACGGGCTTGCTGTTGACCTTGGTGCAGCTCCTGGTGGTTGGACTTGGGTCTTACAAGAACGTGGATACCATGTTATTGCAGTTGACCCTGCGAAGCTTGACCCACGTGTCGCAAAACTCAAAGGTGTTACCCACTACAAAGATACTGCACAGCATTTCTTAGATTCAGTGCATGATACCAAGTATGCAATGGTCGTCAATGATATGAAAATGTCATCCAAGCTAAGTGTTGAACTCTTTGCGAATGTTGCATCACACCTTGAAGATCATGGATGGGGTATTATTACAATTAAAATGGGGAAAAATTTCCAATATACCCATGTCTTACTTGCACTTGCACAATTACGTAAATCAGTTCGTATAGAAGCAGCACGTCAACTTTTCCATAACCGAAGTGAGTTTACGGTCATTGTTCGTAAGCGATAATCAAAACAGGAGGATCCTATGTATTATTTAGGAATTGATGGTGGTGGCACCAAAACAGCGTTTATTCTTACAAATCAGTATGGAGAAATCATTTACCGTAACACATATCCAACAATTCACTATATGCAGGTTGGCCTCAATGGTATCACTCATATTATTAGAGAAGGTCTTAACGACCTTCTTTCAGTAACTGGGCTTCATGAAACGCTCATCGATTATGCATATATTGGCTGTCCCGGATTTGGCGATATTAAAGATGACGAAGCTTTGATACGAGATGCCATTGCGCACGCTATGGGACCTATTAGGCACCGAGTCGGTAATGATATTGAGAATGCTCATGCTGGGGCGCTACAAGGATATGATGGTGTATGTATCATCGCCGGAACGGGTTCAATTGGCATGGGCGTACTTGGTAAAAAACGCATTATCAGTGGTGGTTGGCATCACGCATTCGGTGGCGATGAAGGTAGTGCTTATTGGATTGCTTCGCACTACATCGCATTACTTCATAAACAAATGGATGGACGCCACCCCCAATCAAGCATGTTTCAATTCGCAGTACAGGCACTTACCCACCATTTTGGAGATGCAGCCGTTAATCCTGATTTAATACAGCTCCACAATCAACGGACCCATACCGCAGCATTTTCTAAAGTTGTATACACCCTCGCAGAAGCGGGCGATCCGTACGCACTTGAGATATTTCAACGAGCAGCCTCTGAACTTATTCAAATAATTAGAGCTTGTTGTCTCGAACCAGATGCGTCTGTCCGAGTTTCTTATGCCGGAGGCGTCTTCGAAAGTGGTAATCTCATCCTCGACCCCATCAAATCTGTTTTCCCAAATACACAAGCTCCTGTGTTTACGCCGGATATCGGAAGTGTCATTCTCGCGTTCAAATATGCTGACATTCCACTATCATCCCGTATCTTGAATAACTTGAAAACTATCAACCGATAGTTTTTTTGTTATATCTTGAATTATACTTGTAGTATCTTGAGGTTCTACAAGTAAAACATACGCTTTTTACCATTGGTATGACATAATGAGTTCAACAAAGAAAGCGAGCAACGGTCTATGTATATTCTTGGAATAGATGGTGGTGGCACCAAAACGAAATTTACATTAGTACAAACTGATGGCACAATAATCCACGAATTAATCACCCCAACAATTCACTACCTTCAAGTCGGATTAGAAGGGCTTCACGATACACTTAAAGCTGGATTAGAAAACGTGATACATGATAGCGGTATTTCTCTTAATGAAATCAAGGGTTGTTTTGTCGGTTGCCCAGGATACGGTAATATTGCTGAAGATATGCAACTGATTGAAGCAAGTATTGCGCGTGCTTTGGCTGATATTCCGCATGCTATTGGCAACGATACCGATAATGCACTTGCAGGATCACTAACTGATGATCACGGAATTTGTGTCATTGCTGGTACCGGTTCAATTGGTCTAGGTATTGATGATAACGGAAATCGCTATACAAGTGGCGGTTGGTATTATACCTTCGGCGGTGATGAGGGTAGTGCTGCATGGATTGCGCAACATTATATGCAATTATTTACCAAACAAAGTGATGGCCGTCTTCCACGGACCGAACTGTATGAATACATGAAACAGAAGCATAGCTTTAAGGAAGATTCTGACTTAATTCAGAAATTTGTGATTGAGCATGGTGATAACCGAACTATTATTGCACAATTGGCAACGGATATTGGAGTTCTTGCGAAGATCGGTGACCCCTATGCTATAGCGCTATTTGAAGAAGCAGGAATAGAACTTGCTAGCCTGGTTCGTAGTATTTATAGCAATCTAAATTTCGAAGATACTGTCCGTGTTTCTTATGCCGGCGGTGTCTTCAACAGTGGCGTCTTTATACTTGATCCTTTCAAAGAAGCATTAAGCGACTTGAATGTCGAAATTGTTGCCCCTGTTTTCGAACCTTCCCTTGGTAGTGTTATTTTAGGGTTCAAAACTGCATCCATCTCCGTAACACCGCAGATTATCTATAATTTAAAACAAAGTATTGCCAATTGACCTTCCTTTTTCTCAATCTTTTGGCAATAACAACAACCATTGCTCCTAACACGATGGTTGTCATCGTACACATCAAGTCTATGATATAGGCTTATAAAGCAAAAGACTCCATATGGAGTCTTTTTATTGTGTCTTTGTATAGAGACGTTTATAGTTTTCTTGAAGTTGTTCGCGCATATCTTTTCCAAAGTGATTGTTCATATGTTTTCCAACATAGGATACAAACCCTGGTTCATTTTGCTTACCACGCATTGGAACTGGTGCTAAGTACGGTGAATCTGTTTCCGTTAGGATTCGGTTTATCGGCGTAACTTCTAATGCATCCCGAACATTTTGGCCATTTTTAAAGGTAACAACACCACCAAATCCGAGATAAAATCCCATATCTAAGAGTGTTTTCGCATTCTCAACCGAATCGGTATAACAATGAATGACACCATGATGATTTACAGGATGTTCTTTAAAAATACGAATCACATCATCAATTGCACTACTTCCGTCTTTTTCATTACGAACATGAATGGCAACAGGAAGTTCATACTCATTCGCTAACTCGATTTGGCGAATCAACATTGCTTCTTGGTGGGCCTTATACGAATCATCCCAATAGTAATCAATACCGATTTCACCAACACAAACTACTTGAGGATGCGTATAGTACGCTTCCATTGCTTTCAGTTCTGATTCATCCAACGCATTCAGTTCCATAGGGTGAGCACCAACCGATAAATCAAACAACGGATTCCCTTCGACTTTTGAAAGTGCCTGTTCTATTTCAGCTAATGTTCCACAAATAATATTAATTTTGGTAATTCCCATCTCTTGTGCGCGGACCACAATCTCATCAAATGATTCGAACAAAGGGTCGCTGGCGATGTGGGCGTGTGAGTCAATCCATCCTAATTCCATATTACTCCTACTTTCCAAGGCAAAATCTAGCAAAGATTTCATCTAAAACATTGATGTCCTCTTTCGCCATTACAACGGAAGCTAATTCCACATACGATTCATTAAGATCAATCGTAACAAGATCAAGTTCCATTCCAAATTCTAAGGCTTCAATCGCACGTTTCATTGCCAAATAACTGCGTTGCACTGCTGCGATATGGCGTTGATTGGACAGTGTTGGTTTGCTTAAAGCTTGAGTATGTTCAACATAACGAACGTTTATAGCCTCCTTCAAGGCCTCCACATCCCCATCTAACGCACTCACGTAAACACCATCTTCATCATGACTTTGAATGAGGTCTTGCTTATTGTAGACGATGATTCGTTCTTTATTTTTTGTTGCTTCAAGTAATTCTTGGTCTTCTTGGTCCCGTTCTTTAGAGGCATCAAACACAAGAATTGCTAACTCTGCGGATTCGAGAGCCTTGCGACTCTTCTCAATTCCAATACGCTCGATCACATCACCAGTTTCTCGAAGTCCAGCTGTGTCCACAAGATGGAGGGCAACGTTTTCAAGACGAATCCATCCTTCCACAAGATCTCGGGTTGTTCCGGCTATATCCGTCACAATAGCTTTTTCTTCATCTAAGAGTACATTAAGAATACTTGATTTTCCAACATTTGGTTTCCCAAGGATAACCGTCTTAACGCCTTCTTTCATGATTCGACCACTCTTTGATTCTTTTAAGATACGATCTAGATCCGATAAGAATTCTTTTGACAACGGTAAAATTACATCTTCGGTTAGCACTTGAACATCATCATATTCAGGATAATCAATATTAACTTCAATATTTGCAATTATTTGAATCAATCGCTCGAGCAGAGGATCAATCAGCTTTTTAACACTTCCTTGAACTCCGGAAATTGCCATCTCTTGAGCAAATTCATTGGGAGCTTGAATTAATTCCATGACTGATTCCGCTTGTGATAAGTCAATTCGTCCATTTAAAAAGGCGCGTTGGGTAAATTCTCCTGGCTCGGCCATACGAGCACCTACCGATAAGCATAGTTCTAATACTTTCTTTGTTACTAATACACCACCATGACAGCTTATCTCTACGACGTCTTCTCGTGTGTATGTTTTAGGCGCTTTAAAAACACTCACTAAAACCTCGTCCACGACATTGTTTGTGACAGGATCAACGATGTGTCCGTATTGCACAGTATGCGATTCTGCCTTTGTTAAATCACGAGAAAAAAGTTGATTGGCATGGGCGATTGCCTCAACACCACTCAACCGAATTACGGATATAGCACTTTCTTGAAGTGCCGTAATGATTGAAACTATTGTATCTGTTATCATAGGTTAATTATAAGGATATTTCTTTGTTTAATCAAATTGAATGCTATGTCATACGAGTTTATTATGTCGCTTTTTTTGTTCAGTTTCACATCCTAAGACTACATTCTCATTTTATACTGTATTTAATGGAGGAACTTATGATTCACAATAAAAATCGTTACATTCTTATCTTGATCATTGTTTTTAACTGTATCGTTACGGCTGCATGTTATGTCATGCTTACATCACTTATTGGTTTCAATTTAAACATGAACTATCCAACGCTATACGATCAAATCGGATTTACCTTGCCTTTTTTTCAGTCGCTGGCATTAATCGCAGTTATCGTCAATATTTTGGGTTTTATCTATATCGCAATAAAGACATTCGGAAGATCGTATTAATCTGACGAATGTCTTTATTGTAATGGTATTGGATTGAGCCATTGCTCTGCAGAAACAATGATAGATTCCCAGTAGGTTCCTGCAACCGCTTGATAGGCTTTATCATATGACATCCATGCATATGTTTCAATTTTTGGATGCTTTATAACTTCTTGCTCGGTGTCAATAGATCCCAAATATAGAATGATTTTCTTATGATACTGATCACGATAGTCGTACTCTAGCACAAAATGCGTTGTCTCGACACTGTCAACCGATAATCCCACTTCTTCGTAAAGCTCACGATTTGCGGTATCCCATGATAATTCATCACGTTTGATACGTCCTTTAGGTAATGACCAGTTCTCTTGGTCTTGGAGTCGAATCAACAAGTATTCACGCTCCGGTTGTTCACGATATACTAAAAACCCAGCCGATACTTTATAGAGTGCATCAATCGTAATATTGAAGTACTGTTCTTGAAAGTTTACTTGACGTAAAATGTCGTCATGATAGAAAATAGCTCCCTCTTGGGCCACTACCCACTTCGTAATTGGACTATTGTCACGGTGTATAACAGCGATAACTTGTCCCGTAAATTCTGACACCGGCCCTTCAACACCAACTAAGTAGGCGTCTTGGAGTTCGTTATTATGTGTATATACGCCCTCTACCTCACCATAATTAAGTTCGTAAAGTAACGAACTATACACAGGATGCATGCTTCCCATTGGGCGATGTATCTTAACGTTTACTGTGCGACCTAATATCGTTGTTTCCATACATCCTCCTTTAGGGATTTTATATCCCCATCAAGCATTTCGTGATAGAAAATCCCGTACTTTTGCAGTTGCATCATCTTGAATTTCTATGATGCTTGCGCCATTCATATAGGCAATTTCGCGTATCTGAACAGCAATTTGTGTATACCGCGATGCACCAACCACCAAAAGAATATCTCCAGATTCTAATTTTGAAACTTTCTGAATTGCTTTGGCATAATTGGGTGCTGGATCGCCATAAAGAACGGGCTTATGAAAGAGTTCATGTGCATACTCAATTTCATCTTCAGAAGGGAGTACTCCATGAACTTCAAGAACTTGGGTGCTTCCAGCACGTTCATGCAACCCATCAATATTCATCGTGATGATTGGAATTTTGTATTCAGCAAGGGCACGATGTGCATCATTAGGTTCCGCATTTTTGACTGCATTTACAAGGTCGCGAATCGTTTCTTGATACGCTTGAGGATGTGCCGTCGCAAATGTACGGTACAAACGATCACGTACTTCAGGCATCTCCATGAATGTGTTAATGCCTGAGTCTTTACTAATTCCTGCTCCTGTAAATGCTAATATCATACTTGTATACCCGCCTTTATAAGATTCTCAAGAACAATTCGAGTATTCGCAACCGCATTTTGTTGAATTTCAATAACATGGGCGCCATTTTCTGCTGCAATGCGGCGAATGTCATTGGATATGACGGTATACTCCGATGCTCCTATTACTAAAAGTATATCATCTTTTCCTAGCTTTTTAATAGCCTCAATGCCTTTTGGATAGTTTGGAGCTGCTTCACCATATAGTACAGGACGATTTTCTAGGTCCAAATCATTGTCAATTTGAAACTGTGTCGGAATTGTACCATGTAAGTTAATCGGCTTGCTTCCCGCCTTTTCATGCAATCCATCCACATTCATCGTCAATATTTGAACACCATATTCAGCTAATGCGAGATGTGCATCGTTGGGTTCAGCAACCATGAACAAATCATGCATGTTGTATACCGAATTACGGAATGCATCGGGATTTTTTTCTAAGAATTCTTTATTCAACATTTGGCGTACCCCCGGCATTTCATCAAATGTTTTTAGTCCTGAAGCTTTACTAATCCCCGCTCCGGTTAATGCTATAATCATATAATTTCTACGTCTCCTCGTCTTAATATTCATTATACGCAAGTTCCGGGGATAGTCAGTTCAAATGCACAAGCACAAAAAAAAGGATACAAAGTACCCCTTTAAATTAACGTAAGTCTTCCATTGCGACATGGTCCATGTCGTCATATGTAATATTTTCCCCACACATTGACCAGATGAATGAGTAGTTTGATGTCGCAACACCCGTATGAATTGACCAACTTGGTGAGATACATGCTTGTTCATTTGATACGAGTAAATGACGTGTTTCCTGAGGTTGACCCATAAAATGGAACACACGGTTTCCTTCAGGAATATCAAAGTAAAGATACGTTTCCATGCGACGTTCGTGAGTATGACTTGGCATGGTATTCCATGATGAACCTTCCTTTAAAATCGTATATCCCATTTGAAGTTGGCAGCTTTCGCATACATTTGGATGAATATACTGGAAGATTTCGCGATCGTTCATGCTCTTTGCTTCACCAGCAAGACGTGGTGTAATTTGATCGATGCTAATTTTAACGTTTGGATATTTTTTATGTGCAGGTACCGAGACGACGTAGAATTTTGCTGGGTGACTTGCATCGTTTGACATAAATTGAATGTCTTTCGTTTCTTTACCAATGTAGAAGCCATCTTGTTTTTCCATGGCAAACGTTTCACCTTCAATCGTGATGGATCCACTACCTCCAATGTTGATGACACCTAATTCACGACGTTCTAAAAAGTATTCCACACCGAGTTCTGTGCTTAAAACGATTTCTAATGGCGTCGTTGTTGGTGTTACACCACCAAAAATCATACGGTCATTGTGCGTATATGTTAACAAGATGTCTCCAGGAATAAAGATTGATTCAACTAAATATTGTTCGCGCAGTTCGGTTGTATTTAAACGTTCCATTTCGCGTGGACTTGCTGCATAGCGTGTTTCTAATTTCATAATAAAGGCTCCTTATCTTATTTGTTAGTTCCAAAAACTTCAAGTTGGGTGAGGGCTGGGAATGGTCCTGGCTCTCCTTTAATCAATGAATGCATTGTTAGTGAGGTAATAGTTTTAGCTTCGAATTTGAAGACTTGACGGGCATCCGTTTTAACGGTCTCAAAGACTGCTTCGGATCCATCATCGAATGACATCGATACTTGATTCCACCACGTATCATGAGGGAAGTCACAACGCAAAGTAATGCTAATCATATCCGTCACAATCTCACGTCCGAAATCAATCGTTAATGCTGCATCATCTTGTTGGTTAATACCCCAAGATTGATAGGGGTAAGCTCCGTGATCATCATTTGCCCAAACACCGTCAATTGCATTACGAGCAAAGAAAGTTGGGTCATTTCGCGTTTCGACATTTGCTGATGCATGTGGGTATACCCCTTTGTTGAGATATTCTGCATGGCGGTTTAATGCCAAGTTGCGATACTGACTAATTTCAAAATCATAGGCATAACGTGCATAAATATAGTGACCATTGCCAGTGAATGATGTATCTTTCAATGCACTACGTTCTAATTGTTCAAATGGAATTTGATAGTCCCATGTTATTGCATCTTTAATGTACACAAGGCTTGGTTCGAATGTATCATCGAACTTGACCCAAATGTATTGATTGGGTTGATCAACTTCAAGGCGAATAAAATCTCCTTCTTGAAGTGCAATTTTACGACTCCCAATGTGAACCGCTTCTTCCGATTCGCCATACAGTAAACGATCTGGCAATTCATATTTAGGATCAAATTTTTCACGTACGATCTGATTGTCTTTATTGTAAATACCTAATTTAATCATAGATTCTCCTTTTACCAATAGGGTTAATTGTGATGGCATATGCTTCATGTTTCGTTTTAATCAACGCAACGACACATGCAACAACATTTCTATCATACCATATACTTTTTGTAGAACTGCCGGGTTCAGACAATAGATTGCGAATAACGTGCTGTATCGCAATTATTTAGTAAACAGTGCTAGTAAACCGGTTATATAAATGTGTTTTTTTGTTACCAGTACGGCTTCCATGATGGATTGTTGAGGCGCATCAGAGCTTCAACATAAAAGTAATCTCCCCAAATATTTCCTTCTTCTATGCCAAACTTGTCATGCCACGAATATACACCTTCATTAAGAAGCGCATGACCTTTGACCGGTTGTTTATTGGAATAATTTTTGATGAGGCTAAGCATAATTGCATCAACTGCTGATACGATTTTCTTCTTATAGTTGGCATCTGTGATATGGGGTAGCATCTCGAGCATGCCACATACCGCAATAGCAGCCGCACTGCTGTCACGTGGCTGGTCTGATCCATCAGTAAAGATTAAATCCCAGTATGCTACCTGATCGTCTGGAAGTTTTTCGAGAAAGTAATCAGTAACTGCCATAAATTGGCTCATGGTCTCAGCATGTGGATAATGTTTATAGCCAAGAGCAATTCCATAAATTGACCACGCCTGTCCCCTTGCCCATGACGAGTCATCACTAAATCCTTGTCGCGTCAGTCCATGACTTGGAACGTGCGTTATTGGATCAACGTAATAGGTGTGATAACTACTCCCGTTATCTCGAATGAGGTATGTTAAGCAAATTTGATAATGTCGATCTGCTATATCGCGATACTCACCAATTCCTGTTTCATCATTAGCCCAGTATAAAAGGGGTAGATTCAAGAGCGAATCAATAATAAAGCGATGTTCTTGTGGGTCATTTTTAGCACCCCATGCTTGGATGAAACCTGGGTTTTCATGCCATCTTGCGATGAGTTTATCTGCAGCCCTGAGGGCAACATCTTTCGCTGCTTCATCCCCTGTTAGGCGATATGAGGCAACACACGATAATGAATAGAGAAATCCCATGTCATGATGATCAAGCACAATATTACGATCCATACGATCTATAAATGAGATGACATGACTTTGTGCCATCTCACGATAAACTGGTAGTTGTTGGTATTCAAACATCATCCACAATATACCTGTCCAAAAACCTTCTACCCAATCTTCGTTTTTTACCTTCTGATATTGGTTATGAATTGTCGAAGCTGACGGAAATGTGTCTACAAAGTATTCCATATTCAATGTTGTTTGGATTGCTACACGATCCAACGCTTGCTTAATTATTTCTGCTGTCATAAGTACTCCTATCGTATTTTTTCTTCATAAATAAGGGTCTCGCCATCAGTCACAAAATGGATAAGTGTCCCGTAAAAATAATGACCTGAAACCACGTAAACCTTACGGCCATCTTGAGGTTCTTGGTGTTGTATCAAAACATGTTCGTATACAGTATCAATCTCGAAGCGATAACAACTCACAATAGTCGGATCAATCAGTGCACCACGTTCGTCATAGACCGGTATACTCGTAATATCTCGATACTGAACAGGACTTAAGTATGTGACTACTTTTTGTTCAGCATGCTTTTTGATGATACGGATTGTTTCTCTTTTTTTATTATAAGTTTCAGAAACTTCTGTTGTTTCTTGAATCCAGGGCTGTGTTGAGCCAAAACTTTGAACTTGATACCCTGTTTCGTTATGGATTGCTGTCTGTTCTGAAATGGTGACCTCTTTTGAATTAAAGATAAAATGATGGGTTAATGCTTGATTTTGTTGACCGTGAGACGTATCAATGACGAGAATTCGCATATCTTCTAACGCAATTACCTCACGTTGTACATATACAGCATTGGCGACAGTACTATACCCAAAGTGTCCAGCCTTTAAATAAGTGAGACGTGATCCATTAATGAATTCACGATTCTCTGCCGCAACGTTTTTTAATGTATCCCATGCATCTTTGTGTTCATTGTAGTCCTGATCATCCAATAAAACAGTATTATGGGCACGTGAACTTTTAAATTTTAGACGTGATCGATTGGTTTCGAAATAGGTAAATCTTCCTGAATCAATGAGGACTGGTTTGAAACGATACATAAGTTCTAGATGCAACAAGTCGTCATGACCATGGCCCCCTCCTAAGGGACCGTGCGTAAACATAAGGAAGTTTCCAGATGCAGCATGCTTAATAATAGATATTCCTGACTCATACATATGCGTCGAGATTAATGCTGAATTTACATCGCCAGCGGTCTCGTTGATCCCTGAAAGCATGACTGAAAAGAGATTTCCTTTTGCGCCTTCGACTTCCCGACCGAGGACTGTTTGCGCAAAAGCCAAAATTCCATCCATAACCTCGACATCGCTATCTCCAAAATTACTTTGGGTACTATCCGGACGTCGTAGGTTTTCTGAAGCACGGGTCATCAGTTCCGCACTTTCAAGAAATAGGCTGTGTGACTTTAATCCATTTTGCTTTTGAATCCATAATGCTTGTAGTAAGACCATCAAGACTTCATGATGATACATAAACGATTGTTCCCACTGGAGTCCATCGCGGTTAATCTGCAGCTTCATACAGAGTTGTAACAACGATACCGCATTTTTATAAGTGCTTCGTTTGGACGCATCGCGATATCTAAATATTTCGTAGACAATGACACTGCTGGTTTCAATAGCAACCCAATTACTCTGTGCTCGAATGATACTGAGATTATCAGAGACATGTTTAGCTTGCTCATCCAGTGACACACAAAGACGGTTTGCCCATTGTGTATCCAAAACTTCCATCACGCGTAATGCATCAATAATCCGAATCCAATTGTTCATACGAATGGCAGTATCTATTGTTCGCCAACTGAATGGGTGATTTACTTTTGTATGCGGATTTTCCAAAATCCATAAATCAATAAAATCCATGAGATAGGCAATATATTTAAAGTCGTCCGTTAGCGCATAAGCAGCCCACAAATCATTTAGGAATGTATGACGGTGAAACATATACGACCATTCTAGATCACTATTATGGACATAGTTCCATTCACGATCCATTTTGGGTAGGTTAATTGGTTCATGAGAACGTTCCATATCCCATTCATTATCAAACACAAACGTGTCTGTAAGTATAAGCTCTGCACGCGCGATAAGTGCACGCCGTTCAGTACTGTCGAGAAGCATTAATGTTTGTTTTAATTTGTGACGTGTCAAATTAATATTTCCAACAAATGAATCATGCATAGATTCTTATCTCCTTTAGATTTTATTCATAAAAAGACTGCTTCAAGCCGTTTCGCTCCAAGCAGTCTTAGCATTATTTAATTGCTGAATCCAAATTGGTCGCTTTGAATTTTGTTTGTAACCAACCGTAGATTAAAATGATTGGAATTACTGATGTTGCAAGCAATGCCATTAAAGCACCGTAATTTAATGGATCGTAGAAGTTTTGTGTCATATTTTGAATGATAAGTGGCACTGTAAATTTCTTTGGATCTGTTAACATAATTAATGGCATGAGATATGCATTCCAGTATGCCATGAATGTAAGAAGTGCAGTCGTAATGATACTTGGAATTAAAATTGGAACTACAATTTTTGAGAATATTGTCCATTCGTTAGCACCATCAATACGTGGTGCCTCCAAGATTTCATCTGGAATCTGCTTGGCGTACTGACGCATGATAAACACAGAGTTTGTTGATGCAAGTGCAGGGATGATCACACCAGCATAGGTGTTTGTAAGTCCAAGTTTGCTTAAGATATAGAATTGTGGAATGATCACAGCAAATTGTGGTACCATCCGTGAAACCATAACGAGGTTAAACATCAATTTTTGACCTTTAAACTTGTACTTAGCCATAACATATCCCGCTAAAGTTGTGATGAACGTTGAGATAACCGTTCCGACAATTGTAATAATTGCTGTATTCATCAAGACGCGAACATAATCATACTTCTCTTGAACTTCGCCAATGTTAGCACCGAAGTGCGGTCCAAATTTGAAATTTAGTGTTGTTCCAAGAATGACTTCATTGGTTTGTGTAGATGAAATAATCATGTATAGGTATGGAAGCGCAAAGACAACAACACCACATATTAATACAAAATAAATTAGAGTTAATGATGGTAATTTACGCTTCATTATCTTTACCTCCAAGCTTGAACTGAATTATCGATAGAACTGCTGATACAAAGACCATTGTCCATGAAATTGCTGATGCACGACCGAAGTCAACCATCTCAAAACTTGTTTTATAGAGGTTAACCCCCACAGTAACAACAGATGATTCTGGACCGAATCCATTCTTGAACAAGATGTTTGGAACTTCAAATGCTCCCAAACCATTAATCGTCGATAGGATGATTGCCATCAAAATAACAGGTTTCAGCATTGGAATCGTAATACGGAAGAATTGTTGGACTTTGTTGGCACCATCAATATCTGCACTTTCATAAATTTCACCTGGAACATTTTGTAACCCTGCTAAGAAGAGGATTGTATAGTAACCAACATTGAGCCAGATCGAAACAATTATGATTGATACACGGGCCCAAAACGGGTCAGTTAGCCACGGAATAGGCCCTAACCCTACTAATGCAAGTACTTGGTTAAAGAGTCCCGTAGGATTGTAAAATGTTAAAAAGATAGACGATACTGCAACAATTGAAGTAATCGCAGGAAGATAGTAAACCGTACGGAAGAACGTACGTCCTTTGACCATCGGTTTATTAAGAATAACCGCAAAGATTAATGCAAGTAGTATTGTAATCGGAATTGAACCAGCCATAAAAATAAAGACGTTCACATACGATTTGAAGAATAATGGATCTTTAAAAATCCCTATAAAGTTATCGAATCCCACCCACTCAAACTGAGATGAAATTTTCATAAAGCTAAAGAAGAGAGATGCGATAGTAGGTATTAGCACCGTTAGGACAAAGAAGAAAATAAACGGCGACAACATTTTATAAGCTGATTTGGATTGTTGTGATTCGATATTGCTTTTCATATATGCTCCTTAATAATCAAAGAAGCACCCCCCGCAATAAACCTGAGAAGGTGCTCATAAATCAGAGTACTTAGTTCACTTTAATGCCATATTTTTGAGCAAAATCGTTTGCTTGTTTTTCGAGTGCTGTTTTAACATCTGCACCGTTATATTGAATGTCATAACTTGCTTGTTGAATATAGTTTGCAAGGTCTGTTGAGTAAGGGTAGACATAGCCATTCACGCTTGTTTTACTAATTTCGTTGAGTTCTTCGAGAATGCTTTGGTTACCGTAGTATTCGAATTGTTTCTTAGCAGCTTCTGTTTCATAGGCTTCCATGTTTGCAGGAAGTCCCATGAATCCCATGTATGCTTGTAAGGCATCAAGGTCTGTGAGTGCAAAGGTAATGAATTGGTATGCAGCCGTTGCATTTTCAGAATTTTTTGTAACATAGTAGCTTGATCCACCACTCATTGGAGCGACGTCTTTACCTTCAATCATTTGTGGTAATTTTGCGACACGCCAGTTTCCTGAATCATCTGGGAAATCTTTTGATTGCATTGACGCTAACCAACCACCTTGTAAGATAACACCTGTTTCTTGTCCAATTTTAATATAATCATTTGATGGTCCATAAGCTGCAAGATCTGCTTCTTGAATTTGGTTTACAACATCATATGCTTTGATGACCGCATCATTAAGTAAGTTCAAGTTTCCTGATTCATCAAACATGGATACCTCTTGTTGTTCGGTCAGATAGTTGATCATATCGACTTCACCTGTATCACGCATATACATTAATTTTTTACCTGTAGCTGCATTTAGTTTTTTACCTGCTTCAATGAATTGGTCCCATGTTTTGACTTCTTCCATGTTGACCCCAGCTTCTTTGAATGCTGCATCGTTATAGAACATTGCGGCATTACCCCAGTCATTAGGGAATCCAAATGTTTGTTTACTTGGTGCGATATTTTTTAGCATGTTCATTTTTGCAGGGTAGAATTTGCTTCCGTGTTCACCAACAAATCCGAATGCTTCAGCTGAGTAGAAACGGTCTTCGAATTTTTCAAAGATAGATCCTGCAACTGAATCTTGCATGAATACTAATTCTGGCATTTTTTCATCTGATACAAGCATTGGTGTAATTTTTTGTACCATTGGAATTGCTGGAGCAACATCAACTAAATCTAATTTTAAATTTGCTGAATATTTTTGATTATATAATTCCATTGACTTCGTAAGATAGTCAGAGTTTTTTCCTTTTGGCGCATAGATTTGAATCGTCCCTTCAAGAACGCGTTCTGCTTTGGCCATATCTGCTTCAGTTTGAGCACCACCGCTAGCTTTTGATCCACAAGCAGTAAGCACTAATAAACTCAATAATAATACTAGTATTTTCTTCATACTATTTCCTCCTGGGATACACCTATTTGTAATGACTCAAGTTGAGTCGCTACTGACTTTTAGTAATGTATGCACTTACATAATACGGCTTAATATCTTATCGAGCCATAATAATCTTGTGCTTGCTTTATGCTTTCTTGTTATAGACAAAATAACTTATAATTGTGCATGTAAGGGGTACCAAGAACATGATAACTTATAGCAAGATAATATATAAG
>NZ_WTSY02000004.1 GCF_009828775.2 Erysipelothrix aquatica | reverse complement strand
CTTTATCATAATCTTATTTTAGTTAAAATACTATGACAATATGATGAATTCACACTATTATGATTGTATCAATTCATTTGATGAAAATTGGTTGTAGTTGACGCGGCGATTTTGATTTAATAATTGAAATGACATGTTTATGACATGGTTGAGGCTTTTTAACACATCGAGTACATTTAAACTACATTTCTTATTAACATACTATTAAGAGGTGAACATTATGAAGAAAATTACTAAATTAGGATTTGCACTTTGTATGGTATTCCTATTGATGCCAATTATGAGTGTAAACGCATCTGGTAAATCGATTGAAGATTATTTTAGTAGACCTGAAACAGCGCAAGCTGTAGGTCGTGAACTTAAAAAGAACGAGAATATTACCGAAAATGATTTACGAACTGTGAAACAACTATCACTGTACGAATCCGATGGTTATGACTTTTTTGATACTGACTTAGAACAATTAGAAAATTTAGAGTCACTGTCTCTAAGTAACACTGGATGGACTTCCTTAGAGGGTATTGGCGGGTTGCAAAACTCGTTAAAGTCACTGAGTCTTGCAAATCTATTAATTGAAGATATCGCGCCATTGGAAGAACTTGAAAATCTTCAAACATTAACGTTTACGGAACAGTCAACTGTCACTCACAATGCGATTGCGACAAATGGAGATTTTTTAGCTCCAATCGAAAATCTAAATTTACTGACATTGACATCTTTATTTGCTCCTTTTAATGATGAGCATTTGCATTCGATATCACATATTGAATCGCTGACGAATTTAACATTGAAGCATTCGATGATTACAAGTATTGAACCAATTGCAAACTTAACAAATTTAAAGGCATTGAATTTGAGTGATTCACAGTTAACGGATTTAAGAGGAGTTGAATCCATGCATAACTTGAGTACGCTTAATGTTGGGGTTGGAGATCGAGGTCGCGAACGAAATCAAATTACAGATTTTAGTGCTTTGATGTACCCTTATTCAGAAACAGGTGTGCGCCGTAGGCTCTATGTTGATGGTCTTACGCCTATGTTAACAATGACATACGATGCCGAAAACGATGTGTATTATTTGGATTTAGATAGCATCATTCCACCGACTGCATCACCTGGATACGAGCCGCTCAAATTGAAAGACTACCATATTCCGTACTATGCTACTTTTGATGGTGATTCCCGCGTTGTCTATGATAAAGACCACGTTGAAGAGATTATTGACTCTGGTTACATTGATTTTTCAGCAGGGAATTTCTTGTTTGTGTCTAAAGACGGCACTTACGATGCTGAAGGTATTATGTGGACTCGTATCAACAGTGTCGATCTTCCTGAACCCACTTATCATACCGTCTCATTTAATAGTAATGGTGGAAGTGACGTAGCATCACAACAAGTCCTTGACCAAGGAAACGCTTCGGAACCTAGTGTCCCAACACGCGAAGGTCACACCTTTGAGGGATGGTTTGCTGACCCTTCATTGACGCAAAGTTTTGACTTTGCCACAGCAATCGATGCGGATAAAACTCTCTATGCAAAATGGCACAAGATTGAGGTATATCATACTGTTTCATTTAATAGTAATGGTGGAAGTGACGTAGCATCACAACAAGTCCTTGACCAAGGGAACGCTTCTGAACCAAGTGTCCCAACACGCGAAGGTTACACCTTTGAGGGATGGTTTGGTGATCCTTTATTGACTCAAAGTTTTGACTTTGCCACAGCAATCGATGCGGATACAACTCTCTATGCAAAATGGCACAAGATTGAAGTATATCATACCGTCTCATTTAATAGTAATGGTGGAAGTGACGTAGCATCACAACAAGTCCTTGACCAAGGAAACGCTTCTGAACCAAGTGTCCCAACACGCGAAGGTTACACCTTTGAGGGATGGTTTGGTGATCCTTTATTGACTCAAAGTTTTGACTTTGCTACAGCAATCGATGCGGATACAACTCTCTATGCAAAATGGCACAAAACAAGTACTGAAATAACGGAACAACCTGGTGATTCGGATCACGATAACGACAAGCCTGGAATTGGTTTTGACAATGAAGATGAGGTCATTGTAGAAGAAATACTTCCGCAAACGGGACTGAATCAAAGTAGTAATGTTATTTTGGCAACACTCGTGATTTTAAGCGGATTACTGACATTGTTTGTAAGTATAAAAGGAAAAGAACATAAAGACTCCTAAATCGGGAGTTTTTATTTATTTAGAATTGAATACATAACATTTGTTGCTGATGTATAATTTAAATATATTATTGTTAATCTAAAAGGAGAATAGAATGGCAAGACCAACAACAAAAAAAGATTTACAAAGTGCTGCTGAAAACTCATTTCAAAAACTGCTGGCGTGTATCAATGCGATACCTGAAGCCGTGATTTTAACACCACTACAATTTAATGACGACAAATTGAAAGAGGCTCATTGGCGCCGTGATAAGAGTGTAAAAGATGTCCTTATCCATCTATATGAGTGGCATGAACTACTGCTCCATTGGGTTCAAAATAATCTTGAAGGGAATGAAGTACCATTTCTTCCTGAGCCATATAATTGGAAAAGTTATGGTGCGATGAATGTGACGTTCATTGAAAAGCATCAGCTGACATCTTTTGAAACGGCAAAAGCAATGCTCATTGAAAGCCATACACAAGTTATGACTCTAATCGATACATTAAGTAATGATGCTTTATTTTCGAAAGCTTACTTCAGTTGGGCCCCAACTTCAACAGTGGGAAGTTATTGTGTTTCTGCTACCTCTAGTCATTATGAGTGGGCATATAAGAAACTGAATAAACATTTCAAAATGAACTCGTAATACGTTATGTGCTATAAGTTGATTTTTCTTTAACAAATTATGAAGACGAATCTTTGACATAAATATTGTATGTCCCTTTGAGTATGGTATACTGTCTGTATTCCGTTATATAATGTCCAAATTGGTGGACAGTCTCTACACTTAACCGTAAATTAAGTACTATGACGTATTCTACGTTTGAGATATCGGAATTAGAGTAAGGAGATACTGATGAATCAGATATCTTGTTTTTCTTGTTTCTCAAACAGTGAAACACTAAACCTACATCAAAGCAATCAGTTTACAGAATTCATTTCTAATTCTGATTTTTTTGTTGTAAGTAACAAGATATTGCAAACATCAGTTTTTATCAACTTTGACACAGTTGCATGTGTGGCAATTCAATCGCTTTTATCGACATTAAGAATTAAAAAAACAAAGAACCTTTTTCGAGGCATGCTTCAAAGCGTGCTTCATGATGCAAACTAAGCACGAAAATGGTTCTTTTTTTGTTGCGTTAAAGGCGCCGATGTTCGTTTAAAATTACGGGATTAAACAACATTGGATAGTATAAGTGTTAAAGATGCTGTCCTTGCTGAGTTTAAGTTGGGAGGCTCGTTATGAAGCTAAAATACATAAATAAAAGTAAGCTGATTGCGACTGCACGTGGGGACGTGCAAGCGGATATCGTGCTTAAAAATGCTCAAGTTCTAAATGTTTTTACTGGAGAGATTCGTTTAGGCGACATCTATGTTTCAGACAATGCGATTGCGCACGTTGAATATGAAAATCGCGACACGGTTGATGCAAAAGAAATTATTGATGTGGAAAACAAATTTGTTATTCCAGGATTGATTGATGCACATATGCACATCGAATCCACAATGCTTACGCCGCGAAACTTCACGAAGGCAGCATTACCGCATGGGACAACAACGATTATTACAGATCCGCATGAAGCTGCAAACGTTACAGGTGTTCGTGGCGTTCAATATATGCATGATAGTGCTGAGGGTCTACCGATGCGCCATTTTGTAGATATTCCGAGTTGTGTTCCGTCAGTACTCGGACTTGAAAATTCTGGTGCCGAGTTTGGGGTTCCAGAAATTGAGACTCTTGCATCGTTGGATCGTGTTATCGGCCTTGCAGAGGTTATGGATTATTTGGGTGTCATTAATGGTGAAGCACGCATGATGGATATTATTGCTGCATCTGAACAACGTGGTCTCTTTATCCAAGGCCATGCACCATCAGTGTCCGGTCGTGATTTGTCTGCATACATTTGTGGAGGACCACGTAGCTGTCATGAGTCACGATCTGGTGCCGAAGGTTTGGAAAAACTTCGTTCGGGTCTGTTTGTGGATGCACGTGAAAGTTCAATTACGAAAAATGTCAAAGACATTTGGGAAGCTGTAAAGGGTTCACGCTATTTAGATACCTTATGTTTATGCACAGATGATAAAGAAGCTGAAGATGTTTTAGTACATGGTCATATGAATGAGGTTGTGAATGCTGCAATATCTTATGGGATGGACCCAATAGATGCGATTCGTTGTGCATCATTCAATACAGCACGCGAAGTCCAAATTGATAATCTTGGAGCTATCGCACCAGGTCATATTGCGGATATGCTTGTTGTAGACTCATTGGAAGCAATTCATCCATCACGCGTTTTCTACGAAGGAAAACAAGTTGCATCTGAGGGTTCATTAGATGTCGAAATTCCAACACATATGGATCCAATTGAGTTAGAAAACACAGTATTTGTCGATGAACTAAATTTGAGTGATTTTGAAATCGTAGCTCCAATTGAAAATGGAACAATCATGATGCATGGTATCGAATATCATTCACCACATTCTTCAATCACAACAGTATCTCAGTTTGAAATGGAAGTGGTTGATTCAAAAGTTATGCTTCCTGAAAGCTTCAATTTTGTGGCTGTTGTGAATCGTCATCAGAATAACAACGGTATCGCATTAGGCATTGTAAAGAATTTTGGCATGCAAGGTGGTGCATTAGCATCCACAGTATCCCACGATTCGCACAACCTTACGATTGTATACAACAATGCAGAGAATGCACTCTGTGCAGCAAACGCATTAATGCATCAGGGTGGCGGTATGTCAGCAGTTAAGGATAATGAGGTCTTGCACACATTGGATTTACCAGTCTTTGGTTTAATGTCACATCTCGAAGCTGAAGCATTGGCTATTGAAAATCGAAAGATGAAAGATGCAAACCGTTCATTGGGAATGACCGATTTTGTGAATCCATTGATGCGAATTACGACTTTATCACTAATCGTGATTCCTGAAGCGAAGATGTCAGACTTAGGTCTCGTAGCAGTTAGTGCAAAAGAAATAAAGCCATTATTTATAGGATAAGTTGAGGACTAAGAGAGCATGAAAACGATTATTCAAAATGTCAGAAGTATGCCCGAATGGAATGCTCTAAAAACAATTCGTAAAGAAGTCTTTGTCTTAGAACAAGGTTTGGATGAATGTGTCATTGAAGATATCCATGATGAAACATGCATCCATATACTTTATGAAGATGCAGGTAAAGTTGTGGCAAGTTGTCGTGTTCGCCAAGAGGGTGATGTTGCCTACATTGAACGTGTCTCCGTAGCCAAGGATTATCGCAATCAATCGCTAGGAAAACAACTCATTCAAGAAGCGGTTAAATTTATTCAGTCAAGCAGTGCATTATTGATATCAATTTTTGCACAAACACAAGTCAGTCCGATGTATGAAAAACATGGTTTTGAAGTGAGTGGAAATAACTTCCAAATCTATGGAACATCACACATCAAGATGATTAAACATATAGTCTAAAGGGAGAAAACAATGAAAAAGGACAGTAACATCTTATTTATAGTTTATATCATGATCGTTATTGCAATATCGGAACTAATCGGTATGCAATTCGTCAAAGTGGGAAATCTTACAATTCTCATTCTGCCATTGGTTTTTGCGGTACTCATTACAATGATTATTGGGATACCAGCATGGCGTAAAGGAATTATCCAAAAGATTTATTCTGATGCAAATATCAAATTTGCGGGGAGTAATTTAATTTTTATTATGTTACCGTTGATGGCTCGTTATGGCGCGGATGTAGCACCAAAGATTAACGAAATCATGCAATATGGATGGGTATTCCTATTACAATCTGTAGGGAATATTGGAACAGTAATCTTAGGGTTACCAATTGCACTGTTATTAGGTCTAAAACGTGAGGCTATTGGTGCAACTTTAGGAATTGGTCGTGAAGGCGAGTTAGCGTATATTTCTGAAAAATTTGGACTAAATGGTGAAGAGGGTCGTGGTGTCTTATCCATGTATCTTGTTGGAACACTCTTTGGTGCATTATTCTTCAGTTTCATTCCACCAATTTTAAATGCCGTAGGCTTTGACTATCGTGCATTAGCCATTGCTTCTGGTTTAGGATCTGCAAGTATGATGACTGCAGCATCTAGCTCAATTGTTGGACTACACCCACAGTTTGCGGATACCATTACATCATTTGCCGGTGCAAGCCAGCTCGTAACGAGTTTTATGGGAACCTATATCATGGTATTCCTCTCGATTCCATTGATGAACTTTATGTATAAAATCTTTAAAAAAGAAAGAGCTATAAACTAGGAGGCCCATCATGATTACAATTATAAAAGAACAATTACCACGTTTGAAAATGCTATTAGTAGGTGCGTTTTTAATTTTATTCACACAGTCAATTAAACTGATAAAAAATCCTGCATCAACACCTATCACAAAAGAAACGTTCATGGGATTAGGAGTTCTTGTACTTTTCTCATTTGCAGGTCTAATAATTACTGAACTTATGAAAAAAACGGGCATTAAGATTCTGGCAGATTTTCCCGTTCTTGGTTGGGTATCAATTACTTCTTTAGTTTTCTGCCTTATTTCACCATTTTTTATTACGGCAATTGGTGGTGTTGATTTCTTATCAATTACGACACCGGTTTTGGCTTTTGCGGGAATTTCAGTAGCGAATAACTTGGGTGATTTATCGAAGAACTCATGGAAATTTATTATTGTTGCATTGTTTGTATTCTTAGGAAGTTATCTTGGTCGTGCAATTATTGCGCAACTCGGATTATGGATTATTGGCTAAGTGATGAAGAAACTAATCTTAGATGTGGATACAGGAATTGATGATAGTATTTCACTTGCTTATATTTGTGGACAACACGACGTCGATCTCTTGGGTGTCACGACAGTTTATGGTAATGTTGATTCAGAAGCGGCAGCACGTAATACGAAGAATCTTCTAAGTTTATTGGGTAGGGATGATGTCGGTGTTTATCAAGGTGCGGAACACGCGTTGCATACTGAGGGATTTACCCAACAACGTGGGGGTGCAGTTTTCCATGGACTGAACGGTATCGGCGACGTTGAGTTAACACAAAGTGATCGTGCAATTGAGACAGTGTCGGCTGTCGACTTTCTTCTTAACATGGCTCATATCCATGATGAAAAGATTACGATTGTTGCAAGTGGTCCACTGACAAATCTTGCACAGGCGATTAAAAAGGACCCATCGACGATGCAACGATACCAGCGAATTGTTTTGATGGGTGGAGCGTTTACTGTTGTAGGAAATGTTAGTCCAGTTGCTGAAGCCAATATTTTTCAAGATCCACACGCTGCGAAAGTGGTTTTTGAAAGTGGTATCCCAATTACAATGATTGGGTTGGATGTCACCTCTCGTGTGATTTTAAGTCGCGATGATTTGAAGCAATGGGAATCAAAGAATGATGTGTCAAAAGTGTTGTTACAAATTATGGATCATTACTTCAAGGCACACGAACTTATTTATCCCCAATGGGGTGGTGCTGCAATGCATGACCCACTTGCAGCAGTCGTCGCATTGCATGAAGATGTCGTTCGTACAATTACGGTTCCCGTAACCGTATTAACGGAAGAGAAACAATTCGGTCGAACCGTACTCGATTTAGCAAATATTGAGGATCAGCAGGCGCATTCTGTAAATGTTGCCCTTAATGTGGATATTGAATTGTTCAAAAAATATCTTCTTTCTGCCATCTAATCACAAAAAAAGGTACTGATTCGTCAGTACCTTTTCTTATCGAAGTAATATAATTCTATTTTTGTCGTAAACTGTATTTTCTCAAAATGACGCCAAGAACAATAAAGGCTGCAGCGACGAATACGAGATTGCTTGCTTGCATTCCAGTTGCAGGAAGTGTCCCTTCTGGTGTCGTTGGTGTTTCTTTGTCTGTAGTAAGTTTTAAATTACGAATTGCATTATTTAAAGTTAGAGTTGTTTGGTCTACTGCACTTTGTGTTGCAGTATCATCCTTGAAAATGATTTGTGCTTGTTCGAGTGCAACTTTTAGGGCATCGAGAGTGTCTTTTGTGTAAATTGCGGTGTCAATTGCTGTGGCTCTTTCGATAGCTTCTTTTAAATTTGCTTTGTCGACAGTTGGAATAACCTCAATATCAATTAAGTTATCAAGTGCTGCTTGTAATTTCACAATGAGAGCATCAACTGCTTCTTGTGTATAATTACCGGTTGCAAGTAATGTCGTCGCTTCTGTTGTTGCATCTGTTAAAGTAGCAACACTTTCTGGCGTATAAAGATTTGTATCAATTGCCTTTGCTTGTTCAAGGAGTGTTTCAAGTCCACTGACATCAACGCTATCCTCAAAGACTAAATATTTCGTATCTTCTGCAAATGTTGGTTCTAAAATTGTAATCATATTTTGAACCTCATCACTTTGTAGATAAGCACTGGCTTGTGTATCATGCGGAGCTCGTGTTTCAAGAACGCTGATAAGTGCTCTTAAGGCGTTACGTTTACTTGGTGTTGAGGTTGATGTTAAGGTGCTGAATTCAGATTGAATCATACCCACAAGATATTCGTGAGCTGTTGTATCATCTCCCAAACCTAACGCTTGGTACACTAATTCAGAGACCATGCCATATGCATTAGTATTGAAGTTTTTAGTATAGAAATCGTTGGCTCCAGGTCCCATGATAGGTGTGTTTCGAGAATTGGTCATTAGTGCTAATGTTACGTTATTATCAGGGTCGATGAGTGTTAATGTTCCAGTCCATCCAGTATGTCCGATAGTGTTTTTGCTTGCAAAATTGGAGAATGCCCAACCGTAACCATTAGTATCACCTTGACGACGCCATCCATAACCGTAGGTATCATTAAGGGTACTTGGCGCTACAAATTTATCAATAGTATCTTGAGTAAAGAAAGTCTGACCATTGACAGTTCCTTGATTTAACATTGCTGTTGCAAGGATTGCAACATCTTGAGCTGTTCCAAATAACCCAGCATGTCCTGAAATTCCACCCATTGAGTAGAATGCTTTCTCATCGTGAACTTGTCCAGTTACAACCTCTGTTCGCTCATTTTCGAAAGAAATTCGCCCATCACGTGTATTTCCGTGCAGTTCGGATGAAACGGTGTCTTGTGTTGTAAAACCATGGTCTAACGGATTAAAAACTAATGAATCAAGGCCAAGTGGTTGATAAAAGTTTTCGTACACATAGGTGTCTAAGCGTTGTCCGCTAACTGCTTCAACGATAGCTCCAAGTAACATAAAGTCAACATCAGAGTATTTAACAACTGATCCTGGTTCCGAAAGTAAAGGCGTTTTCAACATCATCTCTAAAGTTAAGTCTCGGTCTTGCGAGAAGAGATAGTTTGATCCATCACTTTCGAGGTTTCCAGTATAATTTTGGTTGTGATATTGTGGATCCGGGGTGAATCCCGCATCATGTCGGAGTAAATGACCAACAGTGACGAGGTGTTTCGATTGAACGCCACGCCCATCATTTACAAATTCAGGAAAAATTGATACGACGGTTGTATCAAGCGTAATTTTTCCTTGATCTACAAGTCGTTGCATTGCATAGACCGTTGCGTACATTTTAGTATTACTTGCAAGGTCGAATAGCGTGTCGGGTGTAACCTTGGTTCGTTGTGCCAAAGGTAAAACCTCGATTTGGTCGAGAATGCTTGCGCCATTTTCGTCGTAAACATTTTTGTAGTTGTTCGTGTATCCATAGGCTGAGTTTTTGACTAAAGACCCATCTTTAGTTACGGCAACTTGAACTCCCGTAAGTCCATATCGCGTTTCAGCGGTAATTATTTGATCAAGAAGTTCGAACATTTCAGGCTTTGCAACAGGTGCTGATGTTTCAGCATTTATAGGTGTTACAATCGTTAAAAGCATTGCGAAAACGAGTAATGTGCTCGACACTACTTTACTTACATATTTCATAATTTCCTCCTCTAAAATTATAAAAAGAGCCCAAGGTAAAATCCCTGGGCTCTTGCTTAAGTTGCAACTTAATGGCACGCCACATGCATAGATTAGCCTATATATTTTCGGTTGTCAATCAAAAACAGAAATTTATGAAAGTGCATACAATCCACTAATTAGTGGATATCCGCGGTATGAGTGGGTTTAACGACAAAATAATTTCTCAAAAATATATAAAAAACAGAAATATAATTTCATTTGGAATTTTGTTGATTAGTGAGCTTATTTTTTATAAAAGAGTCCATTCAAATGTAGGATGCTTAACCAGACAAAAATCGAGTAATTTCTTCCCTAAAAATGAAAATCATTAAGCATAGATAATGAAACATTTAGCACAAAGATTGACAATTTTAGAGATAGGTCTATACTAGTAGTTGCAATAAGTACTACTAGGGGGTTGTGTATGAAAAATAAACCTAAACATAAAACAAGTATGGCCCAATTTGTGATCGATCGCTTAGGCGATCAAAAGATTACCGTGATGATAATTGTGGTTGCATTATTGGTGATGTCGTATCTTCAATTTCTTATTCCACAAGTAACACGTTCCGTTATCGATGATATCATTCCCAATGGCACAGCTAATGAATTGTGGGTTCAACTTGGCGTTCTTTTCGCATTAACGGCGGGACTTGCGCTTATTAATTATATCTCAAACAATGCAATTGCAACTGTAAGTCAGCGTGCTATCACTGATTTAAGAAATGAATTGTATGCACATATTATGAAACAGGACTATGGCTTCTTCGAGACGATTAAAACAGGAGATATCATGGAACATATTTCAGCAGATGTGACGAATGTGCAAGAATTATTTTCCAACAATTCTTTTGGATTAGTTGGTAGCATTGTCACTTTTATATGGGTCCTAACCTATCTCTTTATTCAGGATTGGTTGCTTGCCCTTTGTATTTCTGTAACATTCCCACTTCTATATTTTATTAACCGTTTCTTTAAGCAGCGTCTTAAAGTAGCATATCGAGCTGTGCGCCATGCGTCATCGCAGATCAATCAGCATTTACATGTTAGTTTGACTTCTATTGGTCTTATAAAGAATTATGCGAATGAACAGGGGGAGGTTCAAAAATTTGAGGCATTGACTGCGGATTACGATTACCATATTGGTGTTGCGGCAACGCTCCAATCGGCTTACGGTCCTACCCTTTCAATGGTGGATGTTATCGGTACAATCTTAGTTTTAGCCTATGGTGCACCCAAAGTCATGAATGGAACGATGACACTTGGTGTTGTGGTATCCTATATGTCTTACCTTGTCTTGCTACAACGGCCTATGCGTTCGTTCAGCTCGATTGTGAATCGTGTTCAACAAGCGCGCGTTTCTTTTGATCGTATCCAACGTTTGTTTGAAGTCCAACCTAAGATTGTGAACAATTATATGGCATTACCAATGGTGCGTCGTAATGAGATTCAATTTAACAATGTAGTATTTCATTATTGCGATGGTGAGCCGGTTCTCAATGGCTTAAATGTGACGATACCACATGGTAAGATGACTGCCCTTGTGGGTGCGTCGGGAAACGGCAAGACGACACTTACGAAACTCTTAATGCGTCATTATGACATCGTATCTGGAGAAATTCTGATTAATGATGAGGATATTCGAAATTACGAAATTGCCTCATTACGCCAAAATATCGCAATTGTTACTCAGGATGTGGATATCATGGATGGAAGCATTTATGAAAATATTACCTATGGAGCTTACAGTGCATCCATGCGAGATGTTGTGAGTGCAGCGCGTTCGGCCAACATTCTATCATTTATTAAATTGCTTCCGGATGGATTCGATACACAAGTTGGTGAACGCGGTCTTAAATTATCGGGTGGACAGAAGCAACGGATTGCGCTTGCTCGTGCTTTCTTGAAACAAGCTCCCATTCTGATTTTGGATGAAGCAACAGCATCCCTTGATAACGAGTCAGAACGGTATATTCAAGCATCCCTAGACGAACTTCTTGTGAACAAAACAAGTTTAGTCATAGCACATCGATTGAGCACAATCCGTAACGCGGATAAGATTCTTGTGCTTGAAGGTGGTATAATTATCGAAGAAGGAACGCATGATGAACTTATCAACAAATCAGCACGTTATGCACAAATTTATGAATCTCAATTTAGGGATAAGGAGTAAGTAATGATAAAAGAACTTATGGCTCTGGGACTGACAGAGATTGAATCGAAATGTTATCTTTTCTTAAATGATAATCCTAACCAAACAGGATATGAAGTTTCAAAGCACATTGGTGTCTCTCGATCGAATGTTTATGCATCATTGAGTGCATTGACTCATAAAGGGATTTGCCGTGTCCAAGAAGGCAAAAGTACCACCTATAGTGTCGTTCCAATCGAAGATGTCTTAGATCGCTTGAAACAAGAATTTAAGCATTCCGCAAGTATTTTAAAACGCGAACTTCAAAAGAAACAAAAGGTAAATTTTGGATTTTACAGCTCGCAAGGGACTGACGCTGTAATGGCAGTAATCAAAACGAATATATCAAAAGCACAATCTCAAATTATTGCGGATTTGTGGCCGGAAGATCTTGCAATGATTTTGCCACTTCTAGAAGAAGCCCAAGATCGAGGTGTCACCGTTTATTTATCTACATTTGAACCAGTTTCGACCACACTTAATAATCTAATTGTGGATGAAGACACCCGTAAAGAAGGAGAGCATAGTAATTTTTCGATTCTTTGTGATGGTCAAAAAGTTGTCGTGGGAAGTTTGGACCATCGGCTTCAAGCGAGTGCAATCGAAACGCATCATCCGGCCATTGTCCAATTGGTTCAATCTGCCTTTGATCATGATGTTATCATGACACAATTGATGCATAAACATCGTGATGTCTTAGAATCCGATTCCCCTGATGGACTTCAGGAACTTGTGACCCAATATCTTCAAAAAAATCGTTAAAGCACCCAAGGTGCTTTTTTTAATATTTCATCGTTTTATACACAATAACTTCATACAATTCTCGCCTCAAGATGTGAATTATGTTTTCTGCATAAGACGTTCAATGCTATAATAACGGTACATATGTATGAATGTATGGGTGGGCATAATTCATAACGGGTTCAGCAGCAATATAACGCTGACATATTATATTGGATGATGACTTTCCTGTAGATAATTACGATTAAGGAGAGATACAATGAATCATTTTAAAAGAGCATGGCTTAGTGTCATTCGTCGTAAGGGCAAATCATTAATTCTTTTAGTCCTTATTTTTGTATTGGGAAATGTCATTGCCGGTGCATTCTCGATTCAACAAGCTTCAAAGAATGTTGAAAAAACGATTAAGTATCAGTTAGGGTCAATCGCCACAATTGCGCTTGATAATGATGCCATCATGAAAGAGATGGAAACAAACCCTGATTTTGATTTCTCAATTAAAGGACTCAGTGTTAAAGACATTGAGACGATTGGAGCCACAGATAGCGTTAAATACTACGACTATTCAATCATGGCAACACTTCAGTCGGATACGATAAAAAATGTTGAGTCGAATAATCCAGGAGTGCTTCGTCAAAGTCCAACGGAAGGACAACAACGTTCTATGTTTGAACTTCGAGGCATCAACAATCCGAATGTTACGTTGATAACAGAAGGAAAAATCAGCCTTACCAATGGTCGTGTTTTTAATGCAGATGAAGTCAAGGCTGGAAAATTAGTGGTTATGGCATCAGAGCCGTTTATGAAAGAAAACAATCTATCTGTTGGGGACATGTTAACACTCAGCAACATTATTACTGGAAGTAGTGAAAATGGTGAAATGACAGATGTTGAAAAACGTGATGTGACCTTTGAAATTATTGGAACCTTCACATCAGAAACCATTAAAGAAAAAAAAGAGAACGATATCAATGCGCAATTCTTCCAAGGTCAGTATGATAACTTACTACTTACGCCGAACAAAGTCGCTTATGAAGAAGCAGCGTATGCATTAGAGGGATTCCAAAAACAATATCCAGAAATGTTTGAAAATCAAACACTAACGACGGAAGAGTTTATTATGCAATATGTATCGCCTGTTTTTGCCTTAAACGATCCTAAAGATGTAGAATCCTTCAGAGCAGCAGTTGATCCAACCTTACCAAAATTCTATAAAGTCAATACATCAAGTGATGCGTATGATTCCATCGCAGGCCCAGTAAAAGCTATGGATTCGATGGCGCAGATTACGTTAATTGTGGCAGTCAGTGCAACGATTCTCATTCTAAGTTTAGTGATTGTCCTTTTCTTAAGAGATCGAAAACATGAACTTGGGGTTTACTTATCGCTTGGTGATCGGCGTGGACGTGTTGTGGGTCAGATTGTCATGGAAGTGATGATGGTTGCATTTGTGGGGCTGACCTTGTCACTGGTCACAGGAAATTACTTGGCAAAAGGGCTATCATCCAATCTTATGAAACCATCGGATGATCCGATGTTTGGGATGCCGATGTACAACGAATTCGCATCGGACCTCAACGAAGGCGATGTGCTGGAAGCTTATAAAGTTGAGTTAACACCAGAATATGTTGGTCTTTTCTATCTTATTGGATTATCTGTAACAGCAGCAAGTACCATCGTACCGACGGTATATATTACAAGACTTAATCCAAAGAAAATCATGATGTAGGGAGGGTAAATTATGTCATTAATCGAAGTTGATAAAGTAGAGTTTTATTATCAAGACGGAGATCAGCGTCGCTATATTCTTCGGGATGTGGATGTCCGTTTTGAAAAAGGAAAATTTTATGCAATCCTAGGCCAATCGGGTTCAGGAAAAACAACACTGTTGTCGCTAATTAGTGCGATGGAAGAACCGGCTGGCGGGCGAATTTTGTATGAAGGGGACGACCTCAAGACGATCGGCTATGAGTCTTATCGCCGTAACAATGTCGGTATTATATTCCAAAGTTACAACTTGATACCCCATCTCACCGCTCATGAAAATATTTTACTGGCAATGGGGATTACGGATAATGAACTGCCAGATGGTGAAAGTATGGTCGCTTACAATCTGCTGGATTATATTGGTATTACAAAATCGAAGGCGGATCGTTTAGTTACGAAACTGTCAGGTGGGGAGCAACAGCGGGTAGCGATTGCTCGATCACTAGCAACCAATGTTGATCTTATCCTTGCGGATGAGCCAACCGGTAACCTAGATGAAGAAATGGAAATGGAAATTATAAATATCTTCAAATCATTAGCGCATGAACATAATAAGTGTGTTGTTGTCGTTACACACTCAAACGAGGTTGCATCGCAAGCAGATGAAGGATTTTACCTTCGAAAAGGAACGATGCGTCCGATTCAAGTAGGCAGTGATGAGTGACTTCCTCAAAAAGTTTAGTCAAGAGAATTATGAAAAAACGACGAATCAAGAAAAAGAAACACACACCAATGATGAAAAGCTCGATGACAACACTTTAAATTCAACACCTATAGACTCAGAAATGGAACAAAAATACGAAGATACTACCGAAATTGAGATTGCAAAACCAGCTCTCGAAACAGAAACCACGCGCAAATCGTTGGATGACTATAAACGTGAGGATGCGAGTGACTCGAAGGGCGATGAAGAAGTCGAAATTGATGATACCTACAAGGCACGAAAACGAAAACAATACATGATGATTGGTGCAGGCGTTACGACGGCTTTAATCCTCGGCTTTATACTCTTCTATTTTATGACCACGGTGAAGTATCCTAATTTTGCGGGGAAACCAGTTACAGAATTCCAACAATGGGCTAAAGAGAATAGTATTAAAGCAGCAATTACTGAAGAATATTCGCTTGTAGATGATACTGGAATAATAATGAAACAAGTAACTTCTGAAGGCAAACGTGTTAAGAAAGGGAGCACACAAGAACTTGTTGTGAGCAAGGGTGCAGACCCGCAACAAGTTGTACCACTTCCTGATCTGACTGCAATGAATGAATCGGAAATCAACACATGGGTTAAAGAAAACAAAATGGAGAACATTAAAGTTGTCCAAGAATACAGTACTAATGTTGCAAAAGGAAAGTTTATCCGTCAAGAAATTCGTGATAAAGACGTTACCCCTGAGACTTTGAAACGTAAAGATACCGTAACGATTTTTGTGTCAAAAGGTGCAGAAGTATACACCAAAGATATCAAAGTTCCTGACTTTAAAGGAAAAACAAAAACGGATGTCGAAGCGTGGTATAAAGATAAGAAGTTTATTTCGGAGTTTGTTTACGAAGAAGGCTATGATGACAAACTGGAAGTTGGCATGATTATTTCCCAGGGAACAGCTCCTGATACTCAAGTGGGTAAAGATGATGTGTTAACGTTTGTTGTTTCAAAAGGTAAGGCAATTTATGTTCCGGACTTTTCCCAGATTTCTATGGGCGAGTTTAAGGAAAACCCTCCAACGGGAGTCAATGCAATGTTGAAGGAATGGTACAGTGGATATGCTTATGGAACCTTCTTAGAGCAAAGCATTCCTGCTGGAACAAATATCGCCGGAACGCAAGACGCATCAGTCAAAGTTTATTATTCAATTGGAAAACCTTATGTAGGGGACCTTGTTGGCATGAAAGAGAATGATCTTGCTGCTTATTTCTATGCATTTAGAGATCGCGGCGCAAATATTAGTTACTCTGTCTCATATGTGTCGCCTGCTGGATGCGAAGCGAAAGGTACGGTAGTTGGTGCAAGCAAGTACAGTCAGTATGTGGCGATGGAAGATCATGTATCTGTGACTGTAAGCAATGGAAGTTGTAATTAAATTGATGATTTGAAGGAGAAACAGTGATTCCCGCTGTTTCTTTTTTTATGTGATTCGGAACAAAAAGAAGCAAAATGAATAATGATAGCGCTTAAATAATTAAAGTAAACGATTACATTTCGATTGACAAAGCATTTTTGACTGAATATAATGAAATTATAGTTGAATATACAATATTTTGTACATAGGAGGTTTTGTGGAAACGAGATTGAACATTTTGCTTGAAAATAATGTCATTGATGCCGAGGTTTACGAGTACGCAATGAAGATATTTCAAGAGTATGCACTGGAACATAACTGGAATGAAACTGCTACTGAGGTTTTCTTAACACATCTTGCGATGGCATCACAACGGATTCGAAATGATGACGTAGTTGCACCAATGGATGATTTCATTCTTAATGAAATAAAAGAAAGTGATCATTTCGCATCAGTTCTTGAAGTCACCGAAAAGATTCTCGAACACTCACAAATTCCGTTCCCGGAATCAGAAAAGCAATACATTTGGTTACATCTAACCAATGTACTTAATAGTCAACAGGAGGACTAAACATGATTAAAATTGTCGTTGGTGGACAAATAGACAAACAAGCAATTGCGGAGTTAGCAAAAAAGATAGGAGGAGACAGTGTATCGATTGAAGTAAAAAGTGATCTTGATGCTGCTATGGCAATGAAGAGTGGTCAATACGACTATTACATAGGTGCATGCAATACTGGAGGCGGTGGCGCTCTTGCTATGGCGATGGCATTACTTGGTTCAGATCTGTGTTCAACAGTATCCATGCCAGGATCAATCAAGGATGAGTCATTCATGATTGAAGAAATACAAAAAGGGAAAAAAGCATTTGGTTTTACTGCACAACACGCTGAAGTGGTTGTGCCAATTCTCATTCGAGAATTCATCAAATAACCTAAAGGAGAAGAACTATGGAATATATTATTATCATGGCAATTGGTGCTTTGGCATCAATTCTTGCCAATAAAGGTATTGCAGTCTTTAACGACGGATTTAGACCCGTTGTGCCACAATATTTTGAAGGTAAAATTAGCCGTAAAGAATTAGCAGCAACCAGTTTTGCAATTAGTTTTGGACTTGTCGTCGGATTTGGAATTCCAACGTCAATTGCTGCTTCAATTATCCTCATACACTCAATCTTATTGGCAACTGATATTATTGGTACGATCTTTAAAGATGATTTAACAGGGTTAATTCTGTCGGGTGTTGTAGGTGCTATTTATGGCGCAGCAATCCTTGGTGGATTACAGTTCGTTGTTGATCTTTTTGCAGCGATGCCATTTAACTTCTTAACAGCACTTGGAAGCGTAAGTGCCCCTGTTACCGTCGCGTTCGCAGTGTTCCCAGCGGTAGCAATTGCGATGCAACATGGATTCAAAAAAGGAATGATTACAGGAATTATTACTGTTCTTGTGTGGTTCGTCGTTAAGAAATTTGGAATCTTCACACTTGGTGGCGCTAAAGTTGCTTTAAATGCTGAAGGAATCTCAATGCTTGTTGGAACAATTCTTATGGTTGTTTTCGCAACACAGAACAAACAAGACTCCAGTACTTCAAATCAAGATTTAACCAATGTATTCTCAGGCCAAGTTGCGCGCATCCAAAAAAACTGGTGGATTCTTGGAATCATGGGTGGACTTATTGCCGCAGGGACAAGTCTTCTTATCATTGCGGGTGACCCAACATCTTTAGCATTAATGTCTGAAGGTCAAATGACCAGTGCAGCGATGGCAGCCTTTGCGCGTGCAATTGGGTTTGTACCACTCGTGTTTACAACGGGAATCGTTACAGGCGTTTACGGTCCTGCTGGAGCAACATTCGTCTTCGTAGTGGGTATTGCATTACATGGTAATCCACTGCTTGCATTTGTTGTGGGTGCAGCTGTTATGGTTCTTGAAGTATTCTTAATTAATATCTTTGCGAAAGCAATGGATAAATTCCCAGGTGTTCGTGAAATGGGTGAACATATTCGTACTGCAATGAGTCGAGTACTTGAAGTTGCATTGCTTGTTGGTGGGGTTATTGCTGCCGATAAAATGGCTGCAGGTATTGGTAGTTTATTCGTTATCGGATTCTACTTGTTAAACAAACAATCCAAAAAACCTATTGTGGATCTTGCAGTTGGACCGGTCGCGGCGATTATCTTCGGTATTCTCTTGAATATTTTATTGCTTATCGGACTTTGGGCATTACCAGTCGTAGCGTAGTATGACAAACAAAGTTTCTTCATTTGCATTACGTACCTATCAAGCGCTCGGTGAAAAATCTGTTGTCGAAACTAATGTACAAAAAATTGTAGATTGTGAACAATGGCTCAATCGTGAAGAAACATGTTATTACGTTGGTGTGAAAAACACCAACGTAATTCCTCTTGAATTCTTAGAAATGCTTGAGACACATGGCTATTTAATGCATACTCGCGATGCTATGGCCTTGAACGGACGCGCAATCGACTTAGAGCTTGTTAATCCAATTACAGGTCGCTACATGACGGGATCATCAAGTGGTACAGCGATAAATGTTTTCAAAGGGATTAATGACATAGGAATTGGTACTGATGGTGGTGGCTCCGTTTTAGCACCAGCAGCGGCGCTTAACTTGTATGGATTTATCAGTCCCTTAATTTGTAATGATGCATTGTCAAAATATTCAAAAAAATCAACCGACAACATCACGTTTCAACCATCCATTGGGTTTATGACTCGAGAGTTTGAGGTGTTACGGGATGTGGTTGCGCTAACGTTGCCAACAGAGAGCCAGACATTGTGTAACGTTGTTGTGAGTACACCAGATTTTGAACCGTATCAACAATGTTTGCAAACAGTCCAACACCATTTAGAGGTCTCGAATTATACGAACCTACGCTATATCAATACCAATCGATCAATGATGATCGATGAGCTTCGTCATTTTGACTTTGATACATCGGTGTTAATTACGTTTGAAGGTCCGATTGATTTTATTGAATATGGTGATTCTTTATCAGGACACTATGATGCACTAACCACTGCTAAGCAGTCACAGTCACATAAAAATTATCTGAAAGTGATTAACATGTTAGGACTCAGTGCAATTAGCATTCCAACATCGCAACTCAGTACCAGTATATTAATGATTTGCAAAAGTGACCCTACTTACATTCGGGCGATGATGGCTTTTGCGCAACAAATTCCTTTTGAGCGATCTGCGCTTGAAAGTCGCTATTTTACACCACAAGAGTAAGGAGGCTTATATGACATTACTTAAAGATGGCATCACACTAATTCATGAACATACAACAATTGATTTATCAAAGGTGAAAAACAATCCGGATTGCTTCCTCGATTGTTTTGACGAAACCGTTCAAGAGTACAAAGAATTGTACGATTTGGGTGTTCGTAATATCGTTGATGTGACCGCAAACGGAATGGGCCGCAATGTTGAGTACGTTAATAATGTTGCAGCGGCAACAGGTATTAATATTTTACAGGCAACCGGCTTTTATAAAGAACCTTTCCTTCCAGATTTTGTCTACACAATGAGTATCGAGGAACTGGCAGATTTTATGGTTTCTGAAATCGAGTCAGGAATTGATGGGGGAACAACACGTGCAGCTTTAATTGGAGAAATCGGAACGAGTAAAGACGTCTTTGAACCGATGGAACGCAAGGTATTCGAAGCATCCGTGATTGCAGCAAAACGTACAAATACCGTTATTTCGACACACACTTCGTTAGGAACACTCGCCCTCGAACAAGCTTCGTTCTTTGTTGAGAACGGTATTGATCCGTCACGAGTTATCATCGGGCATCAAGATCTTTCAGGAAATCTTGATCAAATTAAATCTCTCATTGATCAAGGATTCAATGTTGCGTTCGATACAATCGGAAAAAATAATTACTTTCCGGATGCAACGCGTGCAGATTTTCTCTTTGAACTTCAAGAACTTGGGAAATTGGATTTCATTACGTTGTCGCTAGACATTACCCGTAAATCAAATTTTAAATACCAAGGTGGTATTGGTTATACATACCTCTTTACAGATTTTTTACCAATGCTACAAAAAAGGGGCATCACCGAAGCTTCAATCCACAAGATGTTAGTGGAGAATCCGCAACGAATATTTGGAGGTCAATAACATGAAAGCATTTCCGTTACAAAGTATGAATCTTGAAGCAGCGACTAAAATGCAGTTTAAACTCGTCGATAGTATTACAAAGTATTTTAATGGGTATGAAATTCTACAACAAGGGGACTTGGGGGTTCATCCATCAGGGAACCAACCGGAAACAACCCGTAAAGTAGAGCGCGTTCTCGCAGAATTTTTTGAGGTCGAAGATGCGTGTTTCGTTCGTGGTGCAGGAACTGCAGCAATACGAGAAGCTTTTGCAAGTGTCGTGAAAGCGAACGATACGGTTTTAGTACATGAGGCTCCAGTTTACTCCACCACCATCACAAGTTTTGAAATGCTTGGAATTCAAACACTATCCTGTAATTTCAACGATTTAGAGGAACTCGAATCGACATTGCGAAAGAACCCAACGGTTCAAGCGGTCTTAGTGCAGTACACACGCCAACAACTAGCGGATAGTTATGACATGGAGCAAGTGATCACAACCATCAAGAATGTTAGCCCCGATTGCGTCGTTATCACCGATGATAATTATGCAGTCATGAAAGTCCCTTTTACGGGTGCACAATTAGGTGCTGATTTGTCATGTTTCTCAATGTTCAAACTATTAGGTCCTCAAGGTATCGGATGTGTGATTGGAAACCAAGCATACGTCGAAACGATACGAAAATTTCATTATTCAGGGGGAAGTCAAGTTCAGGGATTCGAAGCATTGGATGCTATGCGTTCGTTAGTTTACGCACCCGTATCACTTGCCATTCAGGCAAAGCAAATAGAAGCACTTGCAAATCACATTAACACAGTCGGTGTTAAAGGTGTTGCAGAAGCTGTCATCGTGAATGCTCAGTCAAAAGTAGTGTGTGTTCGCTTTGATCAACCGATCGCTAAGGCTGTTTTGGAAGAAGCAGCAAAACGAGGTGCTGCAGCATATCCGGTAGGGGCTGAAAGTAAGTTTGAAGTAGTTCCGATGTTTTATCGTGTTTCCAAAACAATGCTTCAATCCGACGATCAATTTGAATCATATTGGATTCGAATTAATCCAATGCGTAGCGGTCATGAAACAGTATTACGTATTTTAGAAAGTGCAGTTGAGCAGGTGTTATCATGTTTATAGATGTTTTAAAACGCCGGAATCCAGAATTTTTAGATACCGTCCGAAAGATGCACCAAACAGGACAATTAGAGCCGGATACCTATGTTGTCGATATGGACATCTTACGCCAAAATGCGCAAAAAATACTCACTGAGGCTTCTGCTGCAAACATTGATTTGTACTTCATGCTTAAACAATTGGGACGTAATCCCGTAATTGGACAAGAACTGGTGGCAATGGGTTATCGCGGGGCGGTCGTCGTAGATTTTCGTGAAGCGGAAATTATGATGCGCCATAATATTCCACTTGGAAATGTTGGTCATCTCGTGCAAACACCCAAACATATGCTTGAGCGTGTTATGGCCTATGGAACTGAGGTTTTTACCGTCTTTTCTTTGGATAAGGTTCGAGAAATAAATGAGACAGCACAAAAATTAGATATGATTCAAGATGTGATTGTGAAAGTGGCATCAGAAAATGATTTGTATTACAGTGGTCAAATGTCAGGGGTAGACTTAACGGAACTTGATGCATTCATAGCAGCGACACGACAAATGACGCATATTCGTATTGTTGGGGCTACTGCTTTTCCTTGTTATCTTTACGACACCCAAACACATAAGACACAAGCAACACCGAACTATCAAACTGTCATTACCGCAACTGAGATGATGGAATCCCAAGGACTTGAAATTAAGCAAATTAACGTTCCTTCCACAACCTCGGTCTCAACATTAAAAATTATGGCTGAAGGAAAAGGGACAATGGGTGAACCAGGTCATGGTTTAACCGGTACCACTCCAGCCCACGCATATCGTGATTTGGAAGAGTTGCCAGCTGTACTTTATCTCAGCGAAGTCTCACATAATTTTAGAGAAAAAGCTTATGCTTATGGTGGGGGACATTATCGTCGTTCGCATGTTAAAAATGCACTTGTTTATCACCATGAACTTGAAATCATAGATACTGTGGTTCCTGTAGATGATGATAGTATTGACTACTATTTTGAATTAGAGCATGAACATGAAGTGAGTGCGACGGTTATCATGGCCTTTCGTTTTCAAATGTTCGTGACACGTAGTAAAGTTGCACTTGTTGAAGGCATTCATTCAAATTCACCACGCATCATGGCCGTGTATGATGGATTGGGGAAACCTTATGAGTAAGAAACGCTTCATCGTAGTAGTCTTGGATAGTTTTGGAATTGGTGCGATGGACGATGTTGTGAAAGTGCGTCCGAATGACATTGGTTCAAATACATGCCTTCATTTGCTTGAATATCCTCATACAAAGTTTTGGCCCCATCTTCAAGAATTGGGTCTTATGAACGCATTAAATCAAGATGTCGTTGGCTTTGCGAAGAGTTCCAATGCTATTTTTGGCCGGAGTGAACTGAAACATTTTGGTGCTGACTCCTACTTTGGGCACCAGGAAATATCCGGTACAAATCCTAAAAAACCATTGTTCACACATATCCAAATTCATTTGGATGACATCGAGAAAGACTTAACGGCATCAGGATTTAGAGTTAGTCGCATTGCACAGGACGGATTACAAGTTCTTAATGTCAATAATATGATTATTATTGGCGATAATATGGAAACGGATTTAGGACAAGCGATTAATGTTGTGGGAGCGATGGATACCTGTGGATTCGAAATGATACAAGAAGTGGGGCATATTGTCCGAGAACATGTCAAAGTTCCCCGTGTAATTGCTTTTGGTGGGTCTGATGTGACGATCGACCGCATTAAAGCAAATATCATCACGAAGGATGGGTTTATTGGTGTTGATGCACCAGCATCTGGGGTCTACGACTCAAATTATCATGTTGTGCATATTGGGTACGGTGTGGACCATACCAAACAGGTACCGCTTGCACTTGCACGCATTGGAATTGAGAACCATTTTTACGGTAAGGTTGAAAATATTGTTCACAACCCACTTGGTACAAACTATCCATGTGTCGATACTGCGGATACACTTAATGCCTTAATTAACGATTTGGATATTTATGATGAAGGGTTCTTTTTCTTAAACATTCAGGAAACGGATCTGGCGGGTCATGGTGAAAACCCGGAACGCTATATCGATGTTTTAAATATTGCGGACGAAAGATTGGGTGTTTTAATGTCCAAACTAACAGCTGACGATATTCTAGTCGTCATGGCGGATCATGGAAATGATCCGACCATAGGTCATAGTAAACATACACGGGAAAATGTTCCAATACTTATTAAGCGAATCGGTCACGAAGGTCTAACAGACATCGGGACACGGCGTACAATGGCGGATGTTGGTCAAACTGTTGCTGATTATTTTGGCACAGAAATTGAGTTTGGAACCTCCTTCTTATCTGAAATTGAAAAGCACTGAGAAAGTGCTTTTTTTAACATAGGAAGCATCAAACATATTTGTTATAATATATTAAAGAAAGGAAGTTTTATGACACCAAGAAGAAAATTGATGACAAAAAACGCCTTAGCAATTGAATATCTAGCAAAGGACTTCATAAGTAGAGATATTGGTTCTAAAATTCTCACAATTTCTGAGTATGAAAAAATGATTGATGTTGCCCGAGGTACAATTCAAAATGCCATTAAACAGTTGGTCGATAGTGGTGCAATTGCGGTAGAATCTCGTGGTCAATTAGGAACATACTTATCTCACAAAGATTTGAAGTTGTTACTTGAGTTTGCTGGAATTTCATTTTTGGTTGGGGTAATGCCACTACCATATTCTCGAACCTACGAAGGGCTGAGTACCGCTTTATTAACAACAATGGAAAATACGCTAAATATTCCTGTCAATATGGCGTATATGCGTGGTGCACAACAGCGGATTGAAATGATGCTTAATGGTCGATATGATTTCGCAATCATGTCAAAATATGCAGCCCTAGCATTTCTAAAACACGATACTAGCATTGAAATCATTAAAGAATTCTCTGACCGAAGTTATTTATCGGGTCATATTATTCTGTTTTCGAAGGATTCGTATCGTGATATTGAGGATGGAATGCGTATTGGGATTGATCATGATTCCATCGATCAATCGTCATTTGTCCGAGAAATATGTGCAGGCAAGCATGTGGAGTTTGTAGAAATTAAATATAATCAGTTGATAGAGTCGATACAAAATGGCGTTATTGACGCAACAGTATGGAATGAAGAAGACCGTGCTATTGAGCTCAATGCGCTCAATACCATTCCGCTAAATCTTAAGAATAACGATAACCGGATCGCGGTAGTTGTTATCAATCGAAATCGAAAAGAGTTAGGGGCGGTCATGAATGCCCTGATTAGTGTCGATGTCGTTACGCAAATTCAACAGGATATTATTAATGGTACATTGATTCCCAGTTACTAAAAATAGCACGATACGTGCTATTTTTTTATACGTAGTTAAACTGTTGTTGATTTTTCTTCCGTTGGATGGCGAGGTACATCATATCAATAAAAAGAAGGTATGGGGTGTACATCGTTGTAGAATACTTAACCACGGTATCATCTTCATGTGGATAAAGCTTGATGACTTCAGCATAGTTTTGATTGTCAACCTGAGCTGACAAGGTCACCACGATAATTGGAACAAAACGCTGTTTCGCAATCATGATGATTTTTTCTAGGTCGTCGCGAAAATACTCGTGTTGATAAAAGATGACTAAAACGTGTTCATAACTCATGACATTCGTAAGTGTGTACATAAGATGTTCGAAGTGAGGAATACTACGAATGTTCTGAATTAGATTCTCGATTCGATAAATCATCATGTTCGTTGTTTCTTGTGTTTTCCCAAACCCAAAGGTGTAGATCATTTTACTGTTGATAAATCGATTGGCAAGGTAATTCAAATCAATCGTTGCAACACTCTCATATAACGATTTATAGTAAGTGTTGTGGACATTCCATAAGTCTCGCGCTTCGCTATTGATGGCAATGCCATCACTTTTATTGGACTCCAGCGACTTTTGGAACTCGTATAAAAATGATTTATAGTTTTCAAATCCGATCTTGTTGACGAAGCGACTAATTGTTGCGGTGGATACAAAAAGACGTTCAGATACATCCACAATTCCCGTGTTTTCTAAATCTTTTTTTGATAAGAAAAAACGTGCAATAATTTGTTCGGATTGCGTAAACTCGGATAAGTTATATTCCAAATATGAGATGAGATTGTCCATAATAGGTCCTCTTTTCGTTAGTAATATCATATACAAATATGTAAATATTTACAAGAATATATATTTGTGTGTAAATCAATCTACATTTTACGCACTGAATAGGTGGAAAGGGATGTAAATTTTATCAAGTGTATGGGCGCATGTTTTATTAATCATAATATTTGATATATTTGTCGTAGATGGTAAGCGCTACCACTAATCCATTAAGGAGGAGAAAAAATGGATACAGTTAGACTTTTATTAATTTTCGGAATTATTGTGTTCTTCATCGCAATGATGATGAAAAAGAAAATCCCTACAATTATTGCATTGCCAATGATGGGATTCCTCGTTGCCTTGGTTGCATCAATTGGTGTCGTACCAATGGCAGGGTTATTTGATTATCCCGTTATGGTCGACGGCGTCGAAAAAATGACACCAGGTATCTTTAGTTTTGTTATTACTGATGGTGTGAAAATGATGGCTGGAGCGATTGCTACGGTTATCTTTGCATCCGCATTTTCAAAAATGTTAATGAAGCAAAACGTTGTTGAAAAGATTATTAAAACTGCAGCTGAATATGCTGGGGACCGCCCACTCGTGCTCGCATTAGTATTCTATGTAGTTGTTTCTGTCATTTTTATGGCTATTGGGGGATTGGGAAGCATTATCTTAGTTGGATCAATCATCCTACCAATTATGCTTTCAGCAGGTATTAAACCTTTACATGCTGCAACTATTTTCTTATTCTCATTTAGTTCCGGTGGTGTCTTTAACCCAATGAACTACTCAGCATTTATTCCATTACTTGCACCTTCATTTGGAGACAATGCAGCTCAAGCACAGCAAGCCTTGATCGCGATGTCATTGCCAATCTATATTGTTGCATTCTGTGTACCGCTTATCTACATCTTTAAAAATATCAAAGGCACTAAATCCGTTAAATCATGGACAACAGACTCAAACATCGGTGGTAAAGGCAACAATGTTTCAACCCTCGCAATGTTTGCACCTGTCGTTCCGGTTGTGATTTTAATCGGTGCTCAATTAATGAAATATGCTGTTCCAGCTGAAATTGCGATTGTAGTCGGGATTATTTACTTACTCCTCACAACAAAAGCGAAAAATGTATTCCAATTAGTCACGCAAAGTTTTGTTGAAGGAACCCAAGATGTTGCGGGTGTTATCTTATTAATGATTGGGTTAGGAATCTTAATTAAAGGGGTTCAATACCAAACAGTACAAACGGTTGTCGGACCTTCAATCAAATTCTTAGTCCAATATCTACAAAATCCACTAACATACGTTATCGGGTTTACTTTAGGATCATTACTTGCATTGTATCGTGGACCTCTAAATACTTATGGTATTGGTGGTGCCCTACCAGCATTATTTGGTGCTGCAGGATTCAGTCCAATGGCAATCATTTGGGCATTACGCGCAAATGGAAACATGCAAGGGTTTGGAGATCCAACCAACTCACAAAACATCTGGGTAGCAGACTTTGTCAACGTGGATGTGAACGATATCTTAAAAGAAGTATTACTTTACGGAATGCTTATGTCATTGCTTATCTTAAGTTATGCAGTGTTCGTAGCAAAAATTCCATTGGTAATCTAATAATTTTTTAGAAAAGAGGCTTATATGAATCAGAAACAAGTACGAATAGGAATTGATGTTGGTGGTACTTTTACCGATGCTGTTGTTATCGATAATGAAACAATGGATGTTATTGCATTGAAAAAGACACCGACAACTCATGACAGTGAAGAAGGTGTAGCAAAAGGAATTATAAACATTGTTCGTGAACTCTTAGATGAGTATCACATTGATGCAGAAAATGTTGTCTTTATTTCGCATGGTACAACGCAAGCAACGAATGCTTTATTAGAAGGTGATGTTGCGCGGATTGGTATCGTGGGGATGGGTGATGGTACGTCAGCTCGCAATGAAACCAATGTAGAAAAACTTGAACTTGCACCCAATAAATTTTTGGAAGTCTTTCATGAGTTTATCCCGTCTTCAGAAGTTTCTGATTCGACGATAGGTCAAGCCATTGATACGTTGATTGCGAAAGGTGCAGAAGTTATTGTAGCGAGTGAAGCATTCTCTATCGAACACCCAGAACATGAAATTCGTGTCATCGAACTTGCACAAGAACGTGGTTTTTATGCAACTGGTGGTTTCCAAATTTCGCAACTGTATGGACTAAAATTGCGTACAAGAACGGCGGTTGTTAACGGATCATTGATTCCAAAAATGATGGAAACATCCGACATGACAGAAAAGGTCATTAAAGACTTAGGAATCAAACGCGATTTGATGATTATGCGTGCTGATGGTGGTGTTATGTCCATTGATGAAGTTCGCAAGCGTCCAATCTTGACGATGTTATCAGGCCTTGCAGCAGGTGTTGCGGGTGCGATTATGCATGAAAAAATATCTGACGGTGTCTTCTTGGAAATTGGTGGAACATCAACCGATATTTCAGTCATTAAAGATGGCCAAGTTATGATTAAAAATGCCAGTGTTGGTGGACATAAAACATACTTGAAATCTGTTGATGTTCAAACGACCGCAATCGCTGGTGGTACGATGATTCGTCACACGAATCAAGGCATTGTAGTCGGACCACGATCGGCTCACCTTGCGCACTTACCCTATGAGTGTTTCGATATTCCTGAAGGGGAGACCTTTACCATAAAGAGGATTCAACCACGGGCGGGTGATCCTGATGATTATGTTGTTTGTGAAGACAGTACTGGTAAGACGTATGCATTCACGGTTGCTGGAGCTGCAAATTATCTTCAATGTGTTCACGCGGAAGATTACTCATGTGCTACGAGCAAGGGATATACCCATGCCTGGGAAGCTTTTGCACAATACTTGAAGATGGATCCAGTAACACTTGCGACACAGTGTATGGACCGTGCTTCGGAGCAAATTTGGGCTATCATTGAACAACTTATTGCAGACTATGAACTTGAGCGTTCTTTCATTACGCTTTACGGTGGTGGTGGAAGTGCCGGCGTTATTACACACTACTTAGGTCAAAAGTATGACCTAAAGAGCAAGGTTGTGAATAATGCTCCTTACATTTCCACAATTGGTGTTGCATTAGCCATGATTACGGAACAAATTGAGCGCAGTGTCGTCAATCCCAATGAAGATGATATTAAACGAATACGCGGTGACATTATCGACAAAATGTTGGAAATGGGCGCACTACGCGAGACAATTGAAGTTTCGATTGAAGTGGATACCTTAAATAATGTCTTAATTGCGAATGCGTCCGGTACCAATGAAATAAAAAATAACGATGCTGCCGTCGTAGTCCAATCGCATGAAGAACTTAAAAAAATTGCGGTTCAATCACTTGGATATGAATCGGCTGAAGCAACCATCGTCGTTGAAAATGAACGCATTGTTGGGGTTGAAGTGACCCATAGTGAAAAACGTGCATTAGGACTCTTCAAGAAAAAAACAACATCTGCAGTTATCTTAACTAAAGATGGTGTTGTGAAGTTTAGACGTCCCAATGGAAAAATTGTCTATGGTACAAAAGGACAATTTAAAGAAGTCATGGCGTTCATCATGGACGAGTATTCAACTTTTAGTGATGCTGGACAAACAGTCCCAGAGGTACATATGTTCGCCAAGTTCCGAACATTTAACTATTCAGGACTTATGAACAAAGACCAAATTGAAGATATATCATGGATGGATTTGGAAGGACTGGAAGATGATGAACGCATTGTATTCTTGGTTACAAGAAGAGGTTAAGGTTCAAGATTTAACCGACTATATTTATTGGTTTGAGTTGAACATGACCCAAAATAGTAATCGCGTAATGGCTCAGATTGCTGAAGCAGTGACCCAACAGATACAAATTGATCCAACGGCACTACTTGATGCGCAAAATATTAGAACTGAAACGGTCGATACGGATCCAGCATCGGTTCACGCTCAATACAATCCAAATACTCAAACAATCACAATTAATAACGAATGGTTACGAAAGTACGAACAAATTATGGATGCAAAACAAGCATACAATCTACATTTTATGCATGAAGTGTATCACGTTATTGAAATGCAAGGTGTCTGGTACGATGCATTAAAATATCGCCAACGCCATCGCATTTCTGAAGTATCTGCTATTTATTACTCGCAACTGCAAAGTGGGTGTCCAGTACATCCACGAATTGCCGAGTATGTAATTGCCATTCAGGAAGGTTCGTATACAAAAGAAACACTAGCGACGTATTTAAAAGAGAGGGTTCAAGATTATGAAATTTATCGATTTGCTCAATGAAGAAGGTTTAAAATTGGTAGTCAGCTGTCCTAAAAATGACTATGAGTATGTAAAAGCAGCATGGGAAAATGGTGCAGATGCAGTGAAAATTCATCTTAATGTTCACCATCATGCAAGTGGAACCGATTTTGGAAGTGCCGCACAAGAACGTGCATTTATTGAAAAAGTAATTGCTAACTCACCAGTCCCAGTTGGGGTTGTTGTTGGGGGAAGTCCAGAAGTTGTTAACGATGATTTGAAAAATGTGTTAGCTCACGATTTCGAATTCTTGTCTCTATACCTTCACGATGCAACGCCTCAAGTTGTGAATCAAGATAAACTGACACGGATGTTTGCATGCAGCTACGCATACTCATTAGATGAAATCAAAATGTGGTCACAAATTGGTGCTGAAGTTGCTGAATTAAGCATTGTCCATCCGGATGATTATGGCAAACCATTGAACATGCGAGATTTGCTGCATTATAAGCAAATTATTGGTGCAATTGACATACCAGCAGCATTACCAACGCAAAAGAAAGTTCGAATCGAAGAACTTGGAAACATTAAGGATCTCGGCTTCAAAGCAATTATGATTGGTGCAGTTGTTACAGGTAATGAATATGAAGGCTTTGTTGAAACCATTAAATCATTTAGAGCAGCCATTGATGCACTATGAAACGAATTTTAATTTTACCGATTGATGATCGCCCATGTCATACTGACTTTATTCTTGAAGCGACCCGAAACATTCGCGATGTTCAGATCGATATGGTTCCCAAATCATATTTGGGTCACTTTACCCATCCAGGCGATACATTAGCAATTCGTAAGTATTTACTGGATCATTGTGTTCAAGCGGATACACTTGTTATTTCGATTGATGCGTTACTTTTTGGGGGATTGGTGCAATCTCGGACCATGGATACCACAAAGACTCAGGAAGATTACGAGGTCCTGCTACAAACACTTCGGGATGTGAAGTACAGCAATCCTAATATTAAAATATTGGCGTACTCAGTTATTGTGCGTCTCACCACAACCGTCACCGATTCCAGTCAACTTCAAATTTGGGAAGATCTCTTTGAATACTCTCAGTTAGTACACCGTGTTACCCATGAACCACAGTTTGAAGACCAACTTCAAAGCGTGACACAACGAATCCCCCAACCAGTCCTCAATGATTATTTGGCGGCTCGTCAACGCAATCACCATTTTAATAAAGCGTGCGTGGACTTAGCGAATGAGGGAATTCTTGACTATGTTTCACTAGTACAAGAAGATACGCATGAATTCGGACTTCACGTTCGGGAACAAGACGTACTGCATGCTATGATCGAATCCTATGCATTACAAGATCGTGTCTCGATTAAAAATGGTACAGATGAGATGGTGGCTCTTTTGGTCGCTCGAGATCTCAATCAGAATACAAAAGATTTTAATGTTGATGTTACATTTGTTGACCCAAAGTATATTGCAAAATTTGAAGACCGAACAATCATTGAGAATATTGCAGGTGCCTTTAAAGTTGCGAATATGAAGGCTGCTGAAATTGAAACACCGTATGTGTTTCTCGCACTTCCAGCAACAGGTCAGACCATTGATTTGGCATTTGAACCGAAACTCGCAACACCAACGCTAACAACTGAGCAGTTAGATTATTATAAACGTTACAATGGCAAATCATTGTTTGTTTTAGATGTTCAATATGGTAATGGTGGCGATATTCGCAGCCTTGAGCGTTTGTTGAGTACACTTGATGATGCAACTTTGCAAGGATACAGTGCGTGGAATACAGGTAGTAATTCAATTGGAACGTTGGTTCTTGATTTGGTTATTGCGATGTATTATGATACGAACCCTACTTATATCAAACATCGAGTGATCGATGATGCCCTCTATCAGGGTGACATAAGATTACTGGTGAATGCTAAAATGCGTGAAATGGGATTTGATGTGTGGGCTGAGAATTATAGTGACACCATTAATGAATATCTAACGACGTTATTAAACGATACAGCACAAAAGTACCCATTCTTAGATACACCTGAATTCCAAGCGTATTTACCATGGGGTCGAAGTTTTGAAGTGGCAATGAAGGAGATTTAGTTTATGAAAACATATGATGTAATTGTTGTTGGAGGAGGAAGTGCAGGTGTAATTGCAGCACTCTCTAGCGCACGTAGTGGCGCAAAAACACTCCTAGTTGAGTCAAAAACAACGTTTGGTGGGACCAATACCAATGCATTAGTGGGACCACTTGTACCATTTCTTGGAGAATCAAAAACACCCATTGTAGGAGGAATTCCCCAAGAGATTATCGATGAACTCATTGCTATTGGTGGTAGTAAAGGCCATGTCGATGATCCCATTGATTTCGCCTACTCGCTGACACCGGTTGATTTTAAGGCAATGCAAATTATTCAAGCAAATAAATTGTATGCTGAGTCAAATCTCGAGATTGTGACCGGCACAAGCGTTACTGCAGTAGAACGCGAGGGCAGTCGTATTCAAGCAATCAACACGTTAAATGAATATGGAACTGCGAATCGCTATAGTGCTGCCGTTATTATTGATGCGAGTGGAGATGCTGATGTTACGCGATTGAGTGGAGAAGCTGTCAATATCGGGCGTGAGTCTGATCACAAAAGTCAACCGATGACAATGTGCTTTAACGTGGGCAATGTGGATCTTGAACGCGTCCGTGATGATGTTGCAAAGAACCCCGATAACTTTGCGGTGAGCGATGCGATTCGTAACGGTGAACGCATGGACTATGTTGCAATTTCAGGCTACTTTGATGAAGTTCGTTCAAGCAAAACGTTCCCGATCCAACGCGATCGTCTCTTATTCTTTGAAGGCGTCCAAGAGGGTGAAGTCGGAATGAATACAACGCGAATCATGAATCTCTCAAGTTTGAATCCGGAGGAATTGCAACAAGCAACCATTGAAGGTCACCAACAAGTATTGGCACTATTCAAATGGCTGAAAGCGGAAATTCCAGCTTTTAAAGATTCATACATCAAAGATGTTGGCGACATTGGTGTGCGCGAATCCGTCCATATCGTTGGTCGAAAACAACTAACAGAATATGATGTACTAAGCGGTGCTAAACAAGAAAAATCAATCGCTGTTGGATGTTATCCAATAGATATTCATTCTCCAGATTCATCAATCATGGAGTTTCTTGAAGAAAACATTGTTCGAAACTTTGAAATTGATTTGGACATGTGTTTACCTCAAAATGTGGATAACTTAATAGTGGTTGGACGTCCAATCAGTGCAACGCATGCAGCGCACGCGGCCAGTCGTGTAAGTGTAACTTGTATGGCATTGGGGCAATCGGCAGGAATCATTGCTGCATTGTCTGCAGCTCAAGCGGTAGATCCACATGCGTTGGACTACACCCTTATTAAACAACATATTAATGCCATGGGCGGAATTGTTGATCGCGATCAATAGTTGCTCGTTAATTCATCTCTATTTTAAAAAGTTCGTGCATCACCACGAACTTTTTTTCAAGAGTTTAAAAAACCACGATTAACGTAGTTTTTTGGTTGATCATAAGCGAGCACCGAAACAATGAGTGGAACCATAAAATATAGAATGTATGAAAGTGGATCTGTAGGGTCGAATACACCCAAAATATACAGAACGACATCGGCAATCATAACTGCAAGAACACTGATCACGTACTTGTTTTTCATGCGACAACTACCTCACTTTAGTTAGATTCTATTATACACCCATAAAATGCTCGTAAGAGCTCACGGCGCTTAACATGATGATGCCCGTGTTTAAATGGCACATCTATACAGACAATTGCATTCGTGTGACACCTTCCCCGCCAAGCAATGCAGTATGCGTTCCAATCTCTGTAAAACCCAAATGCTCGTAAAAACGTTTGACATGGGGCTTTTCAAGTGAGGCATCCAAATAAATAGGATCATTAGAACTGGTTCGTATGGTTTCTAGGGCACATTGTACCATCCGGGAACCGTGTCCACTTCCGCGATGCGTTGCATTGATAGCAACTGTTTGGATATAAATAACATCGAGATATTTGATATCAATAATTCGATGCAACATCATGTACGCAAAAATCAGTCGGACCTTACCCCATAGATTAAGAACGGATGATAAATCACGCCATTCAAGGTATCCATCAATGCGCGCTGTATGAAACATAGACACACATCCAAGTAGTTTTCCTTCATCATAATAAAGATAAATATGATGATGCGAGAATGCATTGTTATCCAAACGGACAAGTTTAGAGATTGCCTTTAATGCACCCATTTCATTCCCAAATATAAAGTTAAAAATACTAGGGTCAGCCGTATAAATGTAATGCGCGACCTCAAAAACAGAGTCTGTCTCTAAATTCATTTTCTTTAACATAATATCACCTCCACTGTATAATAAAGGGTGGGGTAACCCCTTGGTCAAGGAGAAACTATGAAACAAGAACTTACGATATTGGAATTTGCCACTTTAATGAAGACAACCAAAGATACACTGATTCATTATGATGCGATTCATCTCTTTAAGCCGGCGTTTCGAAAGGATAATGGTTATCGCATTTATACGCCGATGCAAGCAAATAATTTCCTGATGATTCAGGCATATCGAGAAATGGGATACTCCCTTAGTGAGATTAAAGTCATACTGAATGATCAAGATTCCTATGAAACACACAAGTTAACCTTAAAAAAAACGTATCAGCCATACTATTCATCATTTGGAGCAAACACGTTTTATGTTAGATTGTCGTGATCGTTACCGTCAATTGTTTGAGACGATACCATTCAACACACTATTTTTTGAAACTTGGGATATGGGTCAATTCTACACATACCCCCAATTCGTTACCAACGACAATTTCTTTGAAACGCTGGCAGCAATGCGAACATCACCAGACATTGAAGCTATATTTGTAAGTTGGATGATTGGGATTCGTGTCTCGTTAAGTAATGATTGCGCACGCATCTTTACGCCTACAAACAAGTCGGGTCAAACGCAACCGATTGTGGGCATGGTATTGCCGTGCGATCTAGAAGACCTTGAACTACCCATAAAGGCGTTTCTGACGCAATGCAAAGCAGATGAAATCGCACCCACTTCTGATGTTTATGTTTTACAAATTACAGACGAACTGACGCTGGGACCAGAATTTCAATCGACAGTTATTGTTTTCGCCCGATACTAGTCGATAATGATGCCAGTTTGTTCCAATAATGTGAGTGCCTCAGGAAAACTAAATTTAGAGCCTTTCAGCTGATTACTTGATATGTCGACAATATACGCTCGTGCATCTCTAAAATCAGCTTTTTTTAGATCGCAATTTGTAAACGTTGTGGCGTCTAAAGAACACCCTTTAAATGAAGCTTCAGTAAGTTCACAAAGTTCGAAACTACTCGCTTGAAAACTATTCGTCTTAAAATGTTGCTTCTTCAACGAAAGGTTGATGAAGGAATTATACTTCATAAACGTATTCGTGATTGTGTTCAAAACGCGTCGATGTTTGCTTGGTCCAGTAAACATTCCCCAGGAAACACCGATGAGATTGCAATTTTCAAATGAGGCATTGTTTACTTCCCCAAAATTTGATGTCGGATTAATAATCGTACATTTTTTAAAGGTGCAGTTGAGCAGCACGGTACTATTTAATTCAATATTCTCAAACTTACAGTTTTCAAAAGTACAGTCAATATAACGTTGATCATCGAGTGATGCATCACGCATCTCAATATCTGTAAAGTGTTGATCTTCAATGTAATTCATCGTTGTTCCTCCGCTAAAGTAACCCTAGTTTCTCAAAGGAATTGGGGTGTGTCAAGTGAGATTTGCGGCAGCAAAAACAAGAAATATTTTTGATAGCAGATATTAGCAATAGGGAGTGGACTTACGCACATTGTATTAAAAACAAAGATTCTTTATCACTGCAGAATCGAAAAGCGACGACGCATGAACTGATGTATACATTTATCGAATGCTCTTGGAATTACAAGGGCTGAAGATTGCGAAGGTACCGATACGGAGGCATATTGTTTTTTCACTAAGGTGTCACTTGCAAAGACCAATTCATCGTGTTAAAGTAATAACAGACCAATTGGTCTGTTATGGAGGTCACATGTCACTAACACCAAAAGGGAAGATTAGTAAAAAGGAAATTATTGATGCAGCAATCCTTGAGTTTTCACAGGGAAGCTATACTGAAATTTCACTGAACCAATTCTGTAAGAATAATGGCATTAGTAAAGGGCATCTTTATCACTACTTTGAGGGTAAAGAAGCTTTGTATCTCGAAAGTGTCCACGAAACATATCAATTAATGATGCACTATATTGTGGATCATACTGAAAAAATTTCAAACTATGAACAGGGTTTAAGCCAATATCTGGATGCACGTTATGCATTTGGAAAAGAGTATCCAGATCATTCGCGGTTGTTTATTCACACGCGCTACAACGTTCCAGAACAATTGCGTGAACCAATCCGAAGTATTAAGCAACAACTTCTAGATTTTAACTTAAACTATTTTCGAACGGTATTGGAACATGCAACATTGGAAAAAGGTTTATCTATTGAAGATGTACTTGAATACTATCTGGTAGTGAATGATGCATTTGATGCAAGATTTCATGAAATTGATTCAGTCGATATAGATCAACACTTCAAAGATATTGAATTGGTGATTAACATGATGATGTTTGGAACGATTAAGAGAGGGCAATAGAGATGGGAATTATTGAAATATTGAGACTTGTGGTTGCGATTGCTTTAGCGGTTGTGACCGGGAAACTTGTTGCGAAACTGGGCTTGCCTGAAATCCTTGGGTGGTTAATTGCGGGTATGGCCGTCGGACCGCATGCGTTAGGTATTGTAAATGAAGCTGTCATGGATGTGAATAGCTACCATGTCATGATTTCTTTCTTGGAAGCATTTGTAGGTGTCATGATTGGTAGTGAACTAATCATAAGTAAATTAAAGGAATCTGGGAAAGCAGTTATTGTAACGACAATTATTCAGTCACTGGTTACATTTGTAGTAGTATCGGCTGCATTTGCACTTGTCTTTAAAATGATGGGGATTCCATTGTATGTCGCGATTGTCATGGGTTCTATTGCTTTAGCGACTGCACCAGCACCTGCGTTATCTATTGTGAAAGAGTTCAATACCAAAGGTCCAATTACGGATACACTGTTACCGCTCGCTGCAATTGATGATATTATTGGAATTATCATTTTCTTTACGACAGTGTCCTTAATAGGTGCCTCAAGTGGTGCGAGTTCAATGTCTTTAGGTACAACATTGTTTATCATGATTGTTGTTCCAATTGCTATTGGATTAGTTTTAGGTATTGGAACAGGGTTTATTCTTCGAAAAATCAAAGATAACCAACATTCATTCTATACAGTTATGGTCGCAGTTGCATTTGTGACAGCAGTTGGATTGTTCATGAACATTGTAGTGTTTAAAGATTCGTTGGTCAATTTTATGTTGCTGGGGATGGCATTCGCAGCAGGATTTGCAAATATGCTCGAAACAACAAAACAAGAAGCACTCTTTAAGTCCTTATCACCAGTCATTGGTGCAGCTTTAATTATTGTGATTTTGGACTTGGGAATGCCGCTAGATTACCATTTAATCTTTAGTGCTGGACTCTTTACGGTTGTTTATATCGTATCTCGTGCGATTGGAAAGTATTTTGGAGCAACTGCCGGTGCAAAATTAATGCAGATGCCGAAAACGGTTCAGAAGTACCTTGGGTTTACCTTGTTGCCGCACTCGGGCGTATCTTTAGTATTTACAGGTATAGCTGTAACAACAATTATGCCATTTGATCCAAATTCTGCCATGATTATTCAAGGAACCATTGCTGCAGCTGCAGTCATCAATGAAGTCATCGCTGTTATTGTTGCGAAGAAAGCTTTTGAAATGTCTGGTGAAATTCAGGCATAACCATGCACTATTAAACAAAAAAATCTCGAACTTTGGATTCGAGATTTTTTTAGATAAAGACTAGTCAATGATTCCATACTCTTTAAGCATAAGTTCAATATCTGTGTCTTTAATTTTCTTTAAGGCCTGGTGTTTTACAAGTTTTGGTAATGGAAGTTCAGGTTGTTCACCATCAAGTAAACTTACGGCACCATACATGAGATAACGCAAATCATAACGAGAATTGTAAACTTCTGGAACACCTTTTTCAACCCCTGCGAGTACATAGACGGCTTCCATAGCGGTACGTCCCGAATACTCAATGGTAAAGACAGTGTCACGTCCTGGATCGTCTAACGTTTCGGCGAATTGACCAAGGAACGCAAAGTTTACAGAATTTTTAGGGACAACGTAAGGACGATCGCCCGTAGCCCGTGGCATGAATTGTGATGTAATAAATGGCATCATGACAGGAACGGCAGTACACGATTCAGCGAGTTCATCAATGTCGTAAACTGGAACTCCAATGTGGTATAGCCATTCTTTTGTAATTTCTTTACCAGTACAATCACGCATCGGTTTCTTAATAAAATCCCCAGGAACATCGGAGAATAGTCCGTAGACCCAAACTACAACATCGTTTTCAGGTTGGCCAATATATTGACCTTGGCGGTTGATTGTCCAGCTCATGAGCCATGATGAATCAACAGCGGATACAATTCCCCCTGTTACGACCTTTCCGCCATAAGGGGAACGTTTGGTGATTGCTTCTATATATTTAGGAACACGTTCATCATGACATGTAACGGTACACGATTCCCAATTTGATTTTTCAGGGTCACTGCAGAATTTTTCAGGACGTCCAAATTCAGGAGATTGTGCAGCAATGTTTTTCCACAATGTCCAAACGCCTTTTGCTTCTGTTTCAAAAGGTGCGGGGGTATCATCGTCACCATAGCCGGATCCTTCAGTCATTGATCCATTCGTAATGAATAAGAAATCATCTTCCGTTAAGTCGATGGAGATATCATTGCCCGCTTTGTCGTAAGCAACAATCTTTTTGGCTACTTTACGGGAGTCACTAAGATCAAATTCGACATTCTCAACATTAACACCATATCTAAACTGTGCGCCATGGTCTTTCAAGTAATTGACCATTGGTAATACAAATGACGTATATTGATCGTGTTCTGAAAATTGCAATGCTGAAAGATCAGGAAGTCCATCAACATGGTGAATGAAACGATTCATATAGAGTTTCATTTCAAGGGCACTATGCCAGTTCTCAAATGCAAACATGGTACGCCAGTATACCCAGAAATCACTCGCAAGTAATTCTTTTGAGAAAACGTCATCAATCGTTTTATTTTCAAGTGAAGCATCACTCATCATTACAAACTCAGCAAGTTCTTTTGCGAGTTTTTGACCAAGGTTGAATTTGCCGTTATCATAACGTTTTCCTTGGTTCTTTGTGACCCGGCAATTGCTGTAGTTTGGATCATCATAATTTGTATAGAAAAAGTGGTCGAGTACACTCACACTTGGATCTTCGGTTGAAGGGAGTGAACTAAAAAGACTCCACAAGACTTCGAAATGGTGTCCCATTTCACGTCCACCACGGGAAACATATCCTGCGTTATGACGTACGATTCCATCCAGTGAGCCACCAGGTAAATCCAGTTGTTCGAGGAAAGTAATCTTGCTTCCGTCCATATGTGCATCCCGGATAAGGAAGCATCCTGCTGCTAATGAACCAATTCCGGTACCGATAAGATAAGCACTCTTATCTTCAATGCCGATTGGTTTTCGTGCATTCACGAGTGAATGATACGATCCGTTGGTTAACGTTAATCGAGGGTCATGTGTTTTTAATTCCATTGTAATTCCTTCTTTCTGTGCAAGAAACGTCGTGACCATATGACGTTACAACTTGCTTACATAAATAGTCTACGCCCTTGAAAAGGAGGCTGCATTATACAAAAAAAGATGGATGTCTAAGTTTCGGACAGTCCATCTTTTTTGTATAAAAACTAGGCACTCTTGCGAGTGTGTCTAGTTTGCACTTCGTTCTAATGAGTTTTGGATGTTGCCATCAAACAAGTATCCAATACGACCTACAACTTCTTGGGGATCTTCTTTCATCCCCGTTTCAATCCAACGAATAACAAGAGTTGTAAGGGCTGATTGATAAAATGAGGCAATAAGGTCCACATCTCGTTTATGAGCCCCAATTTGAGCATTTGCATTGTGAACATATTGCTCCATGACATTACCAGAAACCCGATAAATATAGTTGAGTAAGAAATCGCGCTGCATTGAATCGTACACGTGGTAAATTGCGGTTTTGTTTTCCAAAGCGAAGGTGGCGGCAAGAATAAAGCTTTCTTCCCACGATAATGTGTCATTATAGGTTTGGATAACGGCATTCAGCTCATCCTCAAAAATTTCTTCGAGGAGTTGGTAGACGTCGTTATAATGATAATAAAAGGCATTACGATTTATTTGACATGCAATAGCAATATCTTTAACTGTGATTTTTTTTAGTGGTTTCTCATTTAACATTGTGATGAACGCATCGCGAATGAGACATTTGGTATATTGTTGGGCCATAGTGCATCGCCTCCCATTGTTCTTAAATTATAGCATCCGCTTCTTAAAAAAATATGAAAGAATGCGGGGACCTTTTTTATTATGGTACACTTAAATCATATTTCAGTAAGGTAAGGATAAACTATGATAAATTTAAGAAAATATGAACGAAATATGCTCGAGTCAATGATTTGTGTTTTCTTTGATGCGGTCCACGAATCATCCCAACAAATGTACGATGCGGCTCAGCGCCATGCTTGGACTGGACGATTCGAGGATATTGACCGTGACCGCTGGCATCAACGATTTCAGAACTCACGCACAGTAGTCGCGTATCATGATGGGCAAGTGGTAGGGTTTGCGAATCTTGTTGACGGTTACTATATTGATATGATGTTCGTAGCATCAAGGTATCAAAGACAGGGTATAGCCAGCAAATTACTCGCCAAACTTGAAGCCACAATACCAAGTCAAACCAATCTAGAAGTAGATGCATCAAAAAATGCAGTATCTTTTTTTGAAAGAAAGGGATATAAAATTTATACTATACAAGAGCATAATCGAGGCACAGTCCACTTGATTAATTATAAAATGAGAAAGACACAGGTCTAAAAGGAGTCAGTATGTCATTACTTACAAAACAAGCAGAAGCATTACTCGAAAATGAGACAGATTTAATTGCCAATCTTGCAAATATCTCGGCACTCATTAATATGAACATGGACCGCATTAATTGGGTGGGATTTTATCTGTTTAAAGACGAACATTTAATTTTAGGACCATTCCAAGGGAAACCAGCTTGCGTTCACCTTTATCCAGGAAAAGGGGTTTGTGCCGCTGCGCTGGAAGCAAATAAAACAATGAATGTTGCGGATGTGCACGCATTTCCAGGGCATGTTGCCTGTGATGCAGCATCGATGAGTGAACTTGTTGTCCCGATGTATTTAAACGGGGTACCTTTTGGCGTGTTGGACATCGATTCACCCGATCTGGATCGTTTTACCACGGATGATGAAAAAGCGATGGAAGCAATCGTGAATGCGCTTCTGACACATCTCGAAAACACCAATGCCATTTAACTGCCCTATTTTTCAAGAAATATAAAAGGTAGCAGGTGCGTTACGTCGAGGAATCATGTAAACTATAGTTATAAGGGGGATTAGATATGGAATGGATACTAATCGCGATTTTACTGGTAATTATTGTATTATTGGTTCTATCACGTAAACGAGAATCTCACGATGATTTTGTAGAATACGATCGTTCAAGAAATCTAAAACCGGATGGCATCACAAGTCATACTAGTTTTACAACGACTCATGATGGTCATCTTCACTCACACGAAGAAAAGAAGTCCGATTTTAATCAATCGCATTTCAATGCGATGAAACGAAATCAACAACGTCCGAATCAGCAGTTTACAGGTGCATTTGAGTTAGATGCTGATGATAAAGTATATGTCGCAGGGCTCATCAAAGAAATGCAAAAAGTTCGGGCTATTAAATATATTATTGATAAGTATGGTGTGAGTCTACGCGATGCGAAAGCAACAGTGGATACAATGAGTCGCAACGTGCTTTAATCATTCAAATTGCACGAACGTGCATGACAGGGGGATGTTATGAGTGATTCAAAAAATTATCTGTTTAAGCGGATAAATGTGTTATTTAATAGTTTTTGGGTATTAGCAATGGTGGCGGGAATTGGATTGGCAGTAACACTAATAGGTTCAAGTTCAGCACTCTTCTATCGTGCACTTACAGCCGTTTTTGATCGTATACCTTATGTCGGTAACTTAGCTTATTCGTATGCGAAAGCAACACAACTCATTGATTTAAGAGGGTTTGTGACATCGATTTTTAATCCGTTAATCATGGTAGATGCCTTGTATTTTATCGTTCCATTTGTCATCTTTCAAATTGTGGTAATGATGATGAAACGATACATCGTGAAGCATGATCATGCCCTTCTGGCAGCTGTTACCACACTCATTATCTTAATATCGATGTGGATGACAACACCAAACAGCATGTTCTTAACACGGATGTTTTCCAGTCCTACAGTGATGCAAAAGGATACAGTGATGCGTTGGGTCATCGCGTTGGAGATTGCTGGATTTATTGCATTATTATATGGACTTCATCGCGAAGGGCGTTTTGACTTGCGCCAACTGTGGACGCATGAACGCGCACGTAAGTATACGCGAAATGGTCTTATCGCGACATTTGCCGTTATGGCGGTTATGAGTGTTGGATTGGTTACGACACGTGTTGTCGTCAATGATATGAAGCAAAACTTTCACGTTTCCTATGTCTTAGACTTTACACCCAATCAAGATGGCCATATTCTTTTAAAAGTTCCAAGTAAGATTAAGGATCCGTTGACATATGTTGGTGTGAAACTTCCAGAATATGTTGATGAGAATACAGTCTTAAAACAATTTGGAGTCGAGTCTCTTGATGTCGGTGCGATCATCAATGGTTTTACAGATGATACGATTAATAAAGGCGTAGCCCAATTTATAAGTGTTCCAATGTTTAATGCTGTCGTATCACTAATTATCGTTGTTTCAGTCGCGGTATTGGAATTCGTCTCACGACGGAATCAAATGCTTGCGCCACCTCTATACTTGATAGAAACAGTCTTGCTCGCAGGATTATTCTTTGGAATTGCCTACCAATTTGGCGTTATTACGATGGTTCTTGCGGGAATAGCATTGATTGGTGTAAGCATTCATTTGATAACCTATATGCGTGAGTCGGGAATGTTGGAGCGTCTATCATTAAAAGTTAAATCAGTTCGAACACACTAATAGCAATGTTAGTGTGTTTTTTCATGCATCAGAAGATGTCGTGGTGAAGCAATGTGATAAAATAGGGATAAAGCGAGGTAAACACAATGACCAAAATTAAACATCCAGTCTATGATAATTATCCGGAGTATCCGTATATATCACCTGAACGAGATCTTGCGCGATGGGAACAATATCCAGAAGAATTTCCCTACTCCAAAGTCGAAAAGAAAAATATGGAGCGTCTTCCAGAAGGGCTTTTACCCGGTGACGTGATTATGTTGTGGCGTATAGGTTTGGGCACATTCAACTCACAAAGCATGATTCCTAACTATTTCGAATATAAGTATGGTATCGACAGCGATGAAAGTTTAGAATTGCTCGTTCGTAAAGGGTATGCATACAAAGCAAGTGCGAGAGAGTCTTTGGACACATTAAGTATTCCAGTGCTCAAACGAATCTTAACGGAAAACCAATTGGACAAAAAAGGAAAAAAACAAGATGTGTTGGATCGTGTTCGTGACAATGTCAGTGATGAGATATTAGAGCAGTCTTTTACAATTCGTAATTATGTCATCACCGACGAAGGACGTGCGATTATCAAAGCATATGACGCAATCATACAAAAACACGGTCCTAAAATGTAAAATATCACATAAAATCATACATTCGATTCGTGGTTCAAAATGCAATTCGCACAGCATGTAATTTTTTGTTAGACTATAAAAAACGGAGGAATTACCATGAAAAAGAAACAAGTACAGACCATCGCCATCGTTATCGCAGTTGCACTCGTCGGTATAGGCTTCTGGTTCACATGGCAACGTGTAAATCTGAAACCGGAACCTAAGCTCGTCTTTAAAGATAATATAACGTTTAAAGTTGGTCAAAAATCATTTGAAGATGAAGGTGAAACCCCTGATCCTGCATTACCAACAATTACGGTTGCGTCAATCATCGATATACAAGCCTCTGATTATGATGAAGCATCTTTCAATAAAGTACCCTGTGGGAACGAACCACAAGATATGATGTTCCGCTTTGTCGATACTGGTGATGTTGGAAGTTACGAGGGAACAGTTTATGCAGCTAAAGGAAATGTCTGCAAAACGTATACCTTTAACTACAAAGTAGAAGCATAAAGAAAAATGGAACAGATTGTCATTAGTGAACGTCATCAATTATTCAAGTGGCAGTACCCGGAATGGGCTTTATATCTTCATCTCATTCGAGGAGAACATCGAAACTATTTAATTGATAGCGGCATTGACCATATTTCACTAGAGCCCTTGTTGCCCATCTTAGCAACACTTTCAAAACCACTCGTTCTCATTAATACACATTATCATTGGGATCATGTCTTGGGGAATTATGCCATTCCTGCAGATCGCATTATGGCGCACCAGCAAACGGCCACAATTCTTAGTAACTCGTGGGATACACGTGTCAAAGAGGCTTCAAATTATTTAAGTGCGCTGCCGCCAAAGTGTTTACCAACGGATACATTTACCCAAGATTACGAGTTCGAAGATGATGGTATCTATCTATTTCATACACCAGGTCATACCGCTGATGGAATTAGTGTCTATGACCGTATTGAGAAAGTTCTAAACGTCGGAGATAATCTGGGTGATGACCTGGAACACATCGTTCCCGACTTAGACTTGGATGTTTCAACATATATCGCAACGTTAGACCAGTATGCATCTTTTGAGACTGCCACAATGGTTTCAGGGCACATGGGTTTAGCACAGCCTACCATTATTGAAGCAATTAAAGAAAAGATTGCGAGCACATCCAATGGTTAAATTCTTACGAAACACACGGACGCTTCAGTTCGTGTTTTTTCATGCGAAAAATAATTTTAGAAATATTTGCCAAAAGGCTTGACAAATATCGTTTACACTTGTAATCTATAGATGTGTTTACAAACGTAAACGACAGGAGGAAGTTATGGACAACATTATTGAAGTACGCGATCTCGTGAAGCACTACCGCAAAAAGAATGGCGAAATCTTCGAAGCCGTGAAAGGGATTAGCTTTGAAGTAAAACGTGGAGAAATCTTTAGTTTCTTAGGACCAAACGGAGCAGGAAAATCGACAACAATTGGAATGCTGACGACACAAAAAGAAATTACCGATGGACACGTGTTCATTGACGGTAAGCCATTGCGTCTTAACGCAATCGAAGCACGAAGCAAAATTGGTATCGTGGCACAACACAACAATTTAGATCGAGGTCTCACTGCACGTGAAAATCTCATCTACCATGCGTTGTACTTCGGAATGAGTCGCAAAGAGGCTGAATCTCGTGCGGATTTCTTATTGGAAAAATTCGGACTTAAAGATTGGCAACACGAATACGTGAAGAGTTTCTCAGGTGGGATGGCACAACGCTTGAAGATTTCAAGAGCTATGGTTCACAAGCCAGAAATATTATTCTTAGATGAACCAACTACAGGTCTTGATCCAGCATATCGTGAAGTTTTATGGGAAGAAATGTTGGAGCTAAATCGTGAGGGAACAACAGTGTTCTTGACAACACACTATATGGAAGAACCCGAACGATTCTCAGATCGTATTGCGATATTCAGTAATGGCGTCATCCAAGCGATTGGTACCTCGGCAGAATTGAAGCAATTAACACCTGGTAACCAAATTATCAACGTTGAGTTTGAAGCGATTGAGCAAACACTCAAAGATGCGTTAGCTGACCTACCCGAAGTCAGTTCAGCATCCGAAACATCGCCAACGAGCTTAACACTCTATCTTGAAGACAAACCTGCAGCATCAGAAGCAGTCCTTGAGTGGATTAACAAGAACCACTTAAAAATGCGATCCTTCAACCTCAGCAACATTACTTTGGATGATGTCTTCGTACACTTAACAACAAAAGGAGCAAAATAATGGAAACAAATATTAGCAAACGTCAAATTATCACAACAATGGTCAAACGTGACTTAGTGATTCAGGCCCGCGACAAATATGAATTTATATTTAGAGTTGGGATGTTACCATTTATTCTTATCTTAATTTATGGATATGTGCTTCCTAAAATTGGTGTCGTATCCGCAGACTTTCCACAGTATATGTTCCCTGGTATGGTTGGAATGAGTTTACTCCTTACAGGTATCCATGGTACTGCAGTTCCCTTAACAATGGACTTCAATAATTCCCGAGAAATTGAAGACCGTCTTCAAGCACCAATTGATACACGATACATTGCGATAGCGAAAATGATTGTTGGTATCATCGAATCATGGATTGGTGCGTTAATCGTACTACCAATTTCACTCATATTCATGAACGAATACCTTGTCTTCTCCTTCACATTCGGACAAATCATTGGACTTATCGGTGTCTTGATTCTTGCATCATTTGCATCCGCAACACTAGGATTGTTAGTAGGAACAATCGTGAAGCCAATGCAAATTGCTGCAATGTTCCCAGGATTCTTAATGCCTATGGTATTTACAGGAGCAATCTTCTTTACATGGGATGCATTGTCCGCATTACCAGTATTCCAGATGCTTGTCCTTGTAAACCCGCTTGTGTATATTAACGAAGCACTTCGAGCATTGATGTATGTGGATGTAGCGTCTATGCCACTTATGTTCAGTGTGTTGGGTATGGTTGTATTCACAATAATAATGGGTTATGTTGGCTTTAAACGTTTCATGCGTTTAGCACAAAACTAACATTACTTTATCTCTCTTAATTCTCGATTTATCAGTCTAAATCAAACATGAAGGCACTTACTTTCCCCGAAGTAAGTGCTTTTGTTTATCGAGGATGCATCCGCACGCCATTATTGACATATGATGTCAGTGTGCTAAAATACGGGAAGAACACATCCGGAAGACTGCCGAGTCGTACGGTGTCATAAAGAAACGCATGCAAGGCCAAAGTAAATGCTACTTTGGCCTTTTTATATGCTTGAGGAGGAACTATGAATTATTCGAAAATAAGCAATCGGCATATTATTTGGAAGTTTGCGATTCCACAAATGATTGGACTCATTTTCAATTCTATCTATTTTATTATTGACGGCATTTTCATTGGGAGACGCTTGGGGCCTGACGCGCTTGCAGCGGCAGGAGTAGCGATTCCGGTTGTGGAAATTATGATAGCGATATCCATGCTAATTTCAGTAGGGGCGGGGGTTGTTATTTCATCATCTTTAGGTAAAAATGATACCAATTCTGCAAACCAAATTTTTAATAAAGCAAATATGATTACGTTGATTCTCGCAGCGAGTGTCGTTCTTCTAGGAAACCTATTCTTAGAACCGTTGGCCCGTTTTATGGGTGCGACCGATCTGATTTTAAACGATACGATGGTTTACTTGCGCTACTTTATAACTGCATCACCGTTTTTAATTTTTAGTTTTACGTTGAGTACCTTTGCGCGAAATGACAATGCACCACGACTTGCAATGTGGGCACTTATTGTGGGGTCATTATCCAATATCTTGCTCGATTGGGTCTTTATGTATCCCTTGAATATGGGAATGGCAGGAGCTGCTCTTGCGACAGCCCTGGGTCCGGTGTTTAGTGTCATGATTTTATTGCCACACTTTTTACGAAAAAAAGGTGTCTTGTCATTCAAATTCATGACCTTCTCGCTTAAAGATGTATGGGACATTACCGTAAAGGGGATGGCAGCTTTTATTACCAACTTTTCTATCGGCTTAGTAACCCTCTTCTATAACCTTTCAATCACACATCAAGGTATGGGTGAGGCGACATTATCGGCTTATGTAATCATTGGTTATCTTGCCTTGATTGCATTGACGGCGTTCCTGGGGTCATCTCAAGGGATTCAACCTGCGATTAGTTTCTTTGCCGGAAGTGGTGATAATGACCGGATTGTGTCTTTAACACGATCAACGCTTTGGTTTAATGCTGGTTTGGCGTTCGCCTTTACAGCTCTTATGTGGTTGGCTGGGCCTATTGTTATCAGTCTCTTTACAAACGATGCACTTTTAATCACCAACGCAAGTGCAATTGCCAATATCTATTTCTTGAATCTTGTCTTTGCAGCTGTTAATATCGTGCTTGCAACAGTTCTTCAAGCATTGGATTATCAGAAAGCATCAACGAATTTATCACTGATGCGCTCAACGGTTCCTCTCATGGTTTTATTGGTTGTTTTACCATTGTTCTTTGGACCGACGAGTATTTGGTTCGCAGTCATTGGTGCGGAAGTACTGACAATGGTTGCTTCAGGATGGATTTGGCATAGCATCAGTGCCCATCTTGACGCTCCAAAAGATACGCATTCACAACTCATATAAAAAGAGAGCCAAATGCTCTCTTTTTTATGTACCTAATTTGAAGGCAACGCGCAAAAAGTATATGATTAATGAAGAAATCGAGGCGATATCATGAAACGAACTGAAAAATACTGGCAACTATTCTCCTCCTCATTTTACTTAAGTGCATTTACGTTTGGAGGAGGGTATGTCATTATCCCCTTACTTCAAAAGAAATTTGTGGATAACTTGGGCTGGATTAGTAATGATGAAATGATGGATATGACTGCCATCGCACAATCTGCACCAGGTTCGCTCGCAGTGAATGCATCCATTTTGATTGGATATAAAATTGCGGGTATTTCGGGTGCATTAGTCTGTACTTTAGGAACGGTTTTACCACCTCTAATTTTGCTCTCCGTGATTTCGCGCTACTATGATGCTTTTAAAGCAAATCGTTATATTGCAGCTGCTTTACACACGATGCAAGCAGGTGTGGCTGCGGTAATCCTCGATGTCGTCATGACGCTCGGGCATCAAATCATCCAATCAAAAAATATGATGTATCTCATGATTATGGTTGCAACGTTTACCTTATCGCTACTGTTTCAAATCAACGCATTAATACTGATTGTTGTTGCGGGCTTGATGGGTGTTTTTGAAATGACCGTGAGGTCACAGAAATGATGATCTATTGGGAATTGTTTATCAGTTTTTTGCAGATTGGTTTGGTGAGCTTTGGAGGTGGTTATGCTGCAATGGCGCCGATTCAAGCTCAAGTGGTAGATAAACATGGTTGGTTGACGCTTGCACAATTTACAGATCTTATTACCATATCTCAAATGACACCCGGTCCAATTGCATTAAATTCCGCAACATTTGTGGGGCTTCAAGTCGCCGGTATTCCCGGTGCAATTGTTGCGACGTTGGGAAATGTGTTCCCATCCATCGTGATTGTATCTGTGTTGGCTTATATATACTTTAATTACTCGAAAGTCCGTGCAATTCAAGCAACATTAGATGCAGTTCGTCCTACGGTCGTGGCCTTAATCGCTGTTGCGGGTGTTTCTATTTTTATGAATGCGATGTGGAATGGAAACGCTGTAGCCATTGATACGCTTGATGTTACCAACGCATTTATTTTCATAGGTGCATTTATTATTATTCGAAAACTAAAGTGGGATCCCACAGTCGTGATGCTTTTAACCGGTGGCGTTGGAATCTTTTTGGTCTTGATAGGAGTTTAAAATGAAACAAAAAATAGCGAAGTTATTAATGATTGTGGGGATTGGACTCTTTTCCTACAATATCGTGACATACAGTACGAATTTTATGGCCAATCTTTTGCCACTTTCGAAATTTGCAATCGGACTTGTGGCAATTTCAGTACCATGGCATCTAAAAAAATCATGGTTTAAACAGCTCGATGACAGTATCTATATTCTCTATTATCTCTTCATACTTGCAACACTTTATGCAGGGGAACGATTCGGGTTTTATTCCACGTTTGAACATTATGATTCAGTCCTTCATTTTTCAAGTGGCGCGTTACTGACGTTGATTGGTTATGAGGTGTGGTGTCATTTTATGCAAGAGAAACCTGCTCCAATCATAGTTATCATGATTTTTGTTTTTTGCTTTGCAATGACTTTGGGAATCTTCTGGGAGCTTTATGAGTATACGGCTGATGGCTTGATGGATTTGAATCTACAACGCTATATGGATCGGAGTGGTCATGAAGTCCTTTGGGATACGATGAAAGACATCGTTGTAAATATGGCAGGATCACTCACGGCTTGTATCTACATATTTAAAAATCACCAGAGGTCTATTAAAAAAAGCTAAAATCGCATATTATTAAACTATGAGGTGAAACGATGGCAACGATCAAAGATATCGCAAAACGCGCAGGCGTTTCGCATGGAACAGTTTCAAACGTCTTAAATAAAAATGGCAATGTCAGTGTGGAAAAAATTCGTCGTGTGGAACAAGCGGCCAAAGAATTGGGCTTCGTCATGAACGTCCAGGCCAAGCAACTTCGAAAAGGAAGTGCACGAAAGGTCGGCTTGATTCTACCGAGTTTAATGCTCCATAAATATAATGAAATCTACAAAGGTATTGAATTCGAAATCGCGAAAACTGAATTTGAATTTGATGTCTACTTTTCAAATGGAAATCGCGAGATTGAATTAAATATTATTGAAAAAATTGCATCTTCGGGTGCCTCATGCGTCATTGCATATAGTGTATTAAAGCGACTTGAAGAATATGAAGCGTTGGATATTCCGGTGATGATTTTAAATCGAGACTTAACATCTACGCACCCTTTGGTTCATTCAATTAGTTTTGATTATCGGGCATTAGGAAATGCGCTTGCACGACAAGTAATCCAGGACAACCGTCGCAACATTGTTGTTGTGACGGGGCAATCAAAAGTCATGTATCGGGAATTTCTTGAAGGCGTGAGTGACGTTTTGGAAGATGAAGACGTTGCCATGACTCACAAGCGTCTAGACGATCTTCTGCTGATGAAAGGAACGTTAGACATTTTGTCACAACATCATTTGTATGATGCAATTATTGCGATGGATGAAGATGTTGTTGAAAATGCCATGAAGCTAACACGCTTTACGAATCATGCCACGATGCCCAATATTTATACTGTAGGGGCGACAGGACTTCTTGATCCGCAAGCGGCCTATCGTATGGATGTGAATTATCAACAACTTGGGAAAAAAGCTGCAGAAATTGTGACCCAACTCGATTTTGAAGCACCTGTAAGTCATTTGATACTAGCAGATGATGGATTTAAATACGAAACCGTGACGAAACCGGATGAGTTGGAAGAAATTAATGTTCTCATGCTGAAGTCACCGACAACCAATGCCATTCGCGCAATTGTCGCAGATTTTACGACCCAACACAGCATTCGTGTTAATATCGTGGAACTGACATACGATGAGCTCCTAAAGACTGTATCGCTTCCTGACTCGGTAAAAAATTATGACCTCATCCGAATCGATATGGGATGGATGACCCGTGTTGGTGCCCAAATTTTTAAGAAACTGGATAACTTAAAAATAGATACTCTTCAAGCTCGTGTACCGCGATATATTCCGGATGACTATACACACATCGATGGCATCATGTATACAGTCCCACTCGATGCATCGGTCCAAGTCTTGTATTATCGTAAAGACTTGTTTGAAGATGCGATCATCAAACGTAGTTTTTATGAAATGCACAAACGTAATTTAACGGTTCCCACAACGTATGAGGAATATGATGAAATCAGCGAATTTTTTACGCGTGAGTTCAACAACAAGTCGAAGACACACTACGGGACATCCTTGGTGTATGGCTCCAATATCGTCACAGCAAGTGATTTTATCCCGCGAGTTCGTGACTACAGTCAAAAGAAACAAGTGGATATCAAGATGTATGATCTAAAGCACCCGGTGATGCGTGGGGCTATTGAAGCGTATGTTCAATCAAAAAAATATTCCGATCGAGATACGAATCATTGGTGGAGTGATGTCTTAAATAATCTTACAAGTGGCAGCACCGCAATGGGAACAGTCTATTCGAATCATGCGTCATCTTTGATTGAATCAGAAGAAGGCATTCATCGAATTGGTTATGCAGATATTCCAGGTGGACAACCAATGCTTGGTGGGGGTGTAATTGGTATTACAAAAACTACAAGCCATGAAGCAGCGGGTATCAAATTTTTGGAATGGCTTTACAGTCCCGAGATATCGGCTTTAATTACATATCTTGGCGGAAGTATTTTAACCAACAAAGTTCATGAAAACGTTGATGTGCTCCGTATTTATCCGTGGATAGAGAAATATCCCGAATATTTTGCAAAGGGAAAACGTCGTGAAGAATCGCTGATTGATATTGGTATTGATGAATTCAGCTACGAAATGATTTTGGGAGAAGCGATTCGATCCTATATTTTGGGGGTCTCGACACTAGACGATGCATTAGAACGAGCAATCGAAACATTAAACAAGAGAAGGTAAAGCCTTCTCTTTTATATTGGAACGTTCAAATCACACAATTGAGTAAAAACCGCTATTTAACTGAATATTAATGTAATCCCTTTCATTATTGACGCTATTTTAACATTTTTTTAAATTGACACGTTCCAATTTCATTGGTAATCTTGATGTAGGAGGAAGCTTATGTCCGAAAATAATTACTTAAAACAAATGCTCCAAAAGCATGGAGTCTTAATTGCATCCCACCGTGGATTGAATGGCGGGTACATTGCCCAAAATACGATTCTCGCGTATAAGAATGCATTACGTCATGGTGCTCATATACTCGAAATTGATGTAATCAGAAGTTCAGATGGCATTTTTTATGCATTTCACAACGGTCTTGAGAAAACAGTACTTGGATTTGATAAAGATATTCGTGAGGCAACATCTACGGAAATCGAAACCTTGTACATTAGCGGATCGAATGCCACACCAACACATTACAAACTCGAACGTCTGGATGATGTCCTTGCGTTTGTAAAAGAAACACCTGATTGTTTGATCAACATTGATCGTTCATGGTTTTATTGGGAAGACATTATTGAATACATCAACGAGGCGGCAATGGCGTCACAGATTATTATTAAGTCCCCAGTCGACAAAACATTACTCACAACACTCAAGGAAAAAGGACCATCAATCATGTACATGCCGATTACCAAAAGTGTTACGGATGTCGAAATAGTGAAAGCTATGGCATTAAATACAGTAGCTTTTGAAATGATTGTGGCCAAGGATACGGATACGTTAGCAGATAAAGCATACCTCAGTTCCCTTAAGGCTGAAGGATACAGCTTATGGATTAACACAATTACATTGGATGATAAAACGATTCTCTCGGCACACCGTGACGATAATCGTGCGATTGAAACCGGTGATTACGAAGCGGTATGGGGACACTTTATTGATCTTGGATTTGATATGATTCAAACCGATTGGCCTGCATTGATTCAGAATTTCATCAAAAACAGATAAAGGAGATTATGATGAAAAAAATTATAGTAAGCATTCTTGTAACATTATTGGTATTGACAGGATGTGGTAGCACTGCAGAGAAAAAAGATTCCCTGGTTATTTATTCGAACTCGGCAAGCGATGGTCGGGGCGAATGGTTAACTGAAAAAGCAAAAGAAGCAGGCTTCACAGTTGAAATTGTTCCAATCCCAGCTGGTGATCTCACAAACCGTCTTATCGCTGAAAAAAACAACGCGATTGCTGATATGGTTTATGGATTGAATACGATTGAATTTGAGAAGTTAAAAGCACAGGACATGCTTGTTGAATATACACCAACGTGGGCGAAGGATGTGGATACATCATTAGGTGACGGAAAGCATTACTATCCAATCGTCGTTCAACCTTTAGTCTTTATTTATAATGAAAGTGCAGTTGGTAACGATGTACCAAAGGATATTGTTGAATTTGCAGATCCAAAATACAAAGATCAATACAATGTATTTAGTTTAGGTGGCGGTACAGGAAAAACATTATACTCAAGTATTCTTGTTCGTTATGCAGATCCAAGTGGCGTTCTTGGAGTCTCAGAAGAAGGCTGGAAGGTTGCGAAAGCTTACATTCAAAATGCTCATTTTGAAATAAAAGGTGAAGATTACATTGGAAATGTAATATCAGGAGAACGTCCAATTTCCATGATGTGGGGATCAGGGGTCATGCAACATCAAGGCGAACGTGATTACAAGTTTGGTGTTATCTCACCAGAAATTGGAGTACCGTATGTCGTTGAACAAGTCGCAATTCTAAATGATTCGAAAAAAGAACTTGCAACAGAATTCGCAAACTGGTTCGGATCAGCCGAAACACAAGCGGCATGGAGTGAAAAGTTTGGAACAATCCCTGCTCATCCAGAAGCAATGAAAAATGCTTCCGCAGACGTCATAGAATTTATGAATTCAGTCCATGCACAAGACATTGACTGGGAATTTGTAACCAAAAATATTGACCAATGGGTGGAAAAAGCTGAATTAGAATTTGTTCAATAGTATGAATTAGGAAGGGAAGACTATGATTAAATTTGAGAATATAGAAATTAAATACGGTGACTTCGTTGCTATTGAAAATCTTAACTTAGAGGTTGAGGAGGGTGAATTTTTCACCTTTCTAGGCCCTTCAGGTTGTGGTAAAACTACAACTTTACGAGCACTTGTTGGCTTCTTATCACCATCACAAGGGGATATCTATGTGGCGGATGATCGCATTACAAAGCAAACGGTTGAACAACGTCAAATTGGAATGGTTTTTCAGAGTTATGCACTCTTTCCAACGATGAACGTATACGAGAACATTGCATTTGGATTGCGTGTCAAAAAACTATCTAAAGATGTGATTCACCAGAAAATTATGGATGTGGCTCAGAAAATTGAATTAAAAGAGGAACAGCTCTATAAAAATGTTTCGGAATTATCCGGTGGCCAACAACAACGTGTGGCGCTAGCCCGTGCTATTGTCATGGAACCCAAAATTCTCTGCCTGGACGAACCGTTATCAAATCTTGATGCAAAGCTTCGCGTGGGATTACGTCAGGAGCTCAAACGTTTGCAACGAGAGTTAGGCATCACCACATTATACGTAACACATGATCAAGATGAAGCACTTGAGTTATCGGATAGAATCGCTGTTTTCAATCATGGAAAAATCGAACAAGTCGGAACCCCTTTCGAAATATACAATAATTCTCAAACTGAATTTGTCTGTGAGTTTATTGGTGCTATCAATAAACTTGAGGTCCCTTTTATTGAGGCAATTTCTGCTACAACATCAAAGCTTGACGTTACAAAACCAGGTTATATTCGTATTGAACGCATTCATCGTAGTCAAAATGAACACTTTGAATTCGAAGGTGAAATTAAAGAAGTCATGTTTAATGGACAAGTTAGCACATATGTTGTATCGGCATTTGGTCAAGAGTTCAAACATATTGAAAAAAATATGACAGATCGCCAATACGCCATCAATGAGGTCCTTACTTTCGCGATCAATCCTGAAGATGTCATGCAGTTTTAGGGGGGATTATGGAAACAATAAAAGAAAAATTTCATAATATTAAACTCGGTAGCCTTGCCGTTAAACTTGTAATTGCGTGGTTCTTAATCGCGTTTGTAATTTACCCGAATGCAAATCTATTAGTCAGTATTTTCTTCAAAAATGGACAGTTTTCCACAGATGCATTTGGGAAAATATTAACATCAGAACGTGCTATGAAAGCATTGATGAATAGTTTCGTTCTTGCATTTACCTTGGTAATCACTGTAAATATTGTTGGAACATTGATTGTTCTCTTTACGGAGTACTTTGAAATCAAAGGTGCGAAAATACTTCGCCTGGGCTATATGAGTACACTAATTTATGGTGGGGTTGTTTTAGTAAGTGGATATAAATTCATTTATGGGCCTACGGGGATCGTTACAAATCTTTTGACAGGATTGTTTCCAGCCATGAATGCTAACTGGTTCACAGGTTATTTTGCGGTTGTCTTTGTGATGACGTTCTCTGTGACGTCAAATCACATGATTTTCTTAAGAAATGCGATCAGGGGTTTGGATTACCATACAATTGAGGCAGCTAAAAACTTAGGTGCGTCAGGAACAAGTATTCTGATGAAAGTTGTGATGCCAACGCTTCGACCAACCTTCTTTGCAGTCACAATCCTTACATTTTTAACAGGTTTAGGGGCCATGTCGGCGCCGTTAATAGTCGGAGGTCCAAACTTTCAAACCATTAACCCGATGATCATGGCATTTGCGAAAACACCGAGTTCACAAGAACTCGCAGCTTTGCTAGCTGTGATTCTGGGTGTGGCGACGATTCTCTTGCTGATGATTCAAAACAAGCTCGAAAAAGGAAAAAACTACATTTCGATTTCTAAAACTAAGACGAAATTACAGAAACAAAAAATTGAAAATAAGGGACTTAACATCTTAGCTCATATTACAGCCTATGCTCTGTTCTTTATTTACACACTTCCAGTTGTTCTTGTTATCCTCTTTGCATTCTCCAATTCATTAGCAATCACAACCGGAAACTTAGCGTTTAGTTCATTTACACTTGAAAACTTCCAACGTCTCTTTGTGGATGCATCAGCATTCAAGCCATATCTCATTAGTGTGATTTATGCAATTAGTGCTGCTGTAATCGTTACGGCCATTGCAGTGATCGTATCGCGAATTGTCCACAAAGGAAAATCAAAGACGAATGCATTCTTTGAATACAGTATGCTAATCCCTTGGATTTTACCATCGACACTGATTGCCTTAGGACTCATGTTAACTTATGATCAGTCCAGACTAATCGTTGGAAATAAAGTCTTGATAGGCACACTCGTCATTCTTCTTCTGGGATACATTGTAGTGAAACTGCCGTTTTCGTTTAGAATGATTCGGTCAGCATTCTATAGTATTGAAGATAGTTTAGAAGAAGCCGCGCAGTCGATGGGCGCAAGTAAGTTCTACACGTTACGTCGAATTATTATTCCCATCATCTTACCAGTACTTCTTTCGGTTATCGCGTTAAACTTTAACAGTCTTCTTGCTGAGTATGATTTGACAGTATTCCTCTATCATCCACTTTATTCACCATTGGGTGTTATTGTTAAGGCGGCAAGTGATGATATTGCATCAACCAATGCAATCGCAATGTCCTTTGTCTATACAGTCGTATTAATGATAATTTCTTCGATTACGCTTTACTTAACACAAAAAGATGATCGATAGTCTCGTAGCAATTATGAACGCGTTGCATGAGTTTTCCTTCTTTACAATCTTACTACGGTTAGGCTTAGCGATGATTCTTGGGGCCATGATTGGAACCGATCGTTCGCGAAAAGGTAGCCCAGCGGGTTTAAAAACACACAGTGTGGTTGCCGTGGGGTCAGCGTTAGTAATCCTCACCAGTCAGTACATCAGTGAATTAACGGGAAGTACGGATTTATCGCGAATGCCCGCACAAGTAATTAGCGGTATTGGGTTTCTAGGTGCAGGTACCATCCTTGTCATGGGTGGTAATCGAATTAAGGGACTAACATCTGCTGCAACTATTTGGTTTAGTGCTTGTATGGGGATTGCTGTTGGTATTGGATTTTATGAAGGAGCCATCGGATCCGTAATTTTTGAAATCATAATCTTCAAAGTACTGTCGCGGATGTCGATTCTTCAAAATGGTGTTTCCACTATTGAAATCTACATATCCTATACTAGTTGTTTCAATCTCCAACAATTCGTAAGTTCACTCGAAGCAGCTCATGCACGAATTATTGAAATTGAATCCAATAAACTTCCAACCTTGAGAGATGGCGAAGAACGGATTTATAATACACAGTTTATTATCCAATTGGACAAGGAAATTGATCACGATGAATTGGTTTCATCGCTAAAGAAAACATTGGGCGTTCTAACCGTGTTACAGTTTTAAAAAAGTGCATTCGCACTTTTTTTCATTTGTGAAAAAAGTTTCGAAAGTTCATTAATAATGCATGTTCAGTGGATATATGGCTCTAACAGTGGGGAAAACGAACGTTGTTCATTATTGTTCATTTTCTGAAAATAAAAAATCAAAGGATCGTCGTTGCATCTCTGTATACAATAAAAAATAAGTCTTGTATAATGTTCGAGACTTACCCAACGAAATGATATTTAAGAGGAGAAAATGTGTATGGATATTTTAGGGAAATACATAAAAAAATATAAATGGTGGTTTGTTGCCTCATTTGTATTAATTGGAACCTCTGCAGCAGCACAGTTAATCCAACCAAATATCCTTGCAACAATCATTACAGCAATTGTTCAACAGGACACAAGTACAATTACACGATTGGGTGTAATTCTTATCGGTTTAGCATTGCTTGGATTTGTAGCAGGGATTCTAAATACCGTCATCGCAGCACGGATTGCACAACGTGTTGGGAGTGAATTACGTGGGGAAATTTTTGAAAAGGTACAAGAATTCTCCTACAGTAACATTGAAAAATTTAGTGCAAGTAATCTCGTGATTCGCCTTGTTAACGACACCCAACAAGTTCAAAACTTGATCATGATCATGTTGCAATCCTTAACACGTATCCCGGTAATGTTTATCGGAAGTTTTATTCTTGCAATGACAGTTTTACCACAATTTTGGTGGATCGTTATTTTAGCGATTGCTTTAGTTGGCCTTGTTGTCGGCGCAGCTTTTGGGAAAATGGGACCTCGCTTTGGAAAAATCCAAATGTTAATTGAGAAAATTAATGCGATTGCAAAAGAAAACTTCATTGGCATGCGTGTCGTAAAATCATTCGTTCAAGAAGATTCAGAGAAAGCAAAATTCAATACTGAAAGTGATATCCTCACTAAAGAAACAATTCAAATTGGCTATATCTTCTCAATCATGATGCCTTCCTTTTTCCTAATAATGGATACAGGGATTGCCCTCGTAATGATTCTGGTAGGACGTAGTGCAGAAGTAGACCCAAGTATCATCGGAAACTCTGTGTCCTTTATCAGTTACTTAGTTATGGTTATGATGTCCTTAATGATTGGTGGTATGATGGTTAGCTTCTCATCACGTGCTTTTGTTTCTTTAGGACGTATTAAAGAAGTAATGGAAACCGTGCGTGATATGGATTACGTCAGTGAATCTGAGACGATTGCGACAGGGGATGTTGTCTTTGAAGATGTGTCTTTTGCCTACGCAGAAGATACACCTGACACCTTGAAACATATCAGCTTTAGTGTTAAACATGGTGAGACATTGGGGATTGTCGGTGCCACTGGTGCTGGAAAAACCTCATTGGTCCAATTGATGGCGCGTATTTATGATCCATCATCCGGGCGTGTACTCATCGGAAATCAAGATTTAAAAGCAGTTTCTGAAGCAGTCTTACGTCAAGATGTTGCACTTGTGTTACAGCGACCAACACTATTCTCAGGAACCATTGCGGATACAATTCGCCAAGGGAAAAAAGATGCCAGTCTTGAAGCGATGCAACGCGCTGCGGATATTGCCCAAGCGTCTGAGTTTATTGCGAAAGAACCCAAAGGCTTTGAGTCAGAAGTCTACCAACGTGGTGCTAACTTCTCAGGTGGGCAAAAGCAACGTTTATCAATAGCACGGGGCTTAGTTGGTAATCCGAAAGTGTTAATTCTTGACGATAGCACGAGTGCCCTTGATGCAAAGAGTGAGAAAAAAGTTCAAGAGGCCTTGAAGACTGACTTACCCGATACAACAAAAATTATTGTTTCTCAGAAAATTTCGTCAATCATTCATGCCAACAACATTCTGGTTCTTGATGATGGCGAGTTGGTGGCTCAAGGAACCCACGAGTCACTCATGAAAACATCAGAAATCTATCAACGTATTTTTGAATCGCAAAAAGGCAAAAACCTCTTTGTGTCAGAAGAATAGGAGGTACTTATGAAAAACACATTGGGTTATTTTTGGAAATATATCAAAGTTCACAGTCTCAAGCTGTGGGTTGTGATTGCAGCGTTAATCGTAAGTACATTCTTGACGGTTAAATCACCAGAATTTATTGGTGAAGGAATTAATGAATTGGGTGCCTATATCATGGGTAGCCAAGATAAATCAGGATTCTTTAGAGTTATTATGCTCATGGTCATCTTTGCGGTGGCATCATGGGTATTCAATTTGATTCAAAACGTGTTAATGTCGCAAATCTCAGGAGATGCAACTAATGACATGCGAAAGGATCTTTTTGAAAAACTCGAAGGACTTCCGATTGAATACTTTGACAAATCGAATGATGGAGACATATTGTCACGTTTTACCAGTGACTTGGATAATATTTCGAACACATTAAACCAATCCATCCATCAAATAATGGTCAATACATTTATGCTCGTTGTAACCATAATCATGATGTTTATGAATCATGTTGAATTATCGTTTGTAGTTTTGTCGATGTCGCCCGTGATTATTGGTGCAGCCATCTACATCATTAAGCAGGCGCAGAAATTTGTAATCTTACAACAAAAACGTGTCGGAGAAATGAACGGTTATGTTGATGAACAATTCTCTGGACAAAAGCTGGTTATTGCGAATGGTCTGCACGATGCATCGCGCAGACAGTTTCATGAAAAAAATGAAGCCTTGTTTGAGGCAACGTTTAAAGGGCAATTTTATTCAAATGTCCTCTTTCCTACGCTTCAAGGTCTTTCAATGCTAAGTACTGGAATTGTAATCTTCTACGGTGCGTGGATGACCTCAGTTGGTCGTCTTCCTATAGCACAAGCTGCTGGTACCATCTTTTTATTTACACAATATGTCCGAATGATTTACCAACCTTTATCACAGATTGCATCACAATATACGCAAATGCAGTTAGCGTTTGCGGGTGCATCGCGTATCATGGAAGTACTTCAGGAAGAAGATGAAAAAGATCGCAGCACAGTAACGGCGATCGATGGTATTCATGGTGATGTTAATTTAGTTGATGTATCGTTTGGTTATGACGAGTCGCTGGTTCTTCATGGTATTAATATATCAGCGGATAAGGGACAAATGGTCGCACTTGTTGGCCATACAGGTTCTGGTAAGACAACGATTATGAATCTTCTAAATCGCTTCTATGATGTCCGTCAAGGTCGAATCGAGTTTGATGGCCGCGATATTCGCGATATCTCATTACCAACGCTACGGAAACATGTCGGTATCGTGCTCCAAGATTCTGTATTGTTTACAGGTACAATTCGCGACAATATTGCTTTTGGAGATCCTCAGGCATCTCAGGAAGCCATTGAACGCGTTGCGAAACAAGCCAATGTTCATGATTTTATTATGACGCTTGAAGATGGCTATGATACGGTTGTAAGCGAAAGCAACAGTCGTATGAGTGTTGGTCAAAAACAATTGATTAGTATTGCACGAACGATGTTGGTAGATCCAGATTTATTAATTCTGGATGAAGCAACAAGTAATGTCGATACTGTAACCGAAGCTGACATTCAAAAAGCGATGGATGTTGTGATTGAAGGGCGTACAAGTTTTGTGATTGCACACCGCTTAAAAACAATCCTCAAAGCAGATAAGATTGTAGTTCTCGAGAATGGTCGTATCATTGAAGAAGGGACCCATGAGTCTTTACTTGCTGATGGCAATCATTACGCGGAACTTTACAATAACCAATTTGTATTTGAAACAACTGTCGATTAAAAAGAAACCGCACGTTATCGTGCGGTTTTATTGTGCATGGTCATATTCAAACAAGCGGTATGTCTCAATGATTTCGATAAGCTTGGAAGCGTAGTTAGGGTCAGTCGCATAACCGCCGTCTTGTAGCGCTTGGGCAGCTTCACGGTACGTTTGCGCTTCTCGCACACCGTCATAACGCGAAAGATACATCAATTCAGCATGGTCCGCAATCGATGTTCGATAATCGGGGTATCGTCGAAAGGTATCCTCCATTGAGGCAAAGGAACCATCTTCGAACTCAGTTGTGGTAACAGTATAGGATTCCCCGTGATAGTCACCTTTAATTCCAAAAAGATTATTTGCTTCGGTTGATAGTTCACTTTGACCCCAATTGGACTCAAGAATAGCTTGCGCATAGACAACACTTTTAAATGTTGGATGCGGAGTCATATTGGCATTCAAGGTTTCAATAAACTGTTCTTGAAATGATATCTTGGGCTGGGCAAAATGCTCCCGGATCATCATAAAACCCATCGATACGACGAAAACGAGCAGAACCCATCCAATCATACTTGGTTGTTTTTTACGGCGTCTATTGCTCATGTTGATACCATGTTATTTGTTTTCGTTGTGAAATTAAAGTAGGGTATCCCCAGTAGAGAGCCACAAAAGCTGTCAAGGTGACGCTCGTTGCAATCGAAATCATGATGGCAATTTGGTACATAATAGCCGTAAGTGGTAATGTACCCGACAGAATTTGCCCTGTCATCATCCCTGGTAATGCAATAATTCCCATATTAAGCATGGAATTTAATGTTGGGATGAATGCCATTTCTAAACCATTCTTTACATGCGGCATCAGAATTGCTTTGGGTTCGATACCGGCATTAAGGAGGGTTTCGGATTTTGCACGTTCTTGGTCAAGGTTCTGTGTAAAGGCCTTGAGTCCCAAATTCACGGCTGTCATTGAGTTTCCGAAAATCATACCACCCAACGAGATTGTGTACTGTGGGTTGAAGAAATCGGTACGAACGACCAGTGTAACAAAAAAGACAAGAATCAGAGTGCCGCAACCTGCGATGGCCATGACAATACGGCGACGAAAGGCTTTATTCAGGCGTTGATTTTGTTTGAGGATGCGATGGCTCGCGAAGATAACCATCGCAACCAAATATGCGACCACAAACAAAGGGTGGGGATTGCCAAAAACATACGTTAACACAAGTCCCGCAAGGTAGAGTTGAATCGACATCCGTAAACTCGCTACGAAGAGCAGTTTGCTTTGATCGATTTTTGCATATTTCATAATTGCTAAAACAAGTATGAGTAGGACGTATACAGTTGAAAATTGGAGAATGTCGAGTTGAATAATGCCAGAATTCATGAGTTTTCACCTCGTTTCACAGCATTAAAGTCAATCAATGCATCTGCGTACTCACGCGCCAAGTCAGGGTCATGACTGATAACCAGTGCGGTCATCTGCTTGGTTTTTATATAATTTTTAATATTCTCAAGAACTCTGGAACCCGTTGCTTTGTCCAATGCAGCCGTTGGCTCATCTAATAAAAGGACCGTCGTCGCAAGTGATACAAAGATTGCAATGTAAACACGTTGTCGTTCACCTCCGGATAACACATCAACATTTTTACCAAGGTCAAATTGTGCTTCGGTAATTTTAAGAAACGCTGAAATTTCAGTATCGGTTAGAGATTCTAAATGTCTCAGTTCCCGGAATTGATTAAAGTTATCGCGAATGGAACCAGGAAAGAGAAAAACGGATTGACCACATAAGAGTAAATCTTGACGCAGTGCGATGGGGTCTAAGGTATTAATATCACGGTCGTTATAATAAATTTGGTGATTGTCGACCGACAAAGTACTGTTTAAAAGTTTGAAAAAAGTGCTTTTACCGACCCCACTGGGTCCGATGATGAAACTCATAGACAGTGCTTCAATTGTGATGTCTGGATACATCAACATGTTTTTAAAAGTTAAATTTTTGGTATATATCATAAAAGCCTCCACATCAATTATAACGCAAAAAAAAGAAAAAGTAGGAGATCCTACTTTTGTAATGTGAGAATATGGGGTTTCCCATCGGTAATTGCAAGGGTGTGTTCGTATTGACAGCTTAGTGAGCCATCTACGGTGCGTGCAGTCCAACCATTGGAATCCAATTTCGCGTAGTGAGTGCCAACATTTACGATTGGTTCAATCGTGATGACCATGCCTTTTTTGAGAAGTGTACCGGTTCCTTTTTGACCAGTAAAGGGAACCATTGGGTCTTCATGAATTGTTGGTCCTAATCCATGACCGGTAAACTCTAAGGACATTTTGTAACCAAATTGTTGGATATACTCATCCATGACATATCCAATATCACCAGTACGATTGCCGGCAACCGCTTGTTCAATTCCTAATTCAAGTGCCTTCAATGTTGCATCCATAAGTGTCTGGATGGGTTCGGGTGCGTTGTCGCCAACACAGTATGCCCAGCATGAATCGGATAAGAACCCATGCAAATCAATACAAAAATCAACTTTCACAAGATCATTAGCTTTTAGAACTTGTGAGGTTGGAAAACCATGACACATTTCATCATTGACGCTAATGCATGTTGCATACTTATAGCCTTGGTAGCCAATTTGGGCAGCAGTTCCACCATTCTCTTCGATCATTGATTGGACAAATTGATCGATATCGTGCGTTGTAATTCCAGGTTTAATAAATGTTCGTAGCGCTTCGTGAACGCGTGCAAGCAGTTGTCCAGATGCTTCCATTCCTTCAATTTCACGGGCTGATTTAAGTGTTATCATGGTGTTCTCCTTGTTGTTTAAATGCTGATGGTGACATTCCCAATTTCTTTTTGAAATATGCAGAAAAATGGGTGGCACTGTTAAATCCGGTTGCGGTGGCAATATCGGATATTGAATGGTTGGATCGTAAGAGCAGTTTCTTCGCTTCATTCAACCGTTTATTAAGCAAAAATTCGATGGGCGAATATCCCGAGTGGTCTTTAAATATATGAGATAAGTAGAACTTATTAAAGAACGTTAAGTCGGCAAGCTCGTCCAATGTAATATCCTGTTTATAGTGTGTATTAATATAGTTTTCCACAAAAATGCATTCATTTTTACCTTCAGTTTTCGTTTGTTTGATGGACATTTTTAAATGCGTTCGTCGCAGAATATTTATAATGAGAACATTGAGAAGATGGTCAGAGACTGACTCTAAAAATGCGTCAGGTGACTTGAATTCCTGTAATAATGAGCGCAAATAGAAAAGAACTTCATGCTTGTATTCTTGATAATTGTGCATGGAATAACCACGATATTCATCCTCATTGGGAATAAAAGTCATCCCTTGGATTCCCAATACGATATAAACAAGTGGATCTTCATTGCTACTCATCTCTGTGTGCATAATATTCGAATCAATAATAATTAAATCATCACTTTGAACATTGACGGTGTATCCATCAAAGAAGAGAAACTTTCCTTTTCCCGATACAACGTAGAAGAGTTCGGTGAATGAATGAGAGTGCAAAATCGAGTGCCAGTTTTTTTCATAGGCGTACTGCTCAATGCTTAAAAGCTTAGGTTTCACGGTCTGATTTTTTTTGTTCATGAATGAAGAGGCTCCTTACTCTTAGTCTATATGTTTTTAAAGGAATGTCAATTCTTAAGAAAATGAAATTATAGCAAGATATCGTAAATTGTCCACAATTTACGCATTGTCGGGCTTCAATAAGATTGGGTATGATGGGTGTAGAACGAAAATAGAGATTAGGAGTTTATTATGAGCGATACAAAAGGCCGACTTACATTACCTGGCGAACATGAGTTTTATGATGAAACGAAAGAATTGATGCGACGATGGGGGGCTGATGCAATCCGTGATAGTGATGGGACAAAGTTAGAAGAACGTGTGAAAGATTTGGATGCAAAAATCTATACAACGTATTTTGTAGCTCGAAACTATAATGAGTTTGCCTTACAACACTTGGATGAAACCCAACAAATTTTTGTTATGAGTGAACGCACCATTGCGACATCAACGTCCGTGACAATTGAAATTTTAAAAGGGTTCTTTACCGAACAAATTCAACCCAATACTCTGGAAGATCCCAAAGAATGGTGACAAGTACATAACCGAACAACGGGTGAATTACTACCTGTGGAAGCATGGACTTATGATGTGGCAACACAATCCGTCACAATTAATAATGTGCAACCTTTCCACGAATACACGGTCAACTTCTTAGCCTTTGTGATGTGGGATCCAACACAGATGTACAACCACTTAACGAATAATTGGGGTGATGTTCCGAAAGACATACCGTTTGATGCCCGTGGTCCCAAATCATGGGAATTCATGAAAGCAACATTGCAGACATGGTTAGAAAACAATCCGAAAACAGATGTGGTCCGATTCACCACCTTCTTCTACCATTTCACGTTATTTTTTAACGATATGAAAAAAGATAAGTTTGTCGATTGGTTTGGGTATGGTGCTAGTGTGTCACCCGCAGCTTTGAAAGCATTTGAAATAGAACACGGTTATCGTTTGCTTGCCGAAGACTTCATCCAAGCAGGAACGTACAACTCAACCTTTAACGAACCAACACAACGTTACCTTGATTACATTGATTTCCAACAACGCTTTGTCGCAAGTCGTGCAAAAGAACTGGTCGATATGGTTCATGCCCATGGTAAAGAAGCGATGATGTTCTTAGGTGACAACTGGATTGGTACCGAACCGTATGGTGAGCATTTCGCTTCAATTGGTTTGGATGCCGTTGTTGGTTCTGTCGGAGGCGGTGCGAGCCTTCGTGTTATTGCAGATATTCCACATGTTAAATACACTGAGGGTCGTTTCCTGCCTTACTTCTTCCCAGATACCTTCCGTGAAGGAAATGACCCTGTAATTGAAGCATCAGATAATTGGTTACGAGCACGCCGTGCAATCATGCGTCAACCTGTGAATCGTATAGGCTATGGTGGTTATCCAAGTCTTGCATACCAATTCCCTAAATTTGTCGATTATGTCGAACGGATTGCCGATCAATTTAGAGATATAATTGAAAACATTGAAGATGTGAAACCACATGCCAATTTAACCGTTGGAATTTTAAACTCATGGGGTCGTTTACGAACCTGGCAAGCCTTTATGGTTGCGCATGAGTTATGGTACAAACAAACATACTCTTTCTATGGCATGATGGATGCTTTAAGTGGGATGAGTGTCGATGTGAAGTTTATAAACTTTGACGATGTGAAACAAGGGGCCTTAGCAGATATTGATGTCGTGATTAATGCCGGTCAAGCAGGAACCGCGATGAGTGGTGGAAGCAATTGGAATGATCCAGAAGTGGTCAGCATCATCCGCCAATGGGTTCATGAAGGTCATGGATTCGTCGGTGTGGGTGAACCCAGTGCATACGATAAGTCCGGAAAATTCTTCCAACTTGCAGATATCTTAGGGGTTGAGCGGGAACGTGGTCTAACACTCTCATCAAATAAATATTTCTATACTGCCATGGATAAACACTTCATTACGGAAGATAAAACGCGACCATTCGAAAGTGGTGAGCCTGTAACGAATATTTATGCAACCCATAAAGAGACTGAAGTCATCGATATCCAAGATCAGAATGTAACGATTGCGGCGAACCCGTACGGTCGCGGTCGCGGTGTCTATTTATCCGGTCTTCCTTACTCGCCAGAAAATGCACGAATTCTCTACCGCAGTTTATTCTATGCGGCGGGAAAAGAAACAGAACTACACCGTTGGTTCTCGACAAACTTCAATTGCGAAGTGAATGTGTACCCCGCGATTGGGAAAGTTGCGATCATCAATAATACCGCCGATGCGCAACGTACAACAGTTTATGATGGCAATGGAAATCCTCATACGATGATTCTTCGAAGTGAAGAACTCCGTTGGGAATCCATTGTGGAAAATTCAATTCAACTTTAAAAGTAGGAGAAACGTATTTGCTATAAGCATACGTTTTTTCTTTTATCAGCAGATATTTTGGAATTGTCAAGAATGTGAAAAGGTATCCCCGAAATACGATATGTATGAAATTTATTAGTAAACCGGTAAAAACAAGATATTACAAGACAAAGGCAACATTCACGTAGTGAGAACGCTTTCAAGTATGTATGATGAACTTACAGGAGGATTTACTGATGAAAAAATTATTTGTTGTAGCAGTAACAGCATTACTTGTTCTGACAGGATGTGGCTCTAAATCGAAAGATACGCCATCGGCATCAGAACCTACAGTCTTAAAAATTGCCGGTTTAGAAGGGGGCTATGGAAATGAAGGACTTGAAGCTGTAGCCAAAGCCTTTGAGGAAACAAAAGGTGGGACAGTAAAAGTTGAACTCACCTTAGCGAAAAATATCACTGACGTTTTACGACCACAAATTCAAGCCGGTGATGTTCCAGATGTGATTCATTTAAGTATTGGTGCTGAAGGAAAACTAACAGATACCATGATTGCAGAAAAAAACATTGAAGAAATTTCGGATGTTGTTAATCTGAAAATTCCTGGTGAAGAAGTAACGGTCAAAGATAAAGTGCTTCCAGGATTCCTAGAAAGCATTCGTACACAACCTTATGCAGATGGTAAAACATACCTAATGCCTCAAAACTATTCACCACTTGGTCTTTTCTACAATGAAGGACTCTTTGCTGAAAAAGGCTGGACAGTTCCAACAACTTGGGATGAAATGTTTGCTCTAGGGGATAAAGCAAAAGCAGAAGGAATTGCTCTCTTTACATATCCAACAACCGGATATTTTGATGGATTCTTCTCGTCACTCTTAAATGCAACAGCAGGACCAGAAGTGTATGCCAAACTGATGAACTATGACGAAGCAGCATGGAAACTTCCAGAAGTGAAAGAAGCATTTGATATCGTAGGGAAGCTTGCAACATATACACACCAAGACACCGTTGCCCAAGCAAATAAAGAAGGATTCACAAAGAACCAACAATTAATCTTGGATAATAAAGCACTCTTTATTCCGAACGGAACATGGCTCACTGAAGAAATGAAAGATGCACCACGTACAGATTCATTTAAATGGGGATTCACAGCAATTCCAAAAACAACGAAAGATGCATATTCATCAACATTTACCGAAGAAATGTATATTCCTAAAGGAGCAAAAAATATTGATATTGCTAAAGAATTCTTAGCATTTATGTATTCAGATAAAGCGGTAGAGCTTCTCTACACTAATGGTGGAGCAATCCAACCAACAGCAAAAGCAAATAGTCTAATTCCAGCAGATGATGAAAAACATCTCTTCTACAGTGTCTATGATAATGGTGCAAAAGCGAATACTGTTGGCTTTGTTGCACACGATGCAGTTGAAGGTGTTGATTTAACATCACCAGAAGGTATTTTATATGGAACTGTAAATGCCGTTGTTTCAGGTCAAAAAACAGCAGACCAATGGTACAACGAAGTCGTTGAGGCAGTCGCTAAATTTAACTAGTACGAAGTTTAACGGCGATGGATGTCTATTCATCGCCCTTATTATGAGAAGAGGTAGCTTATGATCCACAAAAAATCCCGAAATCGCTTTATCATTGCATGTTTGGCGCCGGCTCTAATTCTAATTGGTGTCTTTATGGTTTATCCAACCCTCAATATCTTCTATATGTCGTTGTTTAAGTGGGGTGGGTTATCAGCCAACAAAACGTTCGTTGGTTTGAGTAATTTTGTAACCCTGTTTGAAGACCAAAAATTTATCCAGTCGTTTCAAAATACCGTACTATTAATCGTTATTGTGACGCTTGTAACGTTTACCTTTGCCATTCTCTTTGCGAATGTCCTAGTCCGTGAAAATGTGAAGGGGAAAGGATTCTTTCGCGTAATCTTCTATATTCCAAATATATTATCGGTAGCTGTAATTTCAGCGGTATTTGCGCAGATATATGCTGTGGATCAAGGCGGTCTCTTAAATAGTATCATTGCATTATTTAAACCGGATACCTGGCAAAGCATACAGTTTCTAGGAGATCCGAATATTGTCTTGTATTCAATTATTGGAGCAATGGTTTGGCAGGCAGTTGGTTACTATATGGTTATGTATATGGCAAGCATTAGTAGTATACCTGAGCATATGTATGAAGCCGCTAAAATTGAAGGCGCATCAAAAACACGACAATTCTTTCAAATTACTTTACCCCTAATCTGGACGAATCTTCGAACGACACTGACATTCTTTGTTATATCGACGATTAATATGAGTTTCTTATTTGTAAAAGTCTTGACCTCGGGAGGACCGGGTGGATCCAGTGAAGTTTTCTTAAGTTACTTATACAAACAATCTTATGACAATGCATCTTATGGCTATGGTATGGCAATTGGTGTCATCGTCTTTGTATTCTCGTTTGCTTTATCAGCCATTATTAATCGTGTTACCAAGCGTGACACCATACAAATGTAGAAGGAGCGTAAAATGACAAAGCTTAAAAATATGCCAATTGATAAACTCTACAAACTGTTTGTATATGTTGCGTTAATAACACTGGCAATTTCTATCATTATTCCGTTAGGTTGGGTATTTCTCGCATCGGTGAAAGCTCCAGCGGAATTCTTTATGAATCCTTGGAAACTTCCCGAATCCTTCCATTTTCAAAACTATATCGATGCATTCAACCAAGCCAAAATGGGCGAGTATTTTATGACATCGATTATCGTGACAGCATTGGCAATTGTAATCTTGCTTGTTACGGCGATACCGGCTGCATACGTGTTATCGCGTTTTGACTTTAAATTTAAGAAACCCATCAATAGTCTTTTTATGGCAGGTCTCTTTATTAACGTTAACTATATTGTTGTTCCGATATTCTTAATGCTACTGGAATGGAACCAGGGGGTTAAAGCCGTGTTTGGTGATGTCTTCATCAACAATCGCTTCACACTTGCATTGGTTTATGCGGCGACAGCATTGCCGTTCACAATCTATCTGTTATCCGGATACTTCAAAACGTTACCCCATGCATTTGAAGAAGCGGCATCCATTGACGGTGCTTCGCATTTTCAAACGATGATGAAAATAATGATACCGATGGCCAAACCGAGCATTGTGACAGTCATCCTATTCAATTTTCTATCGTTTTGGAATGAATATATTATTGCCCTCACACTGATGCCCGGCGCAACCAAAACCTTACCTGTTGGTTTGATCAATTTGCAACAGGCTGCACGAGGAGCTGCTAATCCAGGACCGTTGTATGCGGGATTGGTGATTGTCATGCTTCCAACCTTAATTTTGTACATCTTTGTGCAAAACAAATTAACCCAAGGGATGACTCTTGGTGGATTGAAAGATTAGGAGATTATTATGAGCGATACAAAAGGCCGACTTACATTACCTGGCGAACATGAGTTTTATGATGAAACGAAAGAATTGATGCGACGATGGGGGGCTGATGCAATCCGTGATAGTGATGGGACAAAGTTAGAAGAACGTGTGAAAGATTTGGATGCAAAAATCTATACAACGTATTTTGTAGCTCGAAACTATAATGAGTTTGCCTTACAACACTTGGATGAAACCCAACAAATTTTTGTTATGAGTGAACGCACCATTGCGACATCAACGTCCGTGACAATTGAAATTTTAAAAGGGTTCTTTACCGAACAAATTCAACCCAATACTCTGGAAGATCCCAAAGAATGGTGGCAAGTACATAACCGAACAACGGGCGAATTACTACCTGTGGAAGCATGGACTTATGATGTGGCAACACAATCTGTCACAATTAATAATGTGCAACCTTTCCACGAATACACGGTCAACTTCTTAGCCTTTGTGATGTGGGATCCAACACAGATGTACAACCACTTAACGAATAATTGGGGTGATGTTCCGAAAGACATACCGTTTGATGCCCGTGGTCCCAAATCATGGGAATTCATGAAAGCAACATTGCAGACATGGTTAGAAAACAATCCGAAAACAGATGTGGTCCGATTCACCACCTTCTTCTACCATTTCACGTTATTTTTTAACGATATGAAAAAAGATAAGTTTGTCGATTGGTTTGGGTATGGTGCTAGTGTGTCACCCGCAGCTTTGAAAGCATTTGAAATAGAACACGGTTATCGTTTGCTTGCCGAAGACTTCATCCAAGCAGGAACGTACAACTCAACCTTTAACGAACCAACACAACGTTACCTTGATTACATTGATTTCCAACAACGCTTTGTCGCAAGTCGTGCAAAAGAACTGGTCGATATGGTTCATGCCCATGGTAAAGAAGCGATGATGTTCTTAGGTGACAACTGGATTGGTACCGAACCGTATGGTGAGCATTTCGCTTCAATTGGTTTGGATGCCGTTGTTGGTTCTGTCGGAGGCGGTGCGAGCCTTCGTGTTATTGCAGATATTCCACATGTTAAATACACTGAGGGTCGTTTCCTGCCTTACTTCTTCCCTGATACCTTCCGCGAGGGAAATGACCCTGTAATTGAAGCATCAGATAATTGGTTACGAGCACGCCGTGCAATCATGCGTAAACCTGTGAATCGTATTGGCTATGGTGGTTATCCAAGTCTTGCTTACCAATTCCCTAAATTTGTCGATTATGTCGAACGGATTGCCGATCAATTTAGAGATATAATTGAAAACATTGAAGATGTGAAGCCGCATGCCAATTTAACTGTTGGAATTTTAAACTCATGGGGTCGTTTACGAAGCTGGCAAGCCTTTATGGTTGCGCATGAGTTATGGTACAAACAAACATACTCTTTCTATGGCATGATGGATGCTTTAAGTGGGATGAGTGTCGATGTGAAGTTTATAAACTTTGACGATGTGAAACAAGGGGACTTAGCGAATATTGATGTCGTGATTAATGCCGGTCAAGCAGGAACCGCGATGAGTGGTGGAAGCAATTGGAATGATCCAGAAGTGGTCAGCATCATCCGCCAATGGGTTCATGAAGGTCATGGATTCGTCGGTGTGGGTGAACCCAGTGCATACGATAAGTCCGGAAAATTCTTCCAACTTGCAGATATCTTAGGGGTTGAGCGGGAACGTGGTCTAACACTCTCATCAAATAAATATTTCTATACTGCCATGGATAAACACTTCATTACGGAAGATAAAACGCGACCATTCGAAAGTGGTGAGCCTGTAACGAATATTTATGCAACCCATAAAGAGACTGAAGTCATCGATATCCAAGATCAGAATGTAACGATTGCGGCGAACCCATACGGTCGCGGTCGCGGTGTCTATTTATCCGGTCTTCCTTACTCGCCAGAAAATGCACGAATTCTCTACCGCAGTTTATTCTATGCTGCGGGAAAAGAAACAGAACTACACCGTTGGTTCTCGACAAACTTCAATTGCGAAGTGAATGTGTACCCCGCGATTGGGAAAGTTGCGATCATCAATAATACCGCCGATGAGCAACGTACAACAGTTTATGATGGCAATGGAAATCCTCATAGTATGATTTTAAGAAGTGAAGAATTACGATGGGAGTCCTATGATGAAAACAGTATTATCATATAGCTTACAAATTATCTTGTTTATCATAGGTGTTGCATGTGTGATATTGGGCCAAAAGACAATTGGTATTCAAAGTCTGGGTATGATGATGATTGGATTGATACTCCTCTTATTTGTCCTCTATCGCTACAATAAACGTTATCAAATTAAATAATCAAACAAAGAGGCAAGACATCCGTTATGGGGGTGTTTTGCCTCTTTAAAAAGTCCGAACTCTAACAAGAAAGAGTTCGGTAAAAATAGTGAGTTAATTTCCCGCTTCAAAAATCAAACAAAATTCAACACAAACTTCAATATAGTATTATATTCATAGGTATTTCACATTCTATTAAGAGTTCCACTGCTAAAATAGTATTCACAACCAAGGGGGTAAAAATGAAAAAAATACTAAGCATAAGTTTAGTCGTTTTAATGTATGTTTTGGCATTACCGGTGAATGCTGAGAATCGACCAGGAAGTTCAACATACTCGAACGATATTTTAGATTTAGTTTATGCAACAGCACGTGATAATCAAGAAGAAGATTTACTGATTGATGATCAAGCAATCGATGACTATGTCAAAATGATCCACACCGTGGGTCCAAGTTACTATTCAGCGACAGATCAAAGGACATATTATGTTTTTGATTATAAGGGAATTGAGAACTTTGAAAATTTAGCTGAGTTAACAGCTGTGATTGATTTAGGTACCATGGGGGAATCAGGAACACCTAAGAAAATTCAAAATCTAACGATTTTACCACAAGGATTTACAGATAACTCTGGTGAAATCCAAATTTTTGCAGGTGAGTACTCAAAGGATACAGGAACCTATGAACAATTGGGGGATACATATTGGGGTGATTCGGATCCTGCGACAGCAAAAACACTCGCACACGCGAAGTTCAATGAATATCAGTCCGTCTTCGTGTCGGAGCTAACCTCAATGTCTACGCAGTATAGTGGACCTCGTGTCAGTGTTCCTTTGGATGGGTTTGATGCGCTTTTAGTAAACTTAAACTGGATGGTCGGGTTAAACCGCAATCTTAATTTTGACGTTGAAGCAGAGATGGTCACGCGTCACATTAGACGCCCTGTCCACCTTGAAACATTGAATGATAGTGTGTACTATGCAATGACACTACAAGACGAAGATATACCATCCGTAATTCGAAAAGAAGGCAATACATTCCAGAAAGCAAATGCCACACAAAAAACTGTCGGTATTGATTTGGATCATCTTGCAGACTTTGTTGATGACCATCTCGGCGATTCTGGTGTTACGACAATTCCTTTTAAAGTGATTGCGACCTTAGAGGATGGTCGTACATTTGAAGCTGACCGTGTCTATCGTGATGATATCGACAAGGACTACGATGATGAACGCTATACATTCTTCTATGATTATGATTCTTCGGATTCAATCGTCGGGAGTATTCAACGTATTGACTTTTATGTTGCGAAGATGGATATCGTAGCGGAACAACTCGCAAAAAATTCTGAACTCTACGAAGCATACGATCGTGCTGATATAGAAGATATTGGATCGTACATGGATACTGACTTCTATGCAATGGATCAAGGTCTTGTCTTACACTCGTATTCCTATAATGCCTTTGACATTAACCGCGATTCGAATGTTATTACACCAACGTATCTGCCAGCATTTGATGCTAAGTACGATGTTTATTTTGACAGTCATGGGGGTGACGCTGTGGCACCAATTCTTCAAGTGTACCTCGGAGCCCAAATTACGAAGCCAACTGACCCCATGAAATCCAATGCAATTTTTAAAGGATGGTTCACAGATGATACATACACGACACCATGGAACTTTGGTCAAGATTATGTTGAAAAGACGATAACCTTGCACGCAAAATGGGAAGAACTTGCAGTTGATACTTACGACGTGACATTCGAAAGCAATGGTGGAACTGCCGTCGCACCCCAACACGATTTAGAAGCCGGTGCTCAAGTAGTGAAACCAAACGATCCAACGCGAAGTGGCTATACATTCGCAGGATGGTACACCAGCCCAACGTTTGAAACACTGTGGAACTTTGATGCTGATACCGTACAAAATTCCATGACACTGTATGCGAAGTGGAGTCAAAATCCAATTGTAAACACGTATGATGTGACATTTGAGAGCAATGGCGGAACTGCCGTCGCACCCCAACACAATTTAGAAGCCGGTGCTCAAGTAGTGAAACCAAACGATCCAACGCGAAGTGGCTATACATTCGCAGGATGGTACACCAGTCCAACGTTTGAAACACTGTGGAACTTTGATGTTGATACCGTACAAAATTCCATGACACTGTATGCGAAGTGGAATCAAAATCCAATTGTAAACACGTATGATGTGACATTTGAGAGTAATGGCGGAACTGCCGTCGCACCCCAACACAATTTAGAAGTCGGTGCAAAAGTAGTGAAACCAAACGATCCAACGCGAAGTGGCTATACATTCGCAGGATGGTACACCAGTCCAACGTTTGAAACACTGTGGAACTTTGATACCGATACCGTACAAAAATCCATGACACTGTATGCGAAATGGGATTTGAAGGAAGCTGTCTTACCTGCGACAGGGTACGCGAGCAACTCAGCAATCTTAGCCGGTGGTGTAGTAGCGGGGCTTGGATTGATTTTACTTTCACTCCGGAATAAGAAAATAAAACAATAACCGAAAAACTGAAGCCGAAAGGTTTCAGTTTTTTTATCCCATCTCGATGAGCGATAAAACAATACGACGTTTGGATTAATTGCAGCACGACACAATTGTTACAAAACTTGAGAGCATTGCTATTTTGAAGTCATGGCAAAATGACTGTTTTTTGTGAAGAAATGTAATAATAGAACAGATGTCATGAAAGTCACACATGCAGAGGGAAAAAATACGTACTTGCGGAAGGAAATAGCGGTGTAAAGAAACAAGGGTTTCCATGTAATGTTCAATTATGTTAGAATTAGAGTATATTTGAACAAAGATACAAATCTTTGCATGGAGGCAATTATGCAAGCATTAATACTCGCAGCTGGAATTGGGTCCCGTTTAGGGAATCTTACTGAGGTTCATCCAAAATGTATGGTTGAAGTCAATGGCGTATCAATGATTGAACGCGTACTTCGTCAATTGGATACAAAAGATTTGGAGCGAATCATTATCGTGGACGGATATCAAAATGATGTCTTAGAATCATTCATTCGTGAATTTGAGATAAAAACACCGATCCAATTCATCACAAATGAAATCTATGATCAAACGAATAATATTTATTCGCTTTACTTAGCACATGAGGCGTTACTGGAATCGGACACGATTCTTCTCGAATCAGACTTAATCTTTGATGAAGCATTGCTTGACGTCATTCTTAATGATTCAAATCCAAATAGTGCTCTTGTATCAAAATACGAAGCATGGATGGATGGAACCGTTGTAACACTTGATGATGAAAAAACAATTACTGATTTTATCGGCAAGCAAGCATTCAATTATCAACATACTGATACTTACTACAAAACAATCAATATTTATAAGTTCAGTAAAGAATTTTCGAAAAACGTGTATGTCCCGTTTATGGAAGCTTACATGAAGGCATCTGGCGTTAATGAATACTACGAAAACGTGCTGAAGTTTGTGGTTGAATTATCCGATGTTTCATTTAAGGCTGTCCTTAATGATGGCATCACATGGTATGAAATTGATGATGTTCAAGATCTTGATATCGCGCAGGTTATGTTCGCACAAACAGCACGTCAGAAACTGGATTTAATGCAAAAACGTTATGGCGGATACTGGCGTTATCCACAATTGATAGACTTCTGTTATCTCGTGAATCCTTTCTACCCGAATGAGCGTCTGCTGGATGAAGTAAAAGCAAATTTTGATCGTCTGGTACGTGATTATCCATCGGGTATGGGCGTTAATACATTATTAGCAGCCAAACATTTTGGAATTCGTCCGGAACAAATTGTAATCGGAAATGGTGCTGCGGAACTTATTAAATCTTTAATGGAAACTCTAGAAGGCAATATTGGGGTTATCACACCAACTTTCGAAGAATATCCAAATCGCTGTGGTCATATGCAGGTCATACCTTTTGATAGCTCAGTTGTTGATTATCAATACGATACAGCAACACTGGTCGATTTCTATGAAGATAAGCACCTTGATTCACTGATATTGATTAATCCGGATAATCCTTCAGGAAACTACATTACACACGAGAACGTTATAAAACTAGTCAAATGGTGTCAGGAAAAAAATATTCGACTCATCCTCGATGAGTCATTCATCGATTTTGCAGAAAGCAATGATGCCGGTACTCTCTTAAAATCAGATATTTTAGATACATATCCAAATTTGTACTTAGTTAAAAGTATTTCGAAATCGTATGGCGTACCTGGATTCCGTCTTGGCATCCTAGCAACGGCAGATACATCAATGATTGCCCATATTAAAAAAGATGTGTCCATTTGGAACATCAACTCCTTTGGAGAATACTACATGCAGATTGTGGATAAGTATAAGAAAGACTTCAAACAGGCAATGGTTCAGTTTAGGGCTGTTCGTCGCGACTATGTAGATCAGTTGAATACAATTCCGAACCTCAAAGTCTACCCATCTCAGGCAAACTACATTATGATTGAAATTTTGGGTGATCATACAGCACAAAGTGTTACCGAAGAACTCCTTGATCTGCATAATGTTTTTATTAAAGACTTATCAACAAAAGCTGGCTTTAAGAAAGAGTTTATTCGAATTGCAGTAAAACGTCCTGAAGAAAATAAAATTCTTGTGGATGGACTACGCAGCATCATGGAGCGCAAATCATGAAACTTTCGCCTCTAAAAAAAAGCCACTTGAATGTAAGTGGGCATATTTATGGACCTGACTTTATCAATCTTGCAAAGATAACCGACGACTGCATTAACTTTGATGATAAGACCCGCTTTCTCAATCAAGAAGAGAAAGACAAACTAAACGAGCAAGCCATTGTAGCCTATGAGAATGTTGTATATATTGTTGAAAGAGATGAGAAGTATTGCGTCATCTGTAATGTAGACATGAGTGATTATACAGAGGGTAATTTGATTACCCATGAACTTGTGTTGCCAGATATCATTCAGGGAATGCTCAGCAATCTTAAAGCATATAATGCAGAAACGGCACCGGTATTTTTGATGAGTCCAACGGATTTACAATTGAAAAATATTGTCGATACATACGACCATGAGACAATTCAAATGGATACAATGGCAGTTCATATTTTCAATGAAGCCAACGCCGAACTCATTATGCAACGACTCAGTGTTATTGAGACACTTATAGTAGGTGATGGTCATCACCGTCTCTATACAAGTTCTTTGTGGCGTCGTAAAGGCACAATCTTTAGTTGCTTAATGAGTATTGATGATATCGAAATTAATAGCATTGATCGCATGATTCCGCAAGTCGATGATGCATTGTTTGCTAAAGCAATGACATTCATTAAAAATCAGTTTGAAGTATCTGATGCAAGCGCCCCATTGACAAAAGGGGTGGTACGAGTGAGCCGTGGTACTGAAAGTGTTAATGTTAAATTGATTGATCTAGAATCGGATGATTTTTGGAATAATGATGTCTACAGACTTAATACGCAGATACTGTCACAAGCTTTCGGAATTTATGATACAAGCCAGTTAGAGTACTATATAAGTTCCAAATCATGCAAAGATAAATGCAAGCACAACATTCAAGCGGTACAGCTAGAGCTTGCACCAATCTCCAAAGAGGAGGTCTTATTTGTCTCGAGTAAGCGCGCGATTATGCCGCCCAAATCAACCGCATTTGATCCAAAGTTTCCATCGTTCTTGATTTTCAATGAATATCAGTAAGACAAGGTCCGACGGTATTTTAATCATTTGATGACATATTTCGCTGTAGTGATGACGTCATACCCGCAAAGTGGTTGTAGTAAGTTATAATTCAAAAGAATCATTGTTAAGGTTCTTGGGACTTTAGCGCGGTTCGAGCGTTCATAGATACATTTATGTTGGTGGGCATAATGGTATCTGATGGCACAATAAAACATAACGATAATGCTAAACGTCTATCGCATGCGGGAATAGTAATTCACGATAAGTGGAAAACTAATGTGATGGCAACCTCATAATAATTGGCTATCTTATGTAAAAAAACTCTGTTTGTCAAATGACGAAACAGAGTTTTTTATTATTTGAAGAACTGAGGAAGGTAAGCTTTATGAGCATCCAACATCTCAAGTACAACTTCACGTGCCTTGTATGAACTTGGGCACAAAGGGTTACTGCTTAGCGCAGTGATCGCAAGATCTGTATTTCCAGTGATGGCTGCTTCAATAGTCATTAGTTCAAATGCCTTAATGTTTTGAACTGTTCCATTTATCGCAGGGCGTAGGGTTCCCACAGGAATTGGAACAGGTCCATCTTTTGTGATGGTTGCAGCAACTTCGATAACGGTGTCTGAAGGAAGATTCGAGATGGCCCCGTTATTTAATGTATTAACATATTGAATGTCTTGACGATCATTGTAAATTGAATCAATCAAACTACATGCTGCATCAGAATAGTGCGCACCACCGCGTAATTCTAATTGTTTTGGTTTCACGGCAAGATTCACATCTTTGTATTGTTCGAACAATTCTGTTTCCAGTTTTTGTACAACTTCACCACGAACGGTTCCATTGTTAAACTCTTCAATGTTCTTTGCTAATTGCTCTTGCGTGAAATAGTAGTAGTTATGGTAAGGACATGGAATTGCGTTAAGTCCTTTGATAAATTCAGGTGTATATGCCAAGGTACTAAAGTTTTTCATTTCTAAAGTTTCAGAACCTTTTTGGATATAGTTTTCGATGACTGTATCGAAGACACTGGTGTTGTTATGGAAGATATCAGTGATAAAGACATGATGATTCAAGCCACTCAATTGCAACGTCAAAGCGTTATAGTCGACGTCAAGAATCTTCGCAAAGTGGAACTTCATATCGACAGGCACATTACACAAACCGATAGTACGTTTAAAATCGGTATAACGAGTGATTGCTTCAGTAACCATTCCCGCAGGGTTCGTAAAGTTAATCATCCATGCATCAGGACAGAGTTCTTGAATATCTTTCACAATGTCTAAGATTACAGGAATCGTTCGAAAGGCTTTGAACATGCCTCCAGCACCATTCGTTTCTTGCCCAATCATGCCATGTGAAATTGGAATTCGCTCATCCAAGATACGTGCATCAATTTGGCCGACCCGCATTTGGGTAGTTACAAAGTCTGCATCTTTCAGTGCCTCGCGACGATCAAGGCTTAAAATGACTTTGATTGGTAGACCTGCTTTTTCAACCATACGCTGTGCAAGTTTTCCAACAATTTCAAGTTTTTCTTTACCTTCTTCAATATCAACGAGCCATAATTCTGTGATTGGAAGTGAATCATAACGTAAGATGAAACCTTCAACGAGTTCAGGAGTATAACTGCTACCCCCTCCAATTGTAACGACTTTAAGCTTTTTCATGTTTTGTCACCTTCATCATAATATTGTAAGCGGCACCGATTTTTCCAGCATCATTGAATTGCTTGCAAACATCGATGTGCCAATGTTTTGAGTATTTGTTCATATGTGCCACTTGATCTCGAATATCATTAACGATTCGTGGTACTGCGCTTACACCGCCACCAATCAATATTGTATCGGGATCAAGGGCAAAGCCGATGTTAAGAACACCGGTTGCCAGAGCCCGGATCCAGCGCTTATAGATAGCTTCAACATCTGGATCGCATGCATCTAGCATTGCGAAGACTTTTTTACCGTCTAACGATTCGTAAGGAACATTTTTGGCATTTGCGACCATTTTAATCATGGGGATCGAAGCACTGGTTGCACTCATAATCTCGATATCTGCATAATCTTCGAATTCACGATGAATCATATATCCGAACTCGCCAGCAAAGAAATTACTGCCAGTGTAAAGTTCGTGGTTTAAGATGATTCCACCACCGATACCACTACCGATGGTAATACAGACAAGGTTACGTGCATCAACACCATTACCAATCCATTTTTCTGCCAAGGCCACACAGTTTGCGTCATTTTCAATCACAATCTCGAATTCTGTGCGTGCCTTAAGAATGTCACTCAGGTCTGATCCCCCAATTACTGGGACCGCACCACCTTCAATAATCGATTGGGTATCCGTATTGACACCACCGGGAATGCTCAGTCCGACACCGTCAAGATCTGGGTAACCCACAATAATATCAACAACTTGATTAACAAAATCGTCTAGAGACGTTTTGGGTGTCACACACTGACCTTGTTCGTCAGCATATGCAATCCCCTGATCGTTGTAGACGCCATATTTAATCGAACTGCCGCCAACATCTATTCCTAAAAATCGTTTCATAAAAATCTCCTATTTCTACGTTTGTGGAAACGTTAATCCATTTTATTTGCTAAGTTTACAAATGGAATATAAATAACTACTGATAAAGCCAATGTACAGATGGATAGGAAGGTGGCACTGAGACTTCCTCCTGTAGCTAAGAATGTATTCAGAATTGGTGGTACGACCCACGGTGGGGCAATATAGACACGTCCCGCAAATGGGATCACTGCTGTAAAGAACCAACCTATCGTAACCATAATCGGTGGAATAATAATAAATGGTATTGCAAGTACAGGATTCAAGACAATCGGTAACCCATAAATAACGGGCTCGTTGATTTGGAAGACACCGGGCATTAATGACAATTTCGCCAACTCTCGGTAGTCTGCACGTTTCGAAATGATGAAGATTGCGATAATTAACGCTAATGTTGCACCAGATCCTCCCGCCATCCCATAGAGATCAATAATATTTCGCGTGATTGCATTGGGTGCTTGCACACCGTGTACTAAGACTGCTTCAGCATTCTGTGATAGTGATGCAGAGTACATCGTATCAAGAACCGGTCCAACAATTAAGGAACCATGCAATCCAAAGAACCATAAAACCTGTGAAATAAGTGTAATTAAAATCAAGGTAAACGGTGATTGTCCAAGGCTTGTAAGTGGAATCTGAATGGAAGTGTTAATAATATCTTTTAACGTTGTTCCAAGAACTGTTAAAGTAAGATATGAGAAGATTCCAAACATAAACATGACAACACCAGCAGGAATAACGGCACTAAATGCTCGTGATACTGCGGGTGGGACTTGTTCTGGCATTTTAATTACCCAACCCTTACGATTCATAAACATAAAGACTTCAGTTGATACAATCGCAACAATAATACCTGTAAAAATCGCTTCTGAGTTGAACGATGTCCATGATACTGTTCCCCATGCAGCATCAGGGCCTGCTTGTTGTGGTAGTAGCATAAAGTATGAAACAACTGCGAGAACACCTGCAGTGAGTGAGTCTTGTTTGTCAAATTCCGCAAGTTTATACGAAATCGTAAATACTGTAAATACAATTCCTAATGCGAGCGATCCCCACCAAATTTGGTTAGAAATCGGTAATAATACACTGTCGAAAAACGGCTGTATATTTTCTGCATAGAAAGACCATTTATTCAATGATGCACCGAATAGTGATGTTGGTGTGAGGAGGATTTCTTTAACCATAATGTTAAGCGCTCCAAACATGCTAATAGGCATAATAGCAATAAAACCATCACGAAGTGCAACTAAATAACGAAGGTTACTTAATTTCACTGCTATTGGAAGAAATTTATCTTCCAACCATTTCATGATTAATCCCATCTAATTTTCTCCTTATCGATGTAGCACTGACTAACTCGGCCGTTGTTAGCCCTTACACCACATACTATAGCCGAGTGAAATTACCACATCAAGAATAGGAATATGCAACTGTACTGGTACAAAAATGTGGTATGATAAGGCAAATGGAGATAGCTATGAAACGATATGAACAAATAGTATTTGATGTAAAACAGGAAATTGGGGATGGGTATTTATTGTATGGTGATAAATTACCCTCACTTCATGAAATGATGAACCGGTATGCCTGCAGCAAGGGGACCGTTCTCAAGGCTTATGACACCCTTCGGAATGAACACATCATTTATGCAAAAGCCCAAAGTGGTTATTATGTCGCAAATGATCTGCAACAGTACCAACATGATGAAAACATTGCGTACGATTTGAGTTCAGGGAATCCAGTAGTCGATGCATTTTCAATTACCGAAGCAAAACATGTTTTAAATGTTGCGTTGGAATCGTATCGGAAGAGTTCACTCGAACAAGAGATTCGTGGAGTCCTCTCACTAACTCGATTGTTGGCGGATTATCTCAATGATTTTCATATCTATACAAAACCCCGCAATATTTTTCTCACGCAAGGTGTAATTCAAATGTTGACGCTATTTACCCAAATGACTTTTCCAAATAAAAAAACCAAAATTTTGGTCGAATCACCAACATTTTCATTTGCAAATAAACTTTTACATAGCCATGGAGCACCTGTATTAACGATTGCGCGCGACGAAAACGGACTGGATATGGACCGTTTAGAACTACTTTTCAAAACGGAGCCTATAAAATTTTTTTATGTCGTACCCCGCAATCATAACCCATTGGGAACAGTGTTACCTGCGAGTCAGCGTCGTCGCATTATGGAACTAGCGCACCGTTATGACGTTTATATTATTGAGGATGACTATTTTAATGACTCCTTTCATATTCCCAAATATGAGCCCCTTTACTATTATGCTAACTTTGACAAATGTGTATATCTTAAGAGTTACTCAAAACTCTTTCCCTTTATAAGAATTGGTTATGCGGTTGTATGCGATGCCTTGCTTGACACATTTAAAGAAGCGATTGAGCATTCCTATTTTACATCCTACCAAATGCCATCTTTAGTTTCACAAGCAACCCTTGAAGCCGCAATCCGAAGCGATATTCTCCAAAACAACGCGGGAACATTATCCGATCGCTTGCATGAAAAAATAAAGACTTTAAATATGATTACCCGAAAATGGGATCCAACGATAGCATGGCACCTCCCAGCCCAATCGGGATACTATTCCACTATTTTTGTTAATGAATTGATTGACGTTGATGGGGTAATAGCGAAATTAAAACAACAAACGATCAGTGTCTCTTCAATTGAAAAATCGTATTATCATCCCCATGAAACTAAAAAAGGCATTCGTATCACGATTACACGTATTACGAATGCACAACTCGAGCATGCACTCAACGCAATCTATAAGACTTTATGCGAAAGCATGACCACCCCCAAATAGAAAGAAACGAAGCCATACCTATAAAAAAATTCAATCAGTGATTTCCACTGCCTAACGGCATGACCTGTTAAAATTAAGGTGTGAGTTCGATGAGGTATCGACTATGGAACGACTCTTTATGATTACCGAAGTTGCTCAACTTCACAGCATCAGTAAAAAAACATTGCTTTACTATGATCGTATCGGTTTGTTTGTCCCCAAACAAATTGATGAAGATACAGGATATCGCTATTATGTTCGCGAACAATTTCCGTATTTAAAACAAATAATTTACTTAAAAGACTTAGGTTTTACGCTCGTAGAGATTGGTGAGCTGCTTGAAAATCGAAATATGACAATGCTCATCACAGAACTGGAACGTCGATTACAAGAGGTTACCCTAGAAATGGAAGCATTACGTCGCAAAAAGGATGACCTTAGGTACCTCCTTGATTTCTATAAGCAGGCTGATTTAGTGGATGAAAGAGACTTGTATCGTCCCAATATTAAGTTTTTCAAAGATCGTGAATTTGCGGTGGAGTATGCCAACCCAGAAGAAAAATCACTGGGAGTCATGCTTGCATACCGTCGAATTTTGAAAACTTTGAATACTTTGAACAAATTTTCACAAATGCCATATGGTACCGTTTCAGTCCAGGATGATAACAATAAATCAGAAATGTACGCTAAAATTGGAGCGTTTATTGAGCTACCCGAAAGCATCGAGAATATTGATAAAATATACGCAGAAGGCGGTAAATATGCGTGTATGTACAAAAAAGGCGGCTACTTTGACGAAAAATCAGTTCAAATGCTATCCGATTGGTGCCTTGAAAATGGGTATCAACCGATCGGCAATTTCTATGATTTTAGCCTCATCGATTACACATTTGTGAATGCTGACGCAGAAATGATTCAAGAAATTCAAGTTCGAATTGTTTAAGAATGATTGTCCATGCCCTAAGGGAATGCCTTAACATTGTTTGTGAAGACAATAACAATTGTCGCCAGGAGGGCATATGGAAAAGGAAAGTTTTAAATCGTTTATCAATAAAGTATTGACAGGAATGAGCGTCGGTATCGTCGTTGCATTAATTCCTGGTGCGCTATTAGGGGAAGTAGCAAAAGCACTAAACTGGACTGAAGTTGTTAATATAACAACCATCGCAACACGCTTACTTGCAGTCATTATGGGACTCACGATTGCAATGCAATTCAAATTAACGCCAATTCAATCAGCAACACTTGCGATTACAACGGCTATCGGATCAGGTGCCTTTGTATTCAAAGACGGCATGCTCGCATTAGTAGGAATCGGGGATGTCATTAACGCAGGAATTGTTGCGGGAATTGCAGTTTACGTTATGCAATTAATTGGAAGTCGTTTCAAGGCATACTCAATTCTTTTAATTCCAACAATCGTAACTGTAGGAGTTGGTGGACTTGGCTTATTTATGTTACCTTATGTTGCATCTGTTACAGGATTTGTAGGAGCAATGGTTAATAGCTTTACAAGCTTCACACCAATCGTTGCAGGAATCCTTATTTCAATTACCTTCGCTGTTATGATTGTATCACCACTCTCAACAGCAGGTGTTGCAATGGCAATTTCACTAACAGGTGTTGCCTCAGGAGCTGCAAACTTAGGAATTTGTGCTGCTGGATTTGGCCTTGCTGTTGCAGGCTTTAGTGTTAATGGATTTGGAACCAGCATTGCACACTTCTTAGGATCACCAAAAATGCAAATGGCAAACATGATTAAAAAGCCGAAAATGATGTTACCAATTATTCTAAATGCAGCAGTCACCGGTGCTGTCGCGGGCTTATTGATGATTCAAGGTACACCTGCAAGTGCTGGATTTGGTATTAGTGGATTAATTGGACCAATTAATCACTTAAATATTGTTGGCTATGGTATGGATCAACTATTGATTGCTGTTGTTGCATTCGTTGTTGTACCAGTTGCTATGAGCTATGTCTCAACCTATATTTTTGAAAAGAAACTAAAAATGGTTGAACCACAAGATTACTTTGTAGATTTCAAATAAGGAGATAAAAACATGAAAATTTTAGCATACGCAGTCCGTCCCGATGAGATCGCTGCATTTCACCAATTCGAGGCATCAATGGGACTCGAAATAACATATATTAATGAACAATTAGGCATGAGTAATGTCGCACAAAGTGAAGGTTTTGAAGCAGTCACATTCTTAGGAAACTGTGATGCAAGCCGCCCTGTACTTGAAGCTTTAAAAGCAAATGGTGTTAAATTCTTAGCATCACGAAGTGCAGGATTCAACAATGTCGATATGGAAGCGCTCAAAGAACTCGGACTTCGCTTTTCAAATGCAACCTATTCACCATACTGTGTTGCAGACTTTACCGTGATGCTTATCTTGATGTCGATTCGCAACATGAAAACGATGATGCTTCGAGGTGCTGCACATGACCATTCATTGGCAGGACTTCAAGGAAAAGAAATGCACAACTTAACATTTGGTGTTGTTGGAACAGGACGTATTGGTGCAGCAGTTGTTGAAAACCTCAGCGGATTCAATGGTCGGATTTTAGCATATGATGTTTATGAAAATGCATCAATTAAAGATAAAGTGAGCTATGTACCATTAGAAACATTACTTCGAGAAGCAGATGTTATTACACTTCATACACCATTACTTGATAGTACATACCACCTTATCAACAAAGAAACATTAGCAATGACAAAACCAGGTGTTGCAATTATTAACTGTGCACGTGCTGAACTCATTGATACGGATGCTTTAATCGAAAGTATTGAATCAGGTCATGTTGGTGCTTGTGGATTGGATGTCTTCCCAAATGAAATTGGAATAGTCCATACAGACTTACGAAATAAAACATACGCAAACCACCACCTTGCTATTCTTAACAGTCACAAGAATGTGATTGTAACACCTCACTCTGCATTCTATACAGATCAAGCGGTGTCTGATATGGTCGAAGTGGCACTTGCATCTCTAAAATCATTCAATACAACAAACGAAAGTCCAAACGAAATTCGTTAAACTCCAAGTATTTTAATTGGGGATAAACTTAAAGCGTGATATAATGCTTTGAGTAGAAATGAGGATTGATGATGGATACATTTATTGGATTAGGAATTGTAATTGAGAATGATGATAACCTCATGATTGAAGTGGAAAATACGTTGGACCTATTAAATGAGTATGCAGATAATATTATGCTAACTTACCCACACGATGGCGATACAAATGATTGGCGTACAGATTCTTTTGAAGGAAAATTGAATGCGATGATTGAAGGCTTATCGTACCGTGCCGCTTATGCAGATATGGAACTTATTATGGGAAATGAGGTCTATGAGGCACGGCTATCAATGTCTAACGAAGGTACTGTGACGGTCTTGAAATTTGAAATAAGCGATCGTGATGTGTTTCATGATCGAACATTTGAAGACTTAGAACGTGTCACGAAAATCTTTACAGAGTTTATCCGTACTATTGATCGCAATGTCCATCACAGTTATATTTTCTGTGACAACGAAGCTGATTTTTTGTACAAAAAGGAACGCCTAATCGAAGTTGGATACAATCCATATGCAATCATAAAAATGGGGGATCGAGATGTTGCTTATGCAGCGTGGTATCTCGATGGCTTCACAGAACGCAATCAATCGATACATTAACCCTTGAGCAATCAAGGGTTTTTTTTATGGTGTCGTTAAGTGACATTTTTGTTCGCGTACGTCAACGCCAAGAAGCGTATACTAGTCATACAGGAGGTAATGCTCAATATGAAAAAAATAATGGCATTATTATTAGTCGGACTTGCACTTGCAGGATGCAGCGCAAAACCCGCAGACTTCAATAAAGTCGAAGTCTTCAACAAAGCGCTCGAGAATCATCGCTCCCACGAATTAATTGACGTAACAGCATCTACAGATTTTCAGATAAATCTTGGTGATGTCAAAGAAACGCTAACCGGATCTGCAACGTATGCAGGAAATAAAAATTTCAAAGGTGCTCAAGATTTACAATTCATTGCATCCTTTAAAATCGGTAAAAACGACATTAATATGGAATCAAAAATGTACGCTAAAGATGGGGTTGGGTATATCGAAAGCCCAATGTCAGACGCTGTAAAGTTTAAGATTAACGATGTCGCTTCAAATGATGAGTTTGGTCAAATATCCAAATTAATGAACTTAACGGATTTGAACGAATTTAAGTTCACTGAAGAATCTCTCAATGGAATGATTGCAACCAAGACAGCTGATGGTTATGCCTTTACCGTAACAGGCATGGAAGCCGAAGTTGTGAAAGCATTGGAAGAAGCAATGAACACACCTGAAACAGAAGCAGTTAAAATTAAAGATGTTAAATTTGATATGACAATTTCTGATACATTTGAATTTAAAACATTAGATGTTGCGGTGACGGTTGAGTCTGAAGGCGAAACGGTGACCACAAACGTCAAGGTTGTTTATAACGGTTATGATGACGCTGTAAAATTAGAATTCCCGGACTTCGGAAAATTTAAACCAGTAGCATAATGTAGACTCGCGAAAGCGAGTCTTTTTCAACAGTATCGAAAAATGTGAAAAAGTGATAAAATAGACCTAGAGAGGTGAACTATGAAACGAAAACCTGAAGATAGACCAGTTGTAGCTATTTGCTATGACTTTGACAAGACATTAACCCCTGATGATATGCAAGCCCAAGGCTTCATCCAGTCGATTGGGTATGATGTTAAGGATTTCTGGACCGAAGTAAATGAGATGGCCAAAACTTTCGAAATGGACACCAACTTGTCCTACATGTACAAAATGATGGAGGCATCACGAGGAAAACATATCTTTAATCGTGAGAGTTTACTCGATTATGGGTCAAAAATTGAATTGTTTCCAGGAGTAGAACAATGGTTTGAACGTATTGATCAATACGGTGATCTTATGGGGATCGACATCGAACACTACATTATTTCTTCTGGATTAAAAGAAATGATTGAAGGTACAGTGTTAGGCGAAAGAGGTGTGTTCAAACGTATCTATGCAAGTTCGTTTTTTTACGATGAGAATGGACTCGCAGTATGGCCAGCTCAAGCAATAAATTATACGAATAAAACACAGTTTCTCTTTCGAATTGAAAAAGGCGTTTTGGATGTTAACGATGCTGAAGTAAACAGTTATTATAAACCCGGAGAGCATCGTATACCATTTACGAATATGATCTATATTGGAGATAGCGATACGGATATTCCATGCATGCGTCTTGTTAATATGAATGGTGGCCACTCCGTAGGTGTCTATAATCCAATCACTAAAGACAAAGAGAAAGTCTTCCGAATGATTAATGAGCACCGTATTCGTTACTTTACAGCAGCGGATTACCGTGGTGGTCAAGAGTTAGACCTTTTGGTCAAAAGCATTATCAATAAAATAAGTATGGATGCGGTCCTCAATGTGTTGCATTATGAAGACCAAGAAGAAGCAAAATAACGAAGTCGAGGTCCAACTATGAATATCGATGAAATCAACAAGAAGCTAAAACCACTTCGTGATGACGTCACGCGAACAATGCTTGTGGTGGCGGGGATTATGCTTTGTGTCACTATTTTTCTCTTTGCAGTAGCAAGTACCCTAGGCAAAGGTCCATTTGGCCGAAGTATGTCTTCGTTTACAATTCTTTCATTCATTGTATGGATGTTTGTGTTATTTGTGGTATCGACACTCTTAATTAAGCCTAAAATTCGGACCTATAAAGAAAATGTCAAAACATTGGTAAACAAATCAATGTTTGAATCGGCATTCAACCATGTAGTCTATGACGCGTCGCGCGGTTTTGATCGGGATGCAATGCGTGAGTTAGGCGTTATGGAAACAGGTAACCAGTATCATTCTAACGACTTTGTACGAGCAGATTATGCAGGTGTGTCATTCGAACGTGCTGATGTACTTTCTCAAAATGTGACAAGCACAGGCAAGACAACAATCACGACAACCTATTTTCATGGACAAGTCATCAAATTTGATTTTCATAAAGAGACGAGTGGATATGTTCGAATTCGTGATGCGGGCTGGTTCAACAGATTTAGTGATGGCCCCAAAACAGAACGGTCTCGTAAAATTAAGTTTGAGGATGACCGTTTCAACGATCAATGGGCGACCTTTACCAATGATGAGCAGGAAGCATATCGTATTTTTACACCCCATTTTATGGAGAAAATAAATGCATTTCGTACGCGGCTTGGACATGAACTAAGCATGGTCTTAAAAGATGGGGTTGTTTATTTAGGTATCTATTCATCAAGGGATGCAATGGAACCCAATATTTTTTCGGACATTGACGAGAGCTATCTTCAAGAGATACGCCTTGAAATTGAATCAATTCAGTATATTATTGATACACTAACAGAAAACAAAGACTATTTTAGGGGGTCGTGATGAACATCTTAGGATTTGTGATACTTGTATTGGTGGGAGTATTCATTTATAGCTTTAATGCGATTGTTTCACGTTCAAATCAAGTCTTGGAAGCGTCATCGGGCATAGATGTCGCGTTAGCAAAACGCTATAGCCTCATCCCTAACTTGGTAGAAACGGTAAAAGGCTATGCTTCCCACGAGCGTGCTATTTTTGAACAGGTTGCTGCCTTAAGAACGATGCCTGGAACCAATCGTGCCACATATGATCAAGATGTGCTTGCGGTTCAGTCACAATTGCTAGCCCTTGCTGAAAGCTATCCTGAGCTTAAAGCTATCCTGAGCTTAAAGCGGACCAACAATTCCTTAATCTTCAACGTGGGTTGACTGATGCGGAGGAGCATATTCAAGCGGCCCGCCGTTTATATAATCATAAAGTTGAATCGCTTAATTCAACGATAGATACTTTTCCAGGTAATCTTGTGAATCAGCTTGCGAAGCGCGAACGTGCCGCATTCTATGAAGCAGAATCACAACAACGAAATAATCCACACATAAACTGGTAAGACGCAATTGCGTCTTTTTTTGCACCGAAAGGGGGAGTTTCTATACGGACACATGACGTTTGTGCCTTATATGAAGGTGTTAAGGACATGTGTCATTTAAAAACACTATATTTTGATACCATACTTTTATCAGGAGGAACAAATCTATGAAAAAAATTCAAGCAGCAGAAGCAATGGTACGGATATTAACAGAATGGGATGTTGATCACATTTACGGTATTCCCGGAAGTTCAACAAATTCATTAATGGGTGCCTTAAAAGTTTACGAAGACAAATTGCAATATATTCAAGTTCGACATGAAGAAGCGGGTGCCCTTGCCGCAAGTGTTGACGCGAAACTAACGGGGAAAATTGGTGTATGTTTTGGATCAGGTGGTCCAGGTCATACACACTTAATTAATGGCATGTACGATGCCAAGTTCGATCGTGTTCCGATGCTGGTCATCACCGGTTCCACGCATACTCGTAATTTAGGTACGGATTATTTCCAAGAGATGGATCCTGTTCCGCTCTATTCCGATGTCTCTGTCTTTAATCGATTTGTTACTGAGGCAGAACAATTACCTTTTGTAATTGATAACGCGATTCGGACAGCATATCGCGAAAATGGCGTCGCAATCGTCCATGTTCCCGTTGACGTCGGCTACACAGAAATTGATGATAACTATATTTCAAGTGCCAATGCATTTGAAAAAGCATATCCCCAACATCGTGCGGTTGATATTGATAAAGCAGTACACTTAATTCAAGAAGCAAAGCGCCCTGTTATTTTTGCAGGACGGGGGACGCATCACGCTCAAGATGAGTTACGAGAACTCTCTGAAAAATTTGCGATGCCTGTTGTACTCACATTTTTAGGTAAAGGTGCAATGCCCGATGCTCATCCTAATATGATGGGACAATTAGGACGATTGGGTTCTAAGTCATCCAATGAAGCGATTCAAGATACCGACTTAATTGTGATGGTTGGGGCAGAGTATCCGTTTGGACGTGAAATGTTCCCTCAAGATATCCAGTCCATTCAAATCAATATTGATCCCAAAACAATTGGGAAACGTTTACCTGCAACGGTCGGGATACTTGGAGATTCTAAGGCAGTGATGCGCGAGATTATTGAAAAAGGACAGGCAATAGCACCAACCCAATGGTTGAAAGCGAATCAAATTAACCGAAATAATTGGTTAGACTGGATTCATCATTTTGAAAATGATCTATCGGTTCCGATGCGTCCAGAACCCATAATGAAAGCTTTGAATGAAACTGCGGATGATGATGCGATTTTCATTGTTGATGTTGGAAATAATGTCATCTTGTCTTCCCGCGAGCTCATGTTTACAGGAAAACAAAAACTTACGACTTCAGGTATCTTTGCAACGATGGGGATAGGAACACCAGGCGGAATTGCTGCACGTCTTAGTTATCCCGAACGTGAAGTATACACCCTAAGTGGTGATGGTGCATTCGCAATGATGATGCAAGAATACATGACCCAGTTAAAATATAACTTACCGATGGTAAACATCGTTATTTGTAATGAGTCGTATGGCTTCATACAAGTTGCCCAAGAAATGGAAAACAACGATACCCTTGGGGTTGATTTAACACCAATGGATTATGCCAAATTTGCGGAAGCATGTGGTGGTGTGGGTTATCATGTCGAAACATACGATGAACTTATGGATGCACTCAAGAAGTCAAAAGGTACTCAAGTTCCGGTGATAATAGACGTAAAGGTTACTAATGTACGTCACCTTCCGGCGCATGCTATTGTTCTGGATGAGTCTTTGTATTCGAAAGAAGAAGTGGCGGCATTTAAGGAAAAATATGAAGTCTTTGGGATGCCAGTGTTACGCGAGATACTTAGAAATTTGAAGTAAGAAAAGGAGAGCAGGGAAACCTGCTTTTTTTGTCCAAAGGGCATTAAGTCAAAAATAGGTTGTGGTATACTAGTATTAACGAGGTACATCTATGAAAAAGTATATTCCAGGACTCCGGATTGTGAAAACAACCATTGCAGTTTTTATCTGTTTAATTATTGCTTACATGGTTGGTTATGATACGCCCTTTTATGCAGCAATTGCTGCTGTATTGATAATGAAGACAACACCTGAGCATTCCGTTACGCATGGAATAAACCGAGTGAAGGGAACTGTTTTTGGCGGGACTTTGGGTGGTATTTTTCTGGTAACAACGTTTTACTTTGGCATACGTCCCAATACAATGCCGTATATTCTACTTGTAACATTGGTGCTTTTTGTAGATATGACAATGGCGAAAGTGCTAAGTTTTAGCGAATATGCAACTTCAATGTCAGCGATTTTGGTACTTTCAGTCCTCATGTCGCACAACCAAAGTCTCGATGGCATGTTGATTTATATGGTATCGCGTGTTGTGGAAACGGTGATTGGGATTATTGTTTCCTTGATTGTTAATAGCCAGATTCAGCCTAAGCAAGTGACACACAAATAAAACCCAGAACATCCATACTTCAATAAAAAACATGACGCTGTTACGGCGTCATGTTTTAAGTTTCCACGAAATTTCAAGTGAAGCAAGGAACTGATTCTAAATATATGGTAAAATAACGAAGTATGGAAATTACCAGGAGGCAATATGGAATATATTATCGAAATTTTAAAAGCCATCTTCTTGGGAATTGTGGAAGGTGTTACTGAATGGTTGCCAATCAGTAGTACAGGTCATATGATTCTCGTTGATGAATTTTTAAAATTAAACGTATCACCTGAGTTTATGAGTTTATTCTTGGTGGTAATTCAGTTGGGGGCAGTATTGGCCGTTGTATTAATTTACTGGCATAAGCTGAATCCGTTTAAATCTAAAAATGGAAAACTACATGTTGAACCAGAAATAATGTCAATGTGGATGAAGATTGTCTTTGCATGTTTACCTGCAGCAATTATTGGAATTTTGTTTGATGATGTGTTTGAAGCACTCTTCTACAATCCCGTAACAGTTGCGATCATGCTCATTCTATTCGGGATTTTCTTCATTGTGGTGGAAAATCGCAATGTGGGTCGTAAACCTAAAGTTACAAAGATCTCACAGATTACGTACCAAACAGCAATGATTATTGGACTCTTCCAATTAATCGCTGCAGTCTTCCCAGGAACATCCCGTTCAGGGGCAACGATTGTTGGGGCATTGCTTATTGGTGTGTCACGTGTTGTCGCAGCAGAGTTTACGTTCTTTATGTCAATCCCTGTCATGTTTGGAGCAAGTTTACTCAAGATTGTAAAAATAGGATTTAACTTTACCCTAATGGAGTACGTTATCCTCTTTACAGGTATGGCAACAGCTTTTATCGTCTCAGTGATTGTCATTAAACTTTTACTGGGATACATCAAAAAGAACGATTTCAAAGTCTTTGGATACTACCGCATTGTCTTGGGACTTATCGTACTCGCGTATTTCTTATTAATCAAATAAAAAAGACTCCGTCAGGAGCCTTTTTTCTTTTATCAAATCTCAACCGCACCACTATTCATTTTTAAAAATTCTATCTCATAAGCAGTTTTAAAGTCAAACATTTTGCGAGGCATTGAGTTGATTTTAAAGGCAATGTCATCAAGATATTGTTGTCCAATGTTGTAAAGTGACTTTCCTTTAGGAATAAATCTTCTGACTATCGCGTTGGCTCGTTCATTGGAACCACGCTGAAAAGAACAGTAAGGATCACACTTATAGAGTTTTACACCGAGTCGTTTTGCAGTAATTCCCATTGTATTAAACTCTAATCCATTATCAACAGTTATTGATTTCGTTACTATTTTATTTTCTTCTATAAATTTTCTAATTAATGAGGATGTATAGTAGTCTAACCGATATTCAGCCTTGATCAGCCAATTCATTCTGGAACATCGATCGACGATTGATATTATTGCCGCGCTTTCATTTTTCTTACCGATTATTGAGTCAATTTCAAGATG
>NZ_WTSY02000003.1 GCF_009828775.2 Erysipelothrix aquatica | reverse complement strand
GTATTACCTTTAAGGGGGGGGTATGCATGTTGATGGTCTTTTGATTTAGGTAAATTTAAAGAATTGAGTAAAACATAAAATAATTAAGTCTTTTTTGAATCTCATTCGTCTATTTAATGAGGGGTGATAAGATTTGAGTGAATTTGATATGACTCTAAAGAACCTATTTGTAAGTGACTCCAACAGCTATGAGGTTAGCAATTTAAAAAAAGCTGTGCTTTGGTTGATGATTTATCAGCAATATCAGTCCTATAGATTACAAATATGTGGAAGAGGGTCTAGAAATGAAACGTAACAACAATACTACCGGAAACGATTGGCCATATACCGAATCGGGAATGCATGACTTTGAGAGTCTTTACAATCAAACAATTCGTTCAGTTTATTATATTATTCGCAGGCTGATTAAAAATCAGCATACAGTTGAGGATCTTGTTCAGGATTCCTATCTGAAAGCATTCAAAAAAATTGATAGCTTAGAAGTCTATACGATTGCTAATTTCGCCGCATGGATTAATCAAATTGCTTTGAATAATGCGAAAGATTTCTTGAAAAAAAATAAGCCTGTACTGTTTTCGGATATGACGCGTGAAGAAGATGTTGATTTTGAGGTGGAAGATACAGATACCTTTACGCAACCTGATGAAAATGCGAATCAAGAAGAAATATCGGAAATTATCCAGAATATAATGGATAGCCTACCTGAAGACCAACGCTTATGCACGTTTTTATTTTACTATGAAGATATGACAATTCGTGAAATTTCAGCATATTTGGAGTTAAGCGAAAGTACGATAAAAAGCAGGCTAAAGTACGCGAAAGATAAAATTCGCAAGAAAATCACAGAGCATGAAAAAAATGGCGTAACATTCTTTAGTATTGCACCTATTGGGCTGTTTGTGTATGCGATAAAAATGATGCAACCACAAGCGACGGTGCCGCCATATACGATTGTTGTAAGTGAAGGTGTGACTAGTGGTCGTTCCACGAAATCGCAAAAACCAAGCCATGTTGCAAAGGTCATCGCGACCGTGGGTGTGGTGACAACGATTGTGGCATTTGCCATTATAAATCAACCCCAATCGCCGGTTATACCTGTAGTAGAAAACAAGGCTAATTTTGATCCCTTTGCGTATTTGCGCATTAGTTTCGAAGGCGAAACAACATTAGGAACAGCCTCATTACAACTCGTTGATGCACCTGAATCATTGACAACTGCATCGTATTCCATCTCTAAATCGTCTGGGTTAGCGAATGGAGATGTTATCAAGGTTCGATTTGGACATGACTTTTTTGAATCCAACTATGCAATAACAACACTCGAAAAAAACTATACGGTAACTGGTTTGGAAGAGCCGGCCGTGATCAATCCATTTGATGATATTCACTTCATTACTTCGGGGGAAGATGGAAGTGGTTCCATAGAAGCCCTATGGAATACAGAAAGTGCATGGTATGCATCACATTTGGATGGCATTAGTATCGTATATTCGAAGTCGGAAGCACTTGCAAACGGTGACCAAATCGACGTGTTGCTAACTAACTTGCCCAAATCAGAATCAAACTATAACCAAACAACGACAACCATAACAATACAAGGACTTACACCCCAAACAAGTCAAAAACCAACCGCAATCCCACAACCTCCAGAGCCTAGACCAGACTTTGACCCATATATCTATGTCAAAAATGAGATGACACAAAGTATTGCTGATCGTAACATTCCATCACTATTAGCGATGTTTAGTAAAGACTATTATGGGAATACATTGCATCCTGATGCATGGACCTCATATACCCGTCTTGGTCAGTCAATTAGTGTTGGAAAGCGTAATAATCAATATATTGGATACGCCGAAATGTATCTGCAAAACCGCAACGGTGATTGGATACAATTAAGTATTGTATCGTCTTTCAATGAAGATTTTAATGGGAAATATTCCCTATATGCAGCAAGTTTGGATTCAACCCATAAACTGGAAGCATTTAAAGCATTACATTTCGGAGATGTCACTATTTTAACGAATTAATTATAAATGAAGGTAAGAAAATGAAATTAAAAACATTCAATAAAGCAGTCAAAAAAGGATTTATTTTTATTGCATTAGTCGCTTCCCTTGTAATTACATCAATAACGATTAATGCACAAACACACACTCCCAATTTACGAAATATTCAAAATCTATTAGAAGAACAGAACGTGAATGCATTACAATCCGTCTCACTGTCATTTTTAACTGAGGCGAATGAAACGCGTTCTGATTATATTCCAGAAGGTCGTTTAAAATTTTCGCTTCAATGGCAAGTCCCACATGAATTGCGTGAACACCTTGTACAGGGAGATTACATCGAAGTACCACTTCCTAAAACAATCAAAGATGTTGTGCTTATAGAAGGCAAAACAGCAACAATCGAAAACGATGGGATTCAGATCAACTTGGATGATGCACGTGAGGGTACTGTCACCTTCACGGCGAAACTGAACAACGAGGAAAACAATGCTGTCGTAAATGTAGAATTTATGAATACATTGGAATCTCTAGAAACATTTACAATTACAATTCCTACAGAAGAAGTCCTAACAGACGATATCTTGAAGGAAGAACCGATAGTTTCTTCGATTGCAAAAGAGGGGATTAGAACACCAAAATCGATGGAAGTTGTCGAGCAACCACAACCAATAGTATCTGTTGATGATACCAAAGCAAACATCGCTGTATCAAGGTTTGATATTTACACCTTGCCGTCCGATGCAAAGTTCTTATCCGGTGAGGAAGTCCTCTTTTACACGGGTTTATCGTTAACTGAAGATAGTGGAACGCTTACTGATGCGATTTTGGAAGTTAAGATACCTAAAGAACATTTGGTCAATGGTACGTTTGTTGCCTCAGATATTGCGTCTCAGGTATCCAAAGAGGTCATTGATGCTGGTGATCATTACAAAGTTATTTATAAACTCGCTGCATTAGCTTCAGGAACAAGTTTGGATATTCCGATGAAATTTGTTACTCATAATGGTGAAACACCGAATGGTTTCCCGGTAGCAATTGAAGCAACTTTAAAACAACAAAAAGATGAATCAGTCCTTGCACAAACAACAAAAGATGTCATCATCAATACAGTTCAACCCCGTTTAGATAAAATGATCTATGCAGGTTCATGGACAAGTTCTGAAAATCGTGTAGTGAATGGAGGCACGATTCATCCCGACGACGAAACACGTCTAACCGATGATTTAAGCCAACTTAACAATGTTCAATTTACATATACCTTGAATGCAACAAATACAACATCGGCACCAGGGTCTCGCATCTATGATACGTTTGTCTTTGAAGACGTCTTACCAAAAGGGGCTATTTTTGTACCAGAAGATAACCCAGGTTGGACCTATGATGCAGCAACCCGTACGGCGCGTAAGACGTATACAAATTCAGACGGGATTCGTCTTTATTACCAGAACTTCTCAAGTAGTGCGACACTTAATCTGAAATTCCCGAATGTCCCAGTCAATGAAACTTTGACCAATACCGCGACAGTAACTGCAACGCCAAAAGACCGTCCAGAGTATGAGGCTCAATTTAAAGGTACAGATACCATTGATTTTAAACTTGAGGCATCCAAACCGGTACCCGAACCTACATCATTTTCCTTTGGAAAAACAATTTCACCGTGGAGTTTCTTAGATTATCAAAAAGATCGCGATAGAACCCACGAATGGCGCTTATCCATTGGCAACTCGGCAACATCTGCACATCCAAATTTAAATCTAAACGCGTTCGAGATTGTTGATAGTGGCCTTGACGCACGTCTCAAGTATACATATGTAACAATTAATGCTCAGACAACAGTCGTTGGAACACTGGATATTATCGCGACGTTACAAGATGGTACTCAGGAAATCATTGCAACGAATGTTGATCCTAAGGTAAAACATTCGTATCCCTTGAAAGCTGAAACAGTAGCAGTTACGGTAAAATCAGTTGATAAAACGTATCTAGCGCCTGGAAAGACTTTAAATGTTCTTATCGGTTCAGAATTGCGTGATAAAACTGTACCCGTTGTGAGTGAATCATCAACGACAAGTCGCTTAAGTAATGATGCGGGGTTCAAAGCTACCTATTCAAACGGCTTAAGCTTAACCGGAAAACGTTCTGATTATATTCAGTATTCACGCGTAAATCCGACCGTATCTTTACGAAAAGATGTCGTTAATAAAAAGTTAAATTATTTCATTAATGACCATGTTGCATTCCAACTCAATGTTGATATTTCCAATCTCGTTGGTGATATGGCATTTGTGGATTCAAATATTCTGGTTGATATCATTCCAGATGGAACATCGTATGTACCAGGTAGTGCATCTCTTGTTAAATCATCAGTTATTGAATCTATGATGACGACAGGAAGTTTTGAACCCGAAGTTGTTCCAAATTTTAAAGGTACCGGACATACCGCCCTTGTTTGGAAGCTTGAGGGGATGACTTATACAGGAACAAATACAAATGGCGCACAAACAGGGGTACTATCGATTCAGTATGAAACGAAAATTACCGAACTCACCAATCCGGGAACGAATATCAATACTGCGATTCTTGCATGGAAAAACAACAACGTGGTTAAGCCAGGTTCGCGTGCCGTTTCTGATGAGTACGATTTGAATGAAAACAGTGCGACTAACGATCTAATCACCTCAGCTGTTACACAGTTTAATTATGTACCACCTCGAGAATTGATGATTCGAAAAGCGGTAAAAGGGTCTTTAGATTCTAACTATATCTTACCGCCAAGTACTGGATTGAGTGAAATTGGCACGGAAATGAGTTATCAATTCTCTTTATACAATAACTCTGTAACTGACATTAGCAATCTTAATATTCTTGACTTATTGCCCAAAGTTGGCGATGAAACGGTAAGTACCGACATGTCATTAGAGTCTCCGAGTCGGATTGCGCGAAATTCCACATTTAAATTGAATCTATCTGGACCGATTCAGGTTCCTCATGATTTACTTGTGTTTTATACAACAGACGAAGTGACTACGGATGTTAAGACATTCTACATAAATGCAAATTGGACTCAGGCACCGACAAACTATGACGAAGTGTCGGCATTTAAAATAGTTCTAAAACCTGGTGCCGTGCTTCGAAGTGGTCAAGAAATTCAGTTCGATGTTTCCTTCAAAGTTCCGATGGATACACAGTTAGATACGCGAGATAAAGCAGCAAATACTTTCGGCGTAGCAACAACATCTAATCTTGATTTCTTTGAATCTAATCACTCAACAGTCGATATTGTAAAGTACAACGTCTCTGGCCACGTATTCGATGATTTTAACGAAGATGGCTTATTTGATAAGGCAACTGACACGACTTTTGAAGCCTATTCAGTGCGACTTGTGGATAAAGATGGCAATGATGTTTATGATCTGTCGGGGAATCCCTATGAAGTAAAAACGGATATAAATGGATTTTATAGTATGGATGTATACCGACAAGGACAGTATCGGATTAAAGTCATCACACCCGAAGGTTATACGCTGACCCGTCAGATGCCAGATGAAAATGGGTCGCATATTGAGCCAAAGGGTAGTGCTACAACCAGTGACTTTGGATTAGATCGTTTGAATCCTACAGCTATTCGAAATGCTGGTTACTTCAAAGAAACGGTTGATGTAACGATTCATAAAGTCTTACATGATGCGGACGGCGTACGTCTAAATAAAGATCGAAGCTTCACATTTAATGTAAGCTTTGATGAGACTGACGATAATATTGATAACTACAAACGATATCAAGGTATGGTTCAAGTTTATGAAGAAGACATGACCTTTGTTAAGTCACTCATGGTTCAGGATGGTATTATTAACATTCCAGCGAACCGTAAAATTGTCGTCAAGGGACTTCCTAAGAATGCACGAATTAAAGCATCTGAGATTGTTTCTGATTTGTATAACGTTGAAGGGGGAACTATTGACGCCGTATTATCGTCAACGTCCATAACCTTTACAGTTATAAATACCGTAAGAGTTAATAAAATGGATTATTCAATGAATAAAGTTTGGGTCAATGGACCTGAGGTTAAACCAGAGATAGTTGTGCAACTCTTCCAAAATGATCAGGCATATGGCAATCCTGTAGTTCTTGAAAATGGGGAAACAACCTATCGATGGACAGATTTAGATACCAATGATAAAGATGGCAATTCATTTGAGTATCGTGTTGATGAAATTACAGTTCCTAATCATTATGAAAAACACGTTGATGGCACAACCATCACAAACACATACATTCCAGCAATGACAGATTTTACTGTTCGTAAAGTGTGGGTTGATGGACCAGAATTAAAGCCAACGATTTCAATGCAACTGTATCAAAACGGATTACCATATCTAGATGCGGTTAATTTGGAATCGGGCCAAGAATCCTATACGTGGAAACAACTTCCAGTAACAGATTTGATGGGAAAACCCTTTACGTATACTGTTGATGAAATCAATGTTCCTTCCGGATATAGTAAACATGTTGATGGAACAACGATTACCAATACCTTCACACCCGGAAAACTTGCGATGCAAATTCAAAAAGTGTGGGTAGGTGGGCCAACTGCGCATCCTACGATTACCGTTCAATTGTATCGTAACGGTGTTGCTTATCAAGAACCGCGATCTTTGCTTAACGGTGAAACGTCCGTGCTATGGTGTGATCTTGATGCAGTCGATTCGTCAGGAAACGCATATATCTATACCGTTGATGAAATCAATGTTCCTGAAGGATACGTTAAGTCTTTAAATGGAAATGTGATTACAAACACATATGTAGAAGATGAACCACCAATAGTTAAAGGTGTCGATAAAGATCCAAAATCTAAAGATTCGTCATTACCAAATACTGGAATGGGGAATTCGATGTTACTATTTGGCTTTGCAAGTATAATCATAGGACTCTTTACAACAATTCGTTCGCTGTATCGAAAACGTCACAATTAAGTAAAAAGGCTACCGCAGTTATTCTGTCGGTAGCTTTTTATTTATGCACAATGAGTATGCTTGTTCTATGGTCCGGCGCAAAAGGGTTGTTGTCTCTTGAATTCACGTACCACGAATATCAAAGCAATAAATCTCTATTTTGTATAAAAATTATTTACAAGAAAAGCTTATAAAGAAAAACTATTGTGCGTCGTGTGCGTCAATTGACCATAAATGCTATGATAGGTACAAGGATTAAAAAATGAAGGAGAAAAAAATGAAAGTTGCCATAACAGAAATGCTAGAATTGGACGCAGTCAGTACTAAGACAATTGAAAAATTAGGATTTGAAATTATCCGCTATCCCTTAGAAACAGTTTATGATGGCAATGCAGATGTCATTGTGGGTATGCATTTGCCGAAAGAAACGATCCCTCATGATTTGAAATTTGCGCAGTTGCTTTCAGCTGGGTATGACCACATCAATATTGAGTTATATAAAGAAGCAGGCATTCCAATCGCTAATGGTCGTGGCATGTATAGTATCCCAATTGCCGAATATTGCTTAGCGTACATACTTAACCATTATAAAAGTATTCCTGGCTACTTGAAACAGCAAGCCGAGCATAAATGGGCGCGGTTAAACCAAAATAAAGCACTCGACACCGCAAAAGTCTTGATTCTTGGAACCGGAAGTATTGCTCAAGAAACAGCAAAACGATTGAATGCTTTTAATGCTCAAGTTGACGGAGTTAATTCAAACGGTCGTTCAATCGAATATTTTTCTCAATGCTTTGCTTTGGAGGCACTGGATAGCCATTTACCTAATTATGATATTGTGATTTGTACACTACCCAGCAACGATGCCACGTATCATATCATGGATTCAAATCAGTTTGGACTCATGAAGAATGATGCAATTTTTATAAATATCGGTCGTGGTGCTTGTGTTAATTTGGAAGGACTCATGACAGTGCTTGATACGAATTTAGCTGGTGTAGTCTTGGATGTTTTTGAAACAGAACCACTCGATGCCAATCATCCACTTTGGAATCATCCTAAAGCAACGATAACACCTCATGCCTCATTTGAAACGAGCAAAATCAATGACTACCGATTGGATATTGTGATGCATAACTTAAAACGCTTCGCAGAGCAAACGCCGCTGATGAACCGTATTATTTAAAAGAGATGAATTTCATCTCTTTTTTTAATATTGTATATCCAAAGCATATGCTTCGAGTCGTCTTCGATCCGTGATATTGTAGGAAGTACCAATTTTTGAAAGTAACTTAAGTTCTCTGAGTTGCTTAAAGGTATGCATCAAGTGCCGGTAACTTGTGCTTAGATACTCTGCAATTTCCGTTGCACTCTCATGATAGATGCCATCGTTCTCAGCGAAAAGAATAAATGCAGCTAGTCGATTGATCATAGGGTAGTTGAGTGCATGTGTAAGACGAAAGGTACGATCTGTTAGTTTTTGTGCAAGGTATACGTTGAGTGCACGTGTAAATGCGAGGTTTAAGAGTAATTGTTCGTGTTTATCACGTGGGACTACAATACAGGTACAGTTAGACTGTGCGATAACTTCTTTGGATTGTTCTTCAACACCAAGTAAGCTAAGTTCACCTAAGATATCACCGACTTGCGCGAAATGAATGATGGACCGCGTTCCATTTTCATGGTATAGGTAAATCTTGACGGTTCCTTCAATGAGAAAAAATAAAGGTGTCTCAGCTTGTCCAAAGGGAATAATCTGGTCGCCAGGTACGTAAGATTGCGTGAAGCGATGCGTTATATTAATGGAATCTTCCATGATGTGTAATAAATCGTTATGAATGGGTGTCGCTTTCATAGTAGCCTCCTAATGTGAGATATCTCCTATAATTATCCTGTGTTGCATGATAAATTTCAAGTGGGAGGTTATTATGAATCAAACAATGAAATTATTGCTTTCTTTAGGCTTTTATATGCTAGCGGGATTTGGAATTAGTATCACGATCTTTGCAGGTATTGGTGTTAGTAGTTTTAATGCGTTAAATCTAAGTCTTGCAACTGTGTTGGAAGTTGGCGTTGGAACCGTGACGATGGTACTAAATATTTTCTTCTTATGCATGTATGCGATGTTAACGCATTTTAAGTTACGAAAGAAGTATTTGATGCAATTTCTCGCAGCGATTGCATTTGGAAGTATTATCAATATTTTTACTTATCACATTTTTAATAAAATTGTGATAACACACTATTTGATTAAAATCACAGTCTTTTGTGCGGGTGTGACGATATCGGGCGTAAGTACAGGTATGATTCTATATTTGGATATTTTAACTTTTCCGATAGAATCGGTTTGTACCGTGCTTTCATCACGATTAGAATTACCATTTCATAAACTACGTTATAGCTTTGATATTCTTTGTGTAATTGGATCTATAGTGATGTCAAAGTACTTCCGCAATCCCATGAATGTTCGAGAAGGAACGTTGATTAGTTTGTTTCTTCTGACATTGTGGATGCACGCTACAGTTGCATGGATGCGTAAAAAATATACCTAAGTATGCAAGTAGGTATTATTATTCTTTACAAGATACTTCTCTTGAGATACTATAGTCTCATGTGAGACAAAGAGGTATCATATGACAAATCAAGAAAAAGTATTCAAAGCTGCGATTCCGTACCTGGTTATGAATCCAACAGCGAGCATCGAAGCAATCGCTGCGTCAGCATCAATAAGTAAAGCCACATTTCATCGCACATTTGAGAGTCGAGATGTTTTCTTTAACCAGATGGCAGATTATGCTATCGAAACCCTCAAATATGCACTTGATCAGAATACATTTTCGGCATTAGAATCAAGAGTCTTACACGCCGTAGAAATTCTTGTGGCGCATGGTGATAAAGTGAGCTTTCTATACAACTTCTCACACGAACACAATTTTGATACACTCAATCAAAAACTACGACACGAACTCGCATTATATTATAAAGATATTGAACAGGCGTATGACCAAGGTGTCTTAAATCAAGAGGTTCCTTTAGTAATGCTTGAAGATGCGATTCATGCACTTGTTTCCAATGCTTGGGTTCAAGTTCATATGCAAAATGTTACCTATAAACAGGCATTCAGTGCCATCAAAGCAATAATGTATGGAGGAATTGTTCATGAAACAGATCACAATAAATGATACGGATTACTTGTTTAGAATCGGTGTGCGTGATGATATTGATATTCGAAAAAGTTACAATCAACTTGTAAATGGGATATTTGAATTTGATTTTGAGTTTTGGCATGAGGCAGGATATTGGACAGATGCGAATGTACCGTATGTCCTGATTCATAATAATCAAGTGGTGGCGAATGTCTCTGTAAATCACATTACGTTTGAGCGTGGCGGAGTGCTTTTTGAAACGGTGCAACTCGGTACGGTCTGTACGCATCCCAAGCATCGGAATCAAGGCCTCATTCGGTTTCTTATGAATCAGATATTCGAAGCATACAATTCCGACACGACATCTTTTTATCTGTATGCCAACGAGAATGTGATGGACTTCTATCAACAGTTCGGTTTCAACTTTGTTCCGGAGAATCAATACCGTATGAAGACAGAACCATGTATTTCTACCTTTTCGCAAATAAATAAAAAGACACTGCTTCAGTCATTACAGGATCTCAGATTATTATCTGAAGGCAATCCTTACACAGCAATTGCAATGAAGGACAACCTAGGACTTCTCATGTTTTATCTTCTCGGTCCATTTCAAGACTATCTTTATTATAGTTCGTCTTATAATGTGCTGGCAGTTTATGACGATGTCTCGGGAATACTATTTGATGTGTTTGGTAAGACAAAGGTATCGTTAGATACGGTTGCATCGGAATTAAGTAATGCGCAATCCCTTGTATTAGGGTTTATGCCTTACGCTAGCTTGAATGTATCCAAAAAATCTGTAAATTATGATGAAACCGCATTATTTGTACGAAACCAAAATCCAATTTTTGATGGTGATTCGTGTGTGCCATATTTATCGCATGCATAGATGAAATTAAGGCATACTTTTAATAAACGTATCCCAATCCATAAACGTAAAGGAGATTAACATGAATCCGTTCACAACATCTGAAATCGAAAATGTCTATGCAAACTACGATCAACAATCGTATGCCATGTTACAAGAAATCCGCACACGAATTTATGAGTTGGCGGCGATGAATGATCAAGTAGGATCAATTGAAGAATCATTAAAGTGGGGCCAACCTTCGTATGCGACGGTAAAACCTAAATCAGGGACACCGATTCGTCTTGATGTTTTTGATGAACAGCATATTGCCATATTTGTAAGTTGCCAATCAAATTTAATTGCGCGTTTACGGGAAATTTATGGTTATGACCTAGAGTTTTCAAAAAATCGTGCAATCGTTCTTGCGAAAGATAAACCGCTCAACTTTACCGTGTTAGACGACTGTCTGATGCGTGCGTTGACATATCACAATACTTAAAGGGATTAAGCGGTCCCTTTTTTATAAGAACAATCCATAAAGAATACCAATTCCTGCAGTGCAAGCCATACAATATAAAATAGGTTTTTTACGATACAAACGCAAGTACGCGTTTAAAATAAGTATGATTGTAATCAACATCGGTTGCTCATCACTGGTATAGGCATTATTGACAAGCGAAAGTGCGACGGATAATATCATTGCAATCGCAGCAATTTTTGTATAATGAAGAAAGGTGTTGAACAATGGCATCGAAAGTAATTTATCCTCATAAGTAAATAAGAGATAAGAAAATACAAATGATGACATACAAACAGCGATTGTCGCTATAATAGCACCAAGAATCCCGAATGTAATAAAACCAACATAGGTTGCCGAGTTGACGGCAATTGGTCCAGGAGCTAATAGGTCCAATGCGTTTAAATCTGCAAATTGTGTAGCGCTAATTCCAAGATGGAGTGAGTTCTCATAGATGAGCGAAAGCATTGCATACCCGCCTCCAAATCCAAGAAAACCTATTTTTAAGAAAGTTAGAAAAAGTTGGATCATTGGAAGTTTCTCCATACTAGAACACAAAGACTTAGCAGGAAACATCCAAGAATAATCCAAGGAATTGATACATTTAGAAAAGTCACTAATATGAATACAAATACAATCATGAAATAGGATTGAGCGTTGCGTGTTATAATGTGCGGAACCATTGACACTCCGGCTTCTAGAATGTAAATGCCGGCAGTGGCGCGAATAGCGATAAATAAATATTGAATGATACCGGTTTGCGGAATCATTTGGTAAAGCATCGTCAGAAGAATCATGATAACAAGGACTGGAAGAATAGCGCCAAGTGCGGCAATGTAGCGACCGCTTCGACCATTTATTTTTTCGCCAAGTAGACAAGCCGTTGTGACAGCCGTTACGCCTGGTATCGATTGCGATATTGCAATATAGTGATAAAAATCATCACTGGATAAATAGTGGTGTTGCTTTACAAGTTTGTCATCCAGTAGGGGAACCATGGCAAGTCCGCCTGAGAATGTTAATGTGCTTGCAAGTGTAAATAGCTTAAATAGTTCAAAATTTTTATTCATTCTTTCACCTCGTATCTAAGTGTACCAAGCATAGTGTATAATGAATAGTAATGATATATTATAATATACATAAGGAGTGCTTATATGAATATTGATCGAATTAACATGTTTTTAGCGGTGTGTATTCACGGAAGTATTTCACGTGCTGCAGAGGCGTTATACATCAGCCAACCGGCTGTAAGCCAGGGTATCAAGGAATTGGAACTGGAACTGAATGTTAAGCTATTTCAACGCACTGGCCGGACTATTACACCGACTCAAGAAGCTTTACTGTTTTATCCGTATGCACAAGCCTTAATCCAAGCAAATGAGCGTGCATCATCAGTTTTTAAAACGGATGTATCACTACCTGTACTTCGTGTTGGATGCACGGTTACAATTGCTACTTACATGCTTCCGGAAATCATCACACATTTTGAAACCTTACATCATATCCAACTTCAGATTACGGTTAATAATGTTGCAACTATTAAGGAAAGCGTTGTTAACAATAACTTAGACGTTGCACTAATGGAAGGTGTTCCGGATAATGATACGTTATCGTATTCCCGTGTTGGTACACTTGATTTGGTGTATGTTGCAAGCCCAAGTTATCTACAAAATCATAAGGGTCGGTATCACTTATTGACACGTGAGATTGGAAGCTCCTATCGGAAGTATATGGATCGTATTATTTATGATGACAAGATAGAATCTATCATTTCTTGGACTGCTAATAATAATGAAACATTGCTTCATGCTGCCATTGGCGGACATGGCGTCGCTGTGCTTCCAAGAATTGCTGTTGTGGATTACATTAAAAAGGGGATATTAGATATTGTGGTGTTTCATTATGCAACCTTCACAGAGGAAATTGGAATTATTAATAATGCATTTCGAACTCATGAGATGATTATCAAGTCTTTTGTAGATAACGTTAGGGGCTTTATTAAACAAGAACGTAAATAGGTTATACCCTATTGTTACGAAAGAATTACAACAATCGTATGCTTCACATATTCTAATCCTACCGATTTTAGTACCGACATTATCTTCGGTTGTTGCACGAGTTGGGAAAATTGTTATGGCCATGATATTGGATCATTTTGCTCTTATAGGGATGGAGCAAAAACCAATACAAATACAGAAAGTGGTAGCAGTCTTGGCAATAGTTCTCGGGATTGTACTTCTAAAATTACAAAAGAGTCGCTTTTGATAAGCGACTCTTTTATAATTTTATGATTGTTTTGGTGACTAAAGGATTCCAGACTAATTCTTGAAATTTCGCATCGAGTTGGAGGTTGGTTAAAGGTAGAAGCTGGGATTGATTCCATAAATCTAAAAAATCGATGTTAGCAACGATATACGGTGCATAAAAATCGGGATCATTCAACATAATCGTATTGTAGTGTTGTTCGAGTTTTTTTAACATGATCCGTTTAACATTTCTTAAAAACTCAAGATCATTGTTCTGCTTCTGAATAAGGATTTGAGCATCAGAATTGTTATAAAATAACTGAGCTGTGGCAAAGGGAGTACTTAAAGTTGCTGGTGTGAGCGTTCGAAAATAATCATCCCATAATTGCATGATTCCAAATTCAAACAGTTCAAATTTCGAATCAAAGTGACGATAAAATGTTGAACGATGATATCCTGTCGCAGTACAAATATCATGTACTGTAATATCGTGAAATCGTCTTGAAGGGCTTTCTGTCATCAGTTTTAAACTTGTATCCCATATTATCTGTTTTGTATTCATTGACCCTCCATGAGACATTTTCAGAAAATGTCTCTTTTTGTTACTACTATTTTACTATACACTTTAAGAGGAAGAGAGGTATTCTCATGAAAAGAACCGTTATTTTATTTATCTCAATGAGTTTGGATGGCTATATAGCTGATATTACAGGTGGTATTGATTGGCTTGCCGTACCAATGGAAGCTGAAGATAATACCTATGATACATTTTATAAAAACGTAGATACAGTCTTGTTGGGATTCAAAACATATCATCAAATCGTGACAGAGCTTGCTGTGGATGGCTTTCCGTACAAAGATGCACAGACATTTGTATTTACACGTCGAAATCTAACAAGCACTGAGCCAAACATTAAGATTATCAACGATGATGTTGTTTCTCAAGTGCAAGCCCTCAAACAAGTGGAGGGCAAAGATATTTGGATCGTTGGAGGTGCATCTTTAGTACGACCTTTGATTGATGCAAACCTGATTGATGAATACCAGATTGCAATCATACCCAAACTAATTGGTGATGGTATTCCGTTATTCAGTAAGAGCAAACATCAGCAAAATCTAAAAGTAGTGAGTACGAGTGTTATCAATGACATAGTTTATCTCAGATATCACAAAGTTGATCAATAGAAAACTAGTGAGTCGATATTTATCTTCATTTTACGCTGGGTATTGAGGGTTTGGTGCCTGCGAGCTTTTAAAGTCACTTATAATAAGTCTATAAACAGTGAAAGGGAGTAGAGAATGCATAATAAGTTCAAAATAGGATTATTGAGTATTTTTGTGTTATTGATTATTTCTGGTTGTGTTTCAAAGAGTCGTTATGAGTCGATGCAACAAACTGTTCTAACGCTTGAAGAGGAGGTTAGAGCGCTCACTGAAGCAAATGATAAACTTAGTGCTTATAATAATACGGTGAATTTAGCGAAAGAAGATGCGGTACTAATGTACCTTGATCATTACGAAGGAACATTCTCAGAAAATGACTATTATTTATTTCAAATGTTTCAAGGCGGGATGTATCTTTTGAATGCTAATCCAGAGACAGTAAATTTTATAGAGCACCAAATGTATAAAGTATCTTTTGATGCAAATTTAATAATCCAAAATGTCGCGCTTGCATCGGGCTTTAATGAATAAAAACCATCCTATCAGGATGGTTTTTTAGTAATTAAATCAAGGCATGTTTGTATTTGGTCAGAAAATAAATAAAGATTTGCCATTACTTCATTTAAAACCGTATCATACCGTGACCGCTCTGATTCAACCGCTTGCTCTATTATTTCGAAGTCATGAGAATCTATGAAATCAAACAAGTCGCAATGTGTTGGTTTAAATGCAGTACCCCACATCATATTTGCGGTATCTGATAAAACATTTTGGGTATGATAATGGTACGTTTCGCTGCTCCAATGAACGGCGTATTTATTATTGTCGACAAGACTCACGTATTCCATAGATCGTTTTGGATCATACAACATATGTTCTAGTACACGAACGTTTGTTTGATTCTGTTCGAAAGGGAATAATACATCGTCTTCCCACGATAATCGTAGAAACTGTGTTGCTGCAAAACGGAAGATTTTTCTTACCTGTTGCATAAGTGTTTCGTGTTCCCCAATATCGCTAACATTTGTTAGTAGCGTGTATAAGGCGTTTGATTGATTGCTGATTGTGATTACCAGCTCCTTAAAAGCATTGATATCAATATACTCGCTTGCCATTTCAAGATCGAGGGCCTGTTTCAATGCTTGAATTCTTTCACTAAAGTCCAACGGCAACACGGCGAGATCATCATACTGTAACATTAGAAGTCCGTAGACATAATGATGGTATAAAAAGGCACCTTCATGATAGGTATCGACGGTATCAAATTGTGTATGGTAATGTGATGCAGCAAATTTTGGTTTTAGAGCAGAAACGGTCGAAGGGATTCCAAATATCTCAAATGAAAAATCATCGGACCATGTTTCGATTGGATTGAGTACTTTGATGCCGTTTGGATAGACGTCAGACGCTTGTGGTAAAGTGAGTGTGAATCCGCTTAGGTACCGTTTGAGTTCGTAGCTTGCGCGAATCCAATCCGTGCCATCTTCGAGCATTGCAGGGAGTTCAAAGTTAATGTTTGCGAAAATCAAATCCGCCCACTCTGGTGTTAATGCACGCATCTGTGTATATGACCCTGTTAACCAGTCATATCGTGTATCAGTTGCACCCCATTCTTCGGCACTTAATGCCCCAAACATGAGTGTTTTTTTAGGCTTGATTCCTGATGAACATAGTGCTTTTGCAATTCCCATCATTAAACCAACTGCAACAGAGTTATCTTGAAATCCTTCGAAATAGGCATCGTAATGAGCACTCATAAGAATAATCTCATCACTTTCGCCTGGAATGCATCCGAATACGTTATAAGCAGTTCCATTCGGATCTAAAAGACTCGATACATCAAGCGTTAAAGTAGGCTTTACCTTCAAGGCTTGGCGTAAAATTCGCGCATCATGTCGGGACATAGATAGCGCTACAGCGCCATGTGGAATAGAGGTATTCTGTGCATTGAGTGTGTGATCGCTTATTTCACCATAACCGCCGTCCTGCACGGCAATGATTCCCAAGGCTCCACGATAAAATGCTTCAGTAGCGGGGTAGTTAATCCACCAATCCTCACGTTGATTAATATCAATAAGAATCCACTTTCCAGAAATGTCGGAAGGGAAATCATGACTATCAGATCGACCAACATCAATTATTTCAATAGTTTGTGGTCCTTGGGTATCGATATGGGAAGGGTAGGCACTGAGTGTAAACGTCAAATCTTGTGATTCTGTCCGACAACGAAGGCTTGCATGTTTAAACGTCCATGATGTGACAGGATAACTGTACCGATTAATTTTTTGTAGTCCTATTTTAGCCATTTCAAGTTCTAAAAAATCGGCAGCTTCATGTTCAGCGAATGATCCAACCGTACGAAAACCTAGGGTTTCGTTTGTTCGAAACGTCCCTAGCTTTTGCGCAAGTTCGTAACCATAATCCACATCAACATGTTTCATGAATTGTGATGAATTGTGTGAGTATCGATTCGTAAATGTATTATCCATTAGATTTTACTTTAACCCAGTAATCCGCCATGGTAACGCGTGTTACGTCATCAAAACGGTAATTCTCATCGAGGTTATAATTTTGACGTGTCTCGTATGAATCAATACCGTTAAACGCGCCATCTACACCCGTAACAATATCAATAACATCTTGTCGAGCACTGGTATACCCAATTTCTTCTGTAATGCGTTGTTGACTCTCTTTACTTAAGATAAAGTTAATCCATTCATGAGCAAGGTCGACATTTTTTGCGTTTTTAGTAATAACCATAGCGTCCATCCATGAGTTCGTTCCTTGGGTTGGTACGTAGAAGGCCATATTTTCATTTTCAGATAGAACATAAGTCGCATCTCCTGAATACATGGTACCTATTGGTTTAACGCCGGATACCATGCTATCAATCATTTCATCACGAATATAGACTGGGCGTGTTTTTTGGTTCATATCTTTGAGCCAGTCAAAAGCCTCTTGTAATTCCGACTCGCTCGTTGTGTTCATTGAATAACCAAGGGCTTTAAGTGCAACCATGAATGCGTCTCGTTCTGAATCCAAAAAGAAAATCTGGTCTTTGTAGTTTTCGTTTTTGAAAATATTCCAACCTTGTTGCTCTAAATCTGTGATTGAAACTTTAGTTTTGTCATAGACAATACCTACATTTCCCCAGAAGTAACCTGCAGTGTATTCAGCGGTTGGGTCCATTGCACGACCCTTCAAACTATCAAGTGTTGCGGTGTAATTTGGAATTTTTGAGTAGTCTAGTTTTTGAAGGCGGTCTTCAACGCGTAGTCGTTCAATCATATAATCGGTAGGGTAGAGAACATCATAGGAGTCTTCACTTGCAACTTTGATGTACATTGCTTCGTTTGAATCGAACTTGTCATAAATGACTTTCGCATCGAATTCTTTTTCAAATTCAGTAATGAGCGACTCATCAATGTAAGATCCCCAGTTATAGACACGGAGTTCTTGTTTGGTAGTATTTTTGTTTGCGCAACCTGCAAGGACAAGTAGTGCGATGAATACGATAGTTAATTTTTTCATACTGTCTCCTTAATTAGTATTGTTTTGTTTAGTATTACTAAACTAAAAGATTAGTCATACATGACACAAGACTTATTATACATCGCAAATTCACAAAATCAACACTTTTTATTATGATTTTTTTGCAGCTCATTCTAGCCTACAAAGTGTATAGAAAAAGCCTCATTAATGAGGCTTGAAATTTAAAGGTAGGTGTTCATCCAGGTTGTAATTTCTTGAAGACGCTTGAGTCGTGATTGCGGACGTCCTGAACGGGATAAATCATGGTTTTCACCACGAATCCACACAAAGCGCGTTTCAACACCATTTTGTTTCACTGCCGTAAAGAGTTGCATGGCTTGTTCGATAGGGCAACGATAGTCTTCCTCGGAATGAATAAATAAAAGTGGTGTTTTAATAGCGTGAGCATGTTTTAACGGAGATTGTTCCCATGCAGCTTCTAAATTTTCGAATGGTGAACCGCCTGTTTGGTCGGGACCAAAGTAAACACCAATATCTGAAGTTCCGTAAAATGATATCCAATTTGAAATGCTGCGTTGCGTTGCTGCAGCTGCAAAACGATCTGTATGACTCACAATCCAGTTTGTCATAAATCCTCCATACGATCCCCCAGTAACACCGACCCGTGCTCGATCAATTGCGTAACGGTCTAGAACAAGATCAGTAAAAGTCATGATATCGGCGTAGTCAATGGTTCCATATTTACCACGAATATCTGCAAATTCGTTGCCATAAACATCGCCACCGTGTGGGTTTGTAAAGAATACAATGTATCCGAGGTTAGCCCAAGCTTGCATCTCATGATACACAACACCATTATAGATAGTTTTTGGGCCACCATGGATATCAAGGATTGCTGGATATTGTTTCTTCGCGTCATAATCTTGCGGCAGTAAGACCCAACCATCTAACATATCCCCATTACTTTCATATTGGATATGTTGAGGCGTTGCAAGATAGTGATTATCCCAGTATTCGGCATTGAATGACGTAAGGCGTGAGTATGTGGATTCATCGAAATTGAAAGCATACAATTCCTGGTGACGATTATCGAAAAGTCCAATCCCAAAGAATTGATCGTTTAATTGAATCCACCCATCTATACTTCCTTCAGGGCTAAACACTGTTTCGATTGTCTGACCATCAAAGCAGTAAAGTACAGTTCGGTCTTGATATGTACCCACAAAATAGAAGTTATTGTTGATGACGTGCTCTTGAGCACTGCCTAAGAAACGCACATCACTCCCGACTGAGTTCCATGAGCTCCGCCCAAATTCACATACACGAACAAGGACATCATTATCGAGGCGATAGACGTCTGAGTTTTGATTGATTCCGAACGCTTTTCCTGTCGAAGCAAAAACATAAATCTGTCCATCTAAAACGGTCATATTTGAAATCATATAGGTATCGTTTTTAAATGATTCGATAATGTCTTGCGTCTGTGTATTAAAACCAATAATGTCTGCATAGAATTGAGGTAATCCATTTGGAATTTCTTTATAAAAGTAAGCGATTTGTGTTGCTTCATCAAAGTGTGCTAAAGCGATATCTACATTTTTCTCTGCAATAGCATGATAGGTTTCTTCTTTCGTATTATAAATAAATGCTTGTCCGATTTTTGCTTTTGTAAAGCCACCGCCATTCGCATAAAAAGGAACACTATCAAATACTTCGTAATTAGTGTCTTTTTTAATTTTCGCAAGGTAGTCATTACGCTTTTCAGAATCAAATAGAATGTGATCATCAACATTCAAGTGTGCTGTGATTAAGAGGTTACCATTTTGGAGGACCTTGAGTGATCCAATAGCGATTGGGAAGGTATAAGCAGGTTCAATAATCCCCGTAACAATATGATAGCGATAAATAATACTCTTTTGTTGCGATACTGCCTCGGTCTCTTGACTGCCGGTTGTATGGTGGAAAAGAATGGTATCGTCTTGTTCCCAGTAGAAACGTGCGTCAGTGTCCAAATCCAATACTCTTTTGGATTGTGTTCCATCAAATAAGAAAAGACTGTGTATATAATCGTTGTCATCATAGCGTGCTTGTGAGATAACAAAAGCAGCGTGAGTTTTACTTGGATTTGCTTTAAGTGATCCAAGATAACGGTAGTTTAAAAAATCTTCAATTTTCAGTTGTTTCATAAATAATGTATCTCCTTTCAGAAAGTATATCACAAATTTTCAGGACTGGCTTATAATTCATTTAAAGTCTTGTTTATCTAAATAGAATACGGATTGTTACGTTTGTGTTAAAAAATACAAGTAATGTCATGATTGTGTAAATTATATGAATTTGCTTGAAATCTAGGTGATGGTATGGAATTATAGACCTAGGTATTACAGGAGGAAATGATGAAAAAATACTTGTTAGTGCTTTTAGTTTCAATACTTGTTTTAACGGGTTGTAGTAGTGGAAGTGAAAAAGGAAATGACAAGAAAATAGAGACTTTAACTGTGTTCTTTATTCCAAGTCGTGATTCAAAAGAAATCATTGCAAAGACAGAACCATTAAAAGGTCTTATTAAAACAGAACTTGCTAAAGATGGTTATGAAGTTGGAAATGTTAATATCCAAGTATCTCCAAATTATGAAGCTGCAGGGGAAGCACTAGATGCTGGCCAAGCTCATATTGGATTTATTCCTGCAAGTACATATGCAATGTACTCACAGGACGGTAACATCGATGTTGCATTAGCTGCATCACGTGATGGCTTGAATAAAGATTTTGTAGAAGCAAAAGAGTGGAATGACGGAGAAGCAACATTACCTGTTGAAGAACAAGTTACATTCTACCGTTCATTGATCTATGCAGGAACATCTGCAAAAGGACGTGAACTTGCTGATAAAGTAAATGCAGGCATGAAATTAACATGGGATGATTTAAATAGCGCATCATGGTGTCATTCAAATACGACATCATCCGCAGGTTATGTTTACCCATCATTATGGTTAGCAGATCAATTTGAAGGAAAAATGATCTCTGATCTTGCAAACAAAGTTGAAGTAACAGGTTACCCTGATACAGCGGCACGTTTAGCAACTGGACAATGTGATGTCGGAGTCGGTTATGCTGATATTCGCCGTGACTTTGAAACAAACTGGACAACAGAATGGAACCAAGAAAACATTTGGAAACAAACGGATGTTATTGGTGTAACAGATAAAATCATGAACGATACGATTTCAATTTCAAACAAACTTGTGGATGCAGACTTGAAGAAAGCATTACAACGTTCATTTATTGAAATTGCTAAAACGGATGAAGGAAAAGAAGCCATCTCAATTTATAACCACACCGGATATAAGGAAGTAACAGATGCTGATTATGATTCATCACGTAAAGTATTGGATATGCTAAAAAACAAACAATAATGAGTCAAGGTGGGTCATCGAACCCACCTTTTAATAGTCTGTGGAGGTCTCAATGATTGAATTTCAAAATGTAACAAAGATTTATCCCAATGGCGTCAAAGCCTTGGATGGTGTTAGCTTAACGATAGAACAAGGAGAATTTGTTGCGATTATCGGACTTTCAGGTGCTGGTAAATCAACGCTACTTCGAAGTGTTAACCAAATGCATACGATTACGGATGGGACACTTTTGGTTAATGGCAGCAATGTCTCGGAATTGAAAGGGAAGGACCTTCGAAAATTCAGACGACAAATTGGTATGGTATTCCAATCATTCAATCTTGTTAAGCGAACAACGGTACTTAAAAATGTGCTAACAGCACGCGTAGCAGAAATGCCGTGGTTTAAAAGCTTACTGGGCTTGTATTCAAAAGAAGATACACTCAAAGCACTTGAGTCATTGGATCAAGTTGGTATTTTAGAAAAAGCATACAATCGTGCCGATGAACTTAGTGGTGGACAACAACAACGCGTTGCATTAGCACGCTGCCTTGCTCAAGAACCACAAATAATTTTGGCGGATGAACCCGTTGCGTCGTTAGATCCTATTACAGCACAACAGGTGATGGATGATTTTGTCAAAATCAATGAAAAAACAAACATCACGGTTATTGTTAATATGCACCATGTTGACCTTGCACTTAAATATGCCAAGCGCGTAATAGGTATTAATAAGGGAGTTATTGTCTTTGATGGTCCATGCGACAGTGTCGATGAGGCTGTCTTGAAACAGGTGTATGGACGATCTTTAGAAGAGGACGAATTGATGGGAGTGACGACACATGTCACACCTTAAAAATTTATTCTATCCCAAACCTATTGTTTTGAATAATGGCAAGGAAGTGAAACCGCCCTTTCGAATTGGAATCATCGTTATCGTAATAATGGGGGTGTTACTTTACTTCAGTGCTAAGGTCACAAACTTTAATCTTATTTTGCTAATTAACGGAGGCGAAGAGTTCTTTCGTTTTCTAGGTCGTTTGTTTCCCCCTAATTTAAAATATGCAACAACGGTTATGAATCCCATGATTCAAACCTTTGCGATGTCATTTTTAGGGACATTGTTTGCCGGTGTTTTTGCACTTCCGATGGCATATCTCTCGGCAAGTAATATGAATCAAAATCGGTTAGCAAGAGGTATCGTTCGCTTTGTGATGAGTTTCTTCCGAACGATTCCTGTATTAATTATTGCCTTAATTATGACGTATATCTTCGGGTTAGGAACATTTTCAGGGATGATTGCTATTTTCTTATTTACCTTTTCGATTCTAACGAAGATGACATATGAACAGATTGAATTAGTTGATATGGGACCTTTTGAAGCAAGTATCTCGACAGGGGCCTCCCGTTTTAAGGCTTTCATTGGCTCAGTAGTTCCACAAATATCGGGTTTGTACTTGTCTTCCATTCTCTATAATTTAGAAATGAATATTCGTTCAGCTGCAGTATTAGGATATGTAGGAGCGGGTGGAATTGGTACTTTGATGAATGAAAATATTGGTTGGCGCCAATATCAAAATTTATCAACGATTCTTATTATTTTACTGATCAGTGTTATTTTAATAGAAATGCTGAGTCGTTATATTAGAAAGAGGCTCATCTAATGTCAACACGAATTTTAGAAACGTATGAAAATAGACCACGCTATGTTAAACAAATTTGTTTTATAGTTGGGGTTATTCTGCTTATCACAGCACTAAGTTTGCCGTATGTTGAATTCAATGGGCTCGTTACCAATGGTTTTTCAATTGTTAATAGTATTATTCAAGGTATGATTGCACCCAATTGGGATGCATTACTCAGTTTCACCAAAGAGGGAATTCCTTATTTAGTCTTTGAAACAGTAGCGATTGCCTTCTTAGGAACCTTTATTGGTCTTGTATTGTCTGTTCCTGTCGCATTTTTGTCTTCTCAGAATATTGTAGGTCGTAAATTCGCAACAATAGGAACATTTATGATTACAGTAATTCGAACATTCCCACCCTTTGTTTATGGGCTAATGTTAATTCGAGTGTCTGGACCAGGGCCTTTTACTGGTGTTTTAACACTCGCAATTACTTCCATCGGCATGATTTCAAAAATGTTTGTGGAAGTTATTGAAGATTTGGACAATGGTATAATTGAATCTTTGGACGCCGCAGGCTGCAATACTTTGCAGAAAATCCGCTATGGAATCATTCCTCAACTGATGGGTAACTTTGCGTCGATTTCAATCTATCGATTTGAAATTAATGTCAAAAATGCTTCAATATTAGGTCTTGTTGGAGCTGGCGGAATCGGAGCACCACTGCTCTTTGCGATGTCAGGGTTCCGTTGGGCCGATGCAGGAGCACTTCTGTGGGGATTGATTCTTCTGGTAGTTGCAGTTGAAGCGCTATCTTCATGGATTCGAAATAAACTCGGTTAAGAAATTGAAACCGGCATTGAGATGCCGGTTTTTTTGTTACTTGCTTATGAATTGGTGTATACTTTGTTTACAGTAGAAGGATTAATCAAAGGTGAAAATAATGCAAGAATATCAAAGCGATAAGTGCAACGATGAAATGGAGTCAAATATAGATTTTGAATTCTTTAGTACACTTTTTGAACCAACGCGTATCGAAATCGTGAAATTGCTTGCAGTGGAAGATTTGCTCACGGTTCAAGAAGTCGCTAATCATTTTCCGCAAGATCGCTCAGTTGTATCACGACACCTCAAAGCACTGTTTGATCAAGGGATTCTGGTGGCTCGAAAAGAGGGTCGTTCAACACGATACTCATTAAATCATGAGTCTTTAATCATAAATTTTGATAAAGCCTTGGAGTATTTAAAACAAGCGTCGTGCGTTTAAATTGACACGTGCATATCCGTGCACATATAATAACCGTGCAAAGATATGCACGGAGGAACTATGAAAACAATTATTTATGTCCATCCCTGGGAAGGTAGCTTTAATGCATCAATACTGCAAAAGGTACGGGAAATATTTGAAACACGTCATGAAACCTATCAAGTAATTGATTTGTATCACGATGGCTTTGACCCCGTATTTCATGCAAACGAGCTCAAAGAGTTTTCTCAAGGGACATCGCCGAATGAGTTAGTCAATAAATATCAAAAGATAATTCAGGAAACAGATGAGCTTATTTTTATCTTTCCGATTTGGTGGTATAGTGTACCGGCTGTACTCAAAGGTTTTCTCGATAAGATATTACTCAAAGGATTTTCTTATACAGAAACAAAATATGGGATGCGCGGCCATCTAGATACAATTAATTCGGTTACAATCATTACAACTGGCCAATCGCCCAAGTGGTATATTAGGCTATTTAAGGGCGATGGAATTAAAGGCACATTAATTAATGGAACACTTAAAAGTGTGGGAATGAAGCGTATTCGGTGGATTCATGAAGGCTACATCACATCGAGTAGTAGGTCTAAGAAAGAAGCCTTTCTGCTTAAGCTGAACCGATATGTATAGAAAGTGAGATACTAAATGAACTTATTACTGGAAACAGATCGATTGATAATTAGAAACTATGCGCGCGAGGACCTTTCTGATGCAGCGGAGTTTTTGATGGATGAGGAAACCATGTATTATATTCCAGAAACCTTTGAGCAACTGTCAGAACTCGAGCAATTTATCAATAGTCCAGAACACACCAACACCTACCTACCCATCGTATTGAAATCGACAGGGAAGGTAATTGGTCATATTTCATTTATAGATGTATTTCAAGGTCATACGTACGAAATCGGATGGGTGTTTAATAAAGCATATCAAGGTTTGGGATATGCTTTTGAGGCAGCTCAAGCTATTATGACAGATGGTTTTTCTAATCGAAACATTCATCGTATCATCGCGACCTGTCAACCTCAAAACACGAGGTCGTGAAAACTGATGGAACAACTGAATATGCGTCGCGAAGCTCACCATATTGCGTGTATTCCGTTTCAAGATACATGGTGGGATGAGTACTATTATGCTATTTTAAAAGACGAATAGTAGTAGTTATTGGAGAATATTTGTAACTATGTGCAGTAGATTTGCGGGAGGCAATTCGCTGCCCTCGTTTAGATGAAAAGAGATTGGTATGTACAGGATTTTCGGATGGTGATTCTGAAACCCGTATCATCTGAATTTCGAAACCGTTTTAGATGAGAGTTTGAAGAAAGTATGATGTGTTATCGTGTCGGGAGTATTTTTACATTAAAAACTGTGTTAGAATTAAATTAAACAGAGCATCACGCTCGTTAGAAACGGAGGAATAGGATGAGTAAACATCATAACAATACGGGTAAAATTATTAAGTACGTTGCAGCAGGTGTTGCAGTTGCGGGAGTTACATATGGTGCTGTACAAGTTGGGAAATTTGTCGCAAACCACAAAATGGAACAAGAAGCAGAAACACTGCTAACGGAAAAATATGGGGATCGCTTAGAAAATAAGTCGGTGATTATTGTTGATAAGCGCGATTCCATATTCAAAAGATTTCTTAAAGTATTCTCGAGTGCACTTTAGAGAAAATTGAAAACAGACAAATTGTCTGTTTTTTTTTGTCCATGAAACAGATATGAATGATATATAATAATATTGTTAATGACGAGGACTAGATTGTAAGCTCTTTTAGTTCTGTCGCAATTTATTAATAAATTCATATCGAATTCATACGGCATTCATAACATTTTGATTAAATACCCTTAGGAGGACAACATGGTTAAAATTCTTTACTTAGAGGACGAACAATATATACGCGAAGTTACGCAGGAGTATCTCGCAATGGCACAATATGATGTTGATTGTGTTACGGATGTTTTGGAAGCTCGTGAAGCACTGCTTACCAATACCTATGATATTGCGATTCTTGATATTCTAGTGCCACATGGTACTGGTTTTGATATTTTAGAAGCGATTCATGCGAGCTCAGCAAACACGCGTTGCATTATGCTTACGGCATTGGACGATGAATCATCACAAATAAAAGCATTTAATGGCTTTGCTGATGACTATATGATTAAACCATTCTCTCCTGTAATTCTTATGAAACGATTAGAAGCACTGATGCGCCGTAGAGAGTCGATATCTTCGGCAACTGTTAGTGGCTTAGTGCTTAATCCAGAGTCGTATGAGGTCCTTTACAACGGTAATTCAATCCTACTTACATACACTGAGTTTTTAATTTGTGAAGCACTCATGACTCACAAAAACCGAGTTTATACACGCGAAATGTTACTTGATATTATTGCTCCGGATGATTATTTGGTAAGTGATCGGGTCATTGACGCCCATATCAAAAATATCCGGAAGAAATCACCAGTATCTATTGTTAGGACAGTGGTTGGTGCCGGTTATCAGTATCAGGAGGGGAATTGATGAAATTGACGACAAAGGTACTCCTCTATACAGCCCTTACGACACTAACAGTTGGCTTACTAATTATTGGTTACTTTATGTTTATGCTTCCCGGTTTATATGTGGAACATAAATTAAATCAAAATGTCAATATCGTAGCAACGACTCTCGAACAGACCCGAGAAAATAACGGTTGTGACATTGCATTACAAAATCATGATGTTATGAATGCTACATTTCGTTTAGCAAAGACTTCTGGGAATTATGAACTACTTGTTTGTACAAATTATTCATCAAGTACAATAGTTGTTCAAGATGATTCACTACAAAGTATTATGGATCAACTCCGATTGATACCAACAGCCATAAAAAATGGCGAACCTGTGACAGAAATCGACTTTTCAGGATTCGATTTGTCAAAATACAGTGCAAATTTTAATAACGATGCGTTATTTACTGTTGTGGATCATGCATTTCGTGATTTTGGGACGTCATTTCAAGTAGATTCGGAGCGAATTTACCAAAAAGGAGATTCAGTTCAAGTAATGAGCTCCCAAGTATCAAATGACTCCGTGAACTATACAAACTATATAGGCTTTACTGAAAACTCCGAGAATATTCTGGTGACAGTGGCGACGACTTTAACGCCGAAATTGAATGAACTTAAGCCCATTTTACTACAAAGTATGCCAATGATTCTTGTGGTTCTTGTCTTCTTTGCAATGTTTACGGCTGCGTTATTTACAAAACTGTTGGCATCGCCAATTGATACGCTTGCAAAACAAGCACTTCACAATGCACGCGGTGAGACAGTTCGTTTTAAACAAAAAAATCAACATGATGAATACAAGGTTTTGGAGGATGCATTAAACTCAATGCAAGATGCAATCCAACAATCAGTTGATGAGTTACGCAGTGCGAATGAGTCATTATCATTACAAAGCGAACGTCAAAAAGTGTTCCTAATGAATGCGTCACATCAATTAAAAACACCGCTATCAGGAGCATTGTTGCTTACTGATGGTATGATTCATCAAATTGGAACATACAAGGATGTCCATAAGCATTTACCAAGTGTGCAGCAAGAACTTGTGACAATGAAGCACATGATCGACAATATGCTATCGGCATTTGAGACAGAGTTGGAAAATAAACCCTATACCGAAGAAACGGTCGTAGCGGTTGTTCAAAACATTCTTGCAGATTATACCAATCTCATCAACAAAAAAAATCTAAAAATTTCTGTGTCAGGTGATTACACCATTAGAACAGAATTATCGACGTTCCATTCGATTTTGGATCACTTGATTCAAAATGCCATTCAATATTCGCCAGATAATGCAAACATCTCGATTTACATATCTTCCTTGGATATTAAGATTATTAATACTGACGTGACCATCGAACAGAATATTCTTGAACATATTTTTGATCCTTTTATTAGAGATCATCGATCAGGCCACAAGGGGAGTGGTCTCGGATTATATATTGTCGATCAGATGGTTAAAAGCCTAGACATGACAATCACCATTCAGAATAATGAAAACAGTGTGTTAACACACCTAGACTGGAGACACCATTAATATGATTACATTTGAAAATATTAGCGTAAACTACGGTGATTTTAAAGCCTTAGATTTACAAGCAAAAATTGAAATTGGCCCTAATGATCGGGTTGGAATTATTGGCTCAAACGGTTCAGGGAAAACAACCTTGATTAAAGCGTGCCTGGGTTTACTTCCTTATACAGGATTGATTACAAGTGATACATCGGTAAATGAAATGGCGGTGCACTTGCAGGCAAATGATTATGTAGATACGATGAACTGTAAATCGATTATTGAAACTGTACTGCAATGTCAAATTTCAAAATCACAAGAACTGAAAGATTTGATTGATTTCTTTGATTTTAACTCGTCGCTAAAAAAGAAGTACAAACAACTATCAGGAGGACAGAAACAACGTTTTACCCTAATCCTTGTCTTAATGCAAAATGCGCCACTAACCTTTTTCGATGAAGTGACAACGGGATTGGACTTCGAGACACGAATGAGCCTAATGGATAAATTGTCAACGTGGTATCAGGATAAGGGAGCTGCAATTGTCTTCGTAACTCATTATTTTGAAGAACTGTCACGCCTAACGAACAAATTGCTAATAATTGATAAAGGACATTTTATTGATTATGGAGATCGTGATGAACTCTTCAAAAAATATTGTGGGCATGCTGTAATTATTTTTGATGATAACGAAGCAAATCAGAAGATCGCATCGACATTTACAACATGTAAAGCACCGAATGGTCGTCTTGCTGTTGTCTGTGAGAATCAAGAAAGTGAACTTCAGGTTTTACTTCAACTTAATGAAGCATCCGTTAACTACATACGATCCGATTCGGATGTTGAATTATTATACTTAAATGCATTGGAGGCTCATTATGAAGCATTATCTTAAATATGAACTAAAGAATACCTTTGGAAATATATTTTCCATTATTTTTGGGATTTTGTTTCCAATTATGATGACGCTACTCTTTTACAATATGTTTAGCAGCAACGAAGCTATTCCCAAAGATGCATTGGCACTACAATTGTATCTAACCAATGTGCTAATGTCGCCATTAGCGATGGTCTTCGTAGGTTTCTCAGCATTGTTTTCGCAAGAGATAGAGCACGACGTAACAACACGCATGTTGTTATTTGGGTACACAACATCAAATCAACTAAAAACAAAGTTTGTTGCGCAAATGGTGGCGATGGGAATTGCTTTGGCTATCTTTAGCGCAGTTATTGTTCCATTACTTGGCATTGGTGCACCAACCATCTTTGGTTTCATTGTATTTATTGCTTTCTTTGCAATCATATCTATGATTCTCTTTGTAATAGCATATAGTATTACATTATTAACACGTAAATTTAGCCTAACATATGGAATTAGCATGACTCTATATTTTGCAACCATGATTTTCTCAGGAATGATGGGAATTCAGACATCAAATTTTAAAGGGATTATGAAAGGCATATCAAATCTATTACCAACAACTTATTTCGTGAATGATATGCCAACCGTTTGGACAGCGACATCTTACAATTTTGCGCCAATGATTCAAAGTCTCGTATTCTTTGCTGGGATTGCAGGCATTCTTTACGTGATTGCTTATAACAAAACCAAACGAAGTATTCATTAATTTAGATAGGAATTGGATGAACTCAACACGTTATTACAAATTCTAAGATTTTTCCAGAAGTAAAAAAGAGCATCTCAAACGAGAATGCTCTTTTTGATTGACAAATATGGAGTTGTTTTGAATCGTTGATTGAAATTCATGGTACAATGGCGATAGTGAGGTAAAACAATGTTCAATCATGATAGCATAAAAAGGAAAGTTAGAAACTGGTATTCTCTTACTAATGTTTTAAAAGCCTTTGTACTGGCGTTTATCGTTGCTGGAATACTTGATTTGGTAGCGCCACAGTTAACGCCAGGGTACTTTAGTACAATTATGTGGGTGCTTGTCGTGTATATCGGATATATTGTGATTTCGAAAGTTTTATCGAGCATTAGAGATAAAGACAAAGGGAGCAGTCTATGACGGTAGAAACAGTCGTGCACATCTTAATCGTTATTTTAAATACGATTTCTGTGCTTATATTAGTATTAGGGGTAATCAAAGCAATCATTCGTTTTATTAATGTGGAATTTTCACTTAAAGATAACGTAGATCGTGATGAGGTTGAACTTCGATCCATCAATATTATTAAACGAAATTTAGGAGCTTATGTGCTTTTAAGTCTAGAAGTACTCATTGCAGCTGATATTATTGAATCAATTTTAAATCCAACGATTGAAGACATCCTGATGCTTGGTGCAGTTGTCATTATAAGGACAGTAATATCATTCTTTCTTGGTAAAGAAATAGAAGCTGTCGAAAGTTAACCCATAAACCGTCATAGAAGACGGTTTTCTTTTTGCTGATGGGTTGACCAACAGATTTGGAGTCACTATAATAACTGTATTAATAACCAATTTAATGCTCTCAATATGGGAGAGCAGTCTCTACTGATGAACCGTAAATACATCAACAATTGTGGAAGAAATGTGTCTTATTTCTCCTCAATGCATTGGGGATTAATGATCGTCGAACGACGCAGGAGGAAATAATGACACACGCAACAAAAGAATTCATTTATGGTTTACCAAAGGCAGAACTTCATTTGCATTTAGAAGGTACCTTAGAACCAGATTTAAAACTTAAACTTGCTCAGAAGAATAATATTGAGATTGCTGCGAAAACTATTGAAGATGTTGAAGCAACTTATAAGTTTAATGATTTAACATCATTTTTAGCAGTGTACTACCCAGGGATGGAAGTCCTTCGAACACAAGAAGATTTCTATGACCTTGCAATGGCTTATTTCCGCAAGGTCAAAGAGCATAATGTACGTTACGTTGAAGTCTTTTTTGATCCACAAGCCCATACTACACGCGGTGTTTCATTTGAAACATTATTTGAAGGATATTATCAAGCGACGCAAGATGCAAAAACGCTCGGAATCGAAGCACATTTAATCATGTGCTTCTTAAGAGATCTCAGTGAAGAATCCGCTTTTGAGCACTATGAAATGGCACAACCATTTAAAGATCGCATTCTGGGAATTGGGTTAGATTCTGATGAAAGAGATAACCCACCGCTTAAATTCCAACGCGTCTTTAAAAAGGCAAAAGATGATGGTTTTAAAATTACAATGCATTGTGATATTGACCAAATTGGTTCAATTCAAAATATTCGAGATGCGCTTCATGTAATTGGTGTTGATCGTATTGACCACGGTACTAATATTGTGGAAGATCCAGAACTTGTCGCATACGTTATTGAAAAAGGCATTGGTCTAACCAGTTGCCCAGTTTCTAACGGATTTGTAACAGACGACATGAAGGGTGAAGAGCTTAAAGCGCTCTTACACCAAGGGGTAAAAATCACCGTTAATTCTGATGATCCTGCGTACTTCCAAAGCTATGTCTCAGATGATCTTTATGCAGTTGCGCAAAAAGTATCGTTAACGAAAACAGATGTTGTTACCCTCGTAAAGAATGCGTTTGAAATAGCATGGACAAGTCCCGAAAATAAGATGAGATATCTTCAAGAAGTTGACGCCTATCTCGCACAACAATAATCTGAAAACACAGGAGCAACCTGTGTTTTTTTACTTATATTTTATTCATGGTACAATAGATGTAGAAGAGGTGATGGTGTAAACGATGAATCATGATGAAGATGGCTCAATAAGACAGGTTCCTGAATAGTTTCTATAGGAAATTCATTGAATAGAAACAAGAAGGAGACCATTAATGAGTAAAAACGATATTATGCAGACATTGCAGCGCTTTATTGCTGAATCAAATTCAGTCATTGAAAATGAATCATTAGACTTATCTGAGAAGGGTAAAAGAGTTCTTGCGTTACAAACGGAAATGCAGTTGTATGCGAAAAACTTGAAAAAGAAACTTAAAGATCAGAGTATTGCATTTAATATAGATGCAATCACGTATGCACACAGTGCGATAGAGTATTTAGAAGATACGTCAGCATTGGATAGTCTAAGGACAAAACGAGAAACATATTTCGATTTTATGAAGACATTAAAAAGCAATACAAAAGCATTTGCTGATGCACTTCAATTTAGCATTGAATAAATGGAACATAGCACAGACTGTGTTCTTTTCTTTATGCAAATGTTTGGATTGACAAAATAATTTTTAAATCGTACACTTTATGAAAATACTGATTGAATGATTGAGGTATAAATATGAAAAATAGATATGATTCTGAACGAACAGTGCAAGATATTATCGATGTTTCCATTAAGCTGTTTTCTGAGAAAGGATATGAAAAAACATCAATTCAGGATATTGTAAATGGCTTAGATGGGCTGACACGAGGGGCCATTTACCACCATTTTAACAGTAAAGATGACATTCTAGTAGCGGTAATTCATGAGATTGTCATGAATAGTGATTATTTCAATCAATTTTTAAATGTTGAAGGAAGAACTGCAAAAGAGCAGCTCCAAGCCCTTGTTATCAAGGCATTCTCTAACTATGGTCAAGTGAGTAATGATGTCGGTGCAGAGTTTTTGAAAAAGAATCCTGCTATATTAGTAGAAATTTTCAAACTTACGGTTAACCAAATAGCCCCAAAAGTTGAAATGCTTCTTGAAAGTGCAAATGCTGATGATTCATTAAAGATTAAAAATCCTAAGCAAGTAGCACAAGTCATGGTATTGCTTGGGGATACATGGTTCTCATCAGCAATGTTTGAAGATACAAGCGCAAACTTCAATGTAAAGATTGACGTCCTAATCGATGCTTTAAATGGACTCGGGGTCACAATTTTTGATGAGGCAACAATCAAAGCATTAAAACGATAAAAGAGCTCATATTTGAGCTCTTATTTTTTGTTTTTACGAATGCGGTAGAAGTCTTGGACATCTTCAATAAACTCTTGAAGCGACTCACTTTTAAGACGTGGGAATGCTTTAAGCAGACGAACTTCACGTGTCTTAAACGTTGCCTTTAACGTATCGTAGGAATCATTAAGTTCTTTCAATCGAATCTCGTATGAACCTTCTAGTTTTGATTTCAATTTCTCAATTTCATACTTGATATTGTTTAACTCGAACAAACGACTTTGAAGATTTAGCGTTGCTCGGAGTGATGCAATGAAATCGATAATGACAAGTGCAAACAAAGCAATCGCAATATAATTGAGGTATTCCATGGAAATGTTTGCAATCAAAGCCACAATAACAGGGTGAATGTATTCAACTAAGATGAGCGATAAAGCACCAAACATGGTTGAGTTAAGTAAACATACTCGGCCGTTGATATTCATAAACATTTCTGAATAGTCCCACCATCGCATTTTGAAAGCTTTTTCCATGATGTAACTTGTCAGATACTCAAGTGAGCTTGTAAGAATCAATCCGAGTAAAAAGACGAGTACCGGGTTGAAAGCATAGGGGAGTAAAGTAGCGAGGATAATCATGGCACCGAAACCATAAATTGGAACCAAAGGCCCATTTAAAAAACCGCGTTCTTCGAATTTTCCGGAGAGGATCGAACAATAAACTGTTTCTAAGATCCAACCAATGAAACTATAAATAATCCAATAGATAAATAAAAGTGAAATTTGTGAATTCATGATGAATCCTCCTAATGAAATCATAACAAAAATAGGATGTGTTTAATAGCGCTTGTGATGAACGAACACTTACGATTAAATAGACTTTACAAGTTGCGTTTTGAATGATATTCTAAATATTATTTTGATAATCAAACTATTGGAGGAATTATGAAAAAGAAAATAACGATAGTAAGCTCTGTTATATTAATGTTTTGCCTCGTACTATGGGGTGCTGGTGAGTATTTTTTTGCACAAGCAATCAAGATTGGTCCCAAATCTTTTATTGATTCAGAAACGTCCGATGTATGGCGTGAAGCGAACGCATGGTTTGCATCAAAAGATTTAGAAACATGGAAAATTACATCAGACAATGGTTTATTGTTGTCAGCAACATATATTGCTGCCACTGAAGCAACGAATTCAACAATCTTTGTCGCGCATGGTTATGGAAATAGTACGTCAACTATGACACAGTATATAAAAATGTTCCATGATGCGGGGTACAACGTGCTTGCAGCTGATGCACGAGGTCATGGTGAGAGTGAGGGGGCATATATTGGGTTTGGCTGGCCTGAACGGCGGGATGTTGTTCAGTGGACACAGGAAATCGTAAATCGATTGGGTTCACAGCAACAAATTGGACTCTATGGATTGAGTATGGGTGCTTCGACAGTAATGATGGCAAGTGGAGAATCTGATCTTCCAACTAATGTAAAGGTGATTGTTGAAGATTGTGGTTATAGTTCTGTTGATGCGGAATTGTCATTTCAACTCAGTGACATGTACAGTTTACCCGCGTTCCCGATGATCCCTGTTACAAGTTTATTGACAGAAATGAAGGTAGGATATAATTTTTATGAAGCGAGTGCGATTAATCAACTAAACAACAATGTAAAACCAATTCTGTTCATTCACGGGGATGCCGATACCTTTGTACCAACATCAATGGTCTATGAACTATTTGAAGCAACACGTGGTCCTAAAGAATTATGGATTGTTGCAGATACAGACCATGCTGATTCATATGAAAATAAAGGGTTTGAATATGCACAACGTGTGGTTCAGTTTATGGATGCACACATAGAAAAAGCACACGACTGATTCGTGTGCTTAGGAACGCGGTTCTATTTGTAGACTTTGCCAATAATGCCTTTGATTCCTTCTAAGGCAATTTCTTCAGGGATAACAAACCAAAGCGATGTTTTTCCAAAAAGCGGAAAACCTCCTGGTTTGTTATCATCACCATTCCATCGCATTGCGTAGACATCTGAGCCTTTCCAATTTATGATTGCAACAGCATATCCGTCTGCACCACCATCGTAAAGAACTCGGACGTTTGTTGCACTTCCTCCAACATCTTGTGGTTTGATGTAAGTCATAATAGTACCTCCTTACATTCATAATAACACACTTATTCATGTAAAATAGGATGTTAGGCGTAGAATTGTCTTGAATTATTAGTAAATTAATAAAAATAGTGAAGGTACTGATATAAATATATTTGAAAATATCGTATTATAAAAACATAGGGGGATTCTTCCATGAAAGAAAAAAACTTGGGATTACCAATTCCAGAAGCATTACGGGAAACTGTCGAATTTGTCGATGGACAAGAAGTTACGGTTACACTGACCGATACCGGTTTATTATATCAGTTAGATAGTTTAGCCAAAAAGGTTACGGTACCATTGATTCCTGTAGTCGTAGCATCAGTACTCGCGATGGTGGCGATGGCAATCGTGTTTATGCCATATCATCAAATTCCTTTGGTGGGGATGAAGTCAATTGCGAGTGTCGTTATTATAACGGGTGTTTTAACAGGTGTCGTGAATTTTACATATTTCTTTACTAAAAATAAGAATAACCAGATGGGGCATCTATCGAGTCAAATTTTTTGGCGGAACTACCCCGTGGTATTGATTTCCTTTACATTACTACTCGTTGTCTCATTATTGTTTGGGTTTTGGATCATTGGTGAATTATTTTCTGGAGCGACCTTTGATGTCTATACTTCATCCTTGATGGGTGGAATTGTTATTGGGGTTGTGAACTACTTAATGATTCATACAGCCTTGAGTATTACACCAACGGTAATGATTCGCTCGTTAATCACGATTATTCTTGGTGGTGTTGGTGTTGCTATGATCACGAACCGTGACCAACAATGGTGGTTGTACAACTTTAGTTTCCTGGGAACTCCTGAAGCGACACGTAGTTGGCAATTTAACTTAACGCTCATTTTGTCTGCATTTTTAATGATTGCATTGATTGACTATGTTTTCGTGCTCTTGTATGAAGTGCTCGGAAAATCAAAAAACTTGTTGATTTTAAAACTTCTTTTGATCGCAACTGCAATATGCCTTGGCGGTGTTGGGTTCTTCCCATACAATGACAGTGTTTTCTATCAGAATATGCACAATCGCGTTGCTGGCTATCTTGTTTATCTCTTTATTATTCTGATAATTGCCATTAAATGGTTATTACCAAGTGTATCTAAAGAATTCTTACGACTTTCGTATATTCTTGGAGGTGTCTTGGTAATTGTGTGTATTCTATTCTTAGGAGTCCACTACTTCTCACTTACAGCGTTTGAACTCATGGCTTTTGTGATCGCATTTAGTTGGCTCTTACTGCTCATGCAATACCTCATCAATATAATCAATACTCACGGTAAAACATTTAAAGTTATCATTCACACAACTAAAGACTAACAGCCCTCGGGCTGTTTTTTTTTAGGTTAGGAGAATCTAAGATTAGCACATACTTTAACCTATAGAAGAGGTGAAGTATGTTTAAACGTTTTAAGCACACGCAGCAACATGAGTCTTGCGATTGTGGCGTTGCTGCTGTAAGTACAATTCTGAAATCATATCATGTTTGTGTTAGTTATGGAGATATTAAGGAGGCAGTAGAGACTGATGGAACTGGAACCCAGCTAAATCTCATTTCTGAGTATTTTAAATCACTTGGCTTCACAACATGTATGATTCGAACACAAATTAGCGAATTAACCCCACGCTTGACCTATCCGATTCTCATTCATGTTTACTTGGAAAATGCTGCGGAACACTACATCGTAGTTCATGCAATGACACGTCGAAATAAATTCATAATTTCTGACCCCAGAGACAAGAGTATTAGAAAAGTATCTAAAGATACATTAGAAGCGATATTCTCAGGAAACGCGCTCTTTCTAATTTCGGCATCAGATCAGTCACGTATCTATCATGAACAAACGACAATTTATACATTTATGCGCTCCCTTATAAGACCAAATATATCAGCGGTTATTTTGTTGATTGTATCGTCAATAGTAATGAGTATCTTAGGCTTGTTTTCCAGTACTTTTCCAAAATTGGTGATGGACTCTATTATTCCGTATGATTTGAAAAACTCACTTCCTGTCTATGGAATTATTTATATAGTATGTACAATATTTCAATCCATTTTAAGAGCATATCGTAGTATGGGAATGTATTATTTTATGCGTCGGATTGAGGTGCCAACTATTTTGAATTTTTTCGAGCACCTTTTAAAAATTCCTTTACAGTCAATAGTTCAAAGACAAAACGGTGATTTACTCACACGGTTTCAAGATATCATCAGTGTTATTAATACGCTGGGAACTGTGACCATCAGTGTGGTCGTCGATGTGATAATTGGCACAATTGCACTTTTGCTTATGACAAACACGAATCCAAAATTATTTGGGGCATTAGTTTTAATCATCTTGATTAATGTTTTGTTGATCTATTTCTTTAAAGGACCATACCAACGTATTAATCAACAACAAGTTAATGCTCAAGGTCAGGTAAATTCAGTCATGATAGAGTCATTACAGAATATTGAAACTATTAAATCGATGAAAGTTGATAAGTACGCAATCAATCGTTTTGAGAAGTGTTATGAAAAACTTACGTATCTTTCCCATAAAGAACATGCGATGGGAACACTACAACAGTTGTTTCTTGGATGCATTAATGAAAGTAGTGGTATTATTTTTCTAATGCTTGGAGCTTTCATGATTATGGATGGATCATTGAAAATTGGTGATCTACTAGTCTTTCAGACGTTAAGCCAATATTTCATGGGACCAATTCAAAATTTTATTGATTTACAAATGCGATGGGTTGAGGCGAAAATCGCATTTGAGCGTTTTGATGAAATTGCATCGTTGTCTGAGGATGCTGCAGACTATGAAAGCCATAATATGCACATGGCAGATGCATATATAAAAATAGAAGAAATTGGTCTGAAACAAAAACATAAAGAAGTATTAAAAGATTTAAATTTAAATGTCATTAAAGGTTCAAGAGTCGCTCTTGTAGGGCTATCGGGTTCTGGGAAAAGCACTTTTAGTAAAGTGCTGGCAGGTTTAGTTAGACCGACGACTGGGACTGTGTCTATAGCGAATAATAGTTTTGGCGAAGTAGATGATTTAGAGACTGTAAAAATTGGGTACATGCCACAAAAGCCACAACTCTTCCAAGGAACGATTTTGGAGAACATTTGCTGTGGTCGTGCAGTTCCGGTCGAGTCGATTCAATACTTGATCCATCAACTTGGAGTCAAAGATATTTTTGATTCGATGCCTCAAAAACTAAACACAGTCCTTTTTGAAAATGCATCAAACTTATCCGGAGGTGAACAGCAAATCATCACATTAATTAGAACACTCATTCATAATCATGACATATATATTCTTGATGAACCGACCGCAAATCTTGACAGTCAGCATCAAAAATCTGTTTGCGAGTACTTAATGCAACAAAATAGAGAAAGGACAATGTTTATAATTTCGCATCAAATTTTGCCCATAATTCATTGTGATATCGTTTGTTTTATGGAAAATGGAACAATTTCCGGGACTGGAACACATCATCAATTGCTTCAGATACATCAAGGATACGCAACTCTTGTTGAAAATCAAAAGGTTGATGGTTTGTAATATGTCTACCAAAAAACAAATAAGGGCATTAAACTCACGAATCCAACTAATGCAAACGCCAAGGGGGATGACGGTATTTCTTATCGTAATTTTGATTGTTATTGCTTTATCGGGTTATTTTGCAGCTGCAACTGTACAACCTACAAAAGTCCTTACTACTCAAGGGTATATCACAACATCGAATCGTCAGATTCTATCTGTGAACAACCCTCTCAAAGTTAAGTCAATTCATTATAAAAATGGTGACTACGTTGAAAAAGGAGTAAAAATTTTGGAAGGCGATACAACATCTCATATTAATAGTGTTGATCTAATTGAAGAACAAATACGAAACTTAGATAAGCGACATGAGGCAGTAAATCTGTTTATTACGAGTTTACAGCAAAAGTTTAATCACTTAAGTCAAAGCGAATATCAACTCGAGTATTATGGCAAAGTGGCATATTTTTTGAATACAATAAAACAAGAAAAAGATCAAAAGCAAGCTATTAAAGACAAGATAGACTCGAAGAAGATCCAATTGAACACAATGGCAAGTAACACCCTTGAGGAAAAAGAGCAGATTCAAAATGAAGTGGAAACGTTGCAACAACAAAGCGAAAGCTTTACTCAAGGTGAAAGCGTATACTATCAGCTTTTGTCTGAATCAGGTCATGCCAAAACACAGATAATGAATGAAACAGAGAGTTTAATTTTGAAACGGAGGGCGCTCGAAAAAGAAATGGAACAACAATCCGTTAAAGCACCTGAAAATGGTATTCTCCACATATATCAACCAATTACGACTGGAGCTGAATTCCAGGCACAACAGATGTTTGGGGAAATTACTGATGGAACGAACACAGAATCATTTATTGAAACATTTGTAGAGAGCCACAATCGCTCCAAAATTAGTAACAAGCAGCAGATTAAGTTCTCAATTATTGGAAACAAGCAATTAAATCACGAACTTATAAAGGGCTCAGTTACTTTAATTGAAGAATCTCCAACCATAACAACTCAAGATGGTAATACATCGTATCGGTACAAGGTAAGAATTCAATCGAACAAGCTTGAAGAATTGATTTCTAAACACCATGTAACTACAGCGGTAGAGCCACTCCTCATTCATTTCATAGAAAATGATGAAACATATCTGGATATTTTCTTAAAGTCAATTAATGTGAAGGGTTAAAGTTCTCGAAATTCACAGTTACGATACAATTAAAGTAAACGAAATAATATGATACAATAAGTTCATAACTTTACGTGTAAGGGGGATCTTATATGGGCGTATCAAGCTTAATTCTGTCGGCTGTTTTACTCAACATATTTGCGTATACTACGATTAAACTTAGACCACGAATATATGGAGTCTCATTGTTCAAACCGATGATTTGGAATTTTAAACTATCATTATTGCCGTTTGCGATTCTTGTTGTAGATACAATTATTTTCCTCTTGGCTGCAATCATTGCTTCGTATTCGGGTATTGCATTTATCCGTTATGCTGGAATGTTCACAGCAATCATGGGTTTGTTCGTGTGGCTGTTGGCACTGCCAAACTCAGGATATCTTATTACCGAATTAAATTTGACGCATCGTGATATTGATGGTGATAAAGTACCGATATGGTATGATATTATTTCAGTGATGGCATTTGCTATGTCAGGAATTGTGAATACTTTAGTTAATATTGTAATGATCCAAGTAATGATTTTAGTTTTCTATGATCCCAGTACTGTAACAAAGGCCCATCAATCAATATTTTTGTTGACTGCACTAGTTTTGAATCTATTAGTTGCAATCGGTGTCTATTTGGGTCGTTCAATACGATTCAACTCATGGGATGTAATCCATATCAAATCATTTTTTACTAAATTGAAAAATCATTTTAAACAACCAGGAGAATGGAAAAACTGTATATTATTTGTCGTGTTTCATGCATTATTCTTCATGATTATGTATGTCCTAGCGGGAATTCCATTTTTCTTTAAATAGAAAGGAACGATAACCATGGCTAATTTCAGATTTCAAACAAGTGGTGATTTAGTAGCGTTTAAAGAGTCCGTTCAAAAGATGACACGTGCACTAAGCATGTCAATAACACAAGAAGAAGATATTATGATCAATGAACATACATATCTTCTAGGATTCGAACGCTATAGTATGGTTGGAAGTAATCGCATTTCTCTAACACTGGTTATTTCACAAAATGGACCAACTATTGATTTAGTTGCAATTTCAACCGGCGGAAGCCAGGCAAAACTATTTAAAATTAATACGCTTGGCGAATCGCAATTTATTATCGATTTTGAGCGCGCGCTTGAACGTCTTCCGCAAACGTGGTAGTTAACAAAGGAGATTCTATGAAGCAAATAATAGTAACTGGAGTTAGCAGACAAGAGAGTATTGGTCCGTCGGTCGTGCGCCAACTTTTAGCAGATGGTCACCGTGTTATTGTTCATGGGTTTTCACCATTTGACAGTTTAGTTGGTGGATACCGCGATGCATCTCAGACATTTACTGAATTGTTTGTTAAGTCACTTCAAGAACAAGGTTATGATGTTGATATGGTATCTTCAAGTGACCTTTCAAATTCTGATAATGCTGAACGACTAATTCATGAAGCAAATTCAAAATTTGGAGAAATTCAAGGTCTTGTTCAATGTCATGCTTATTCCAAGCCTGAGACGTTTGATGATATTACGGCTGAAGAAATGAAAATGCATTTTGATGTAAATGTAGTGAGTGGTCTCAAATTAATCCAAGCATTTACTAAGCAAAAAAAGTCAGATAGGCAGTCATCAATTGTAATGTTTACAAGTGGACAATACTTGGGACTTATGAAGGATGAGCTATCCTACGCAATTTCAAAAGATGCCATAATAACCATCGTAAGGCAAACCGCACGCCTTTTGATGGACTCAAACATTCAAATTAATGCCATCAATCCAGGACCAACGGATACAGGTTATGCAACAGGTTCTGATTATGAAGCAGTTCGAGATCTATTCCCATTAAAACGATGGGGAATACCTCAGGATGTTGCAAATTTAGTTTCAATGTTAATGGATACAAAAGCGCAATGGATCACTGGCGAAGTGATTGCAAGTGAAGGTGGATTTCGTCGCTAATCACCCATCTAAATGAAAAGTTAACAAATTTTAACAATTTTTTTCAGTCTGTCTAAGGCCTAGGATTAAAGCGGTCATATTGATTATTAGAAGGCGCACGTAAAGACCATTTAACCCTCGTTTTTTGAGATTGAACTCTAAAAATGGTATACTTACTCCATTAGTATTCAGTGTTTTACAAATCATACAATCAAAGAACATGTAAATTATGTTCTTTTTATTTACATTTTGAGGGTGTTTTATTTTCAAGTAATTCCACAATTCACAGATTTGTAACATTGGGTACAGAAGACTGGAAGGGGATTTATGATGATAGAATTTAAAAATGTGACAAAGACATACGGTAGTAAAAAGGCGGTCGATAACGTAGATATAAAAATTGATACGGGGTCATTTGTGTGCTTTATCGGAACATCGGGTAGTGGTAAAACAACGACCATGCGAATGATTAACCGTATGATCGACCCAAGCAGGGGGACGATTCTCATTGATGGAGAAGATATTCAAAAAACCAATGAGGTAGCATTACGTAGAAAAATAGGATATGTCATCCAGCAAATTGGTTTGATGCCACATATGAGTATTTATGAAAACATTGTTATGGTCCCAAAATTACTGAAATGGGACGAAACAACAATGCGTGAAAAAGCCGAAACATTGATGAAACGCGTCGATTTACCGATGGAACTACTGGATGCTTATCCATCTGAACTTAGTGGCGGTATGCAACAACGTGTTGGGGTTATTAGAGCGCTAGCAGCAGATCAAGATATAATTCTAATGGATGAACCATTTGGGGCTTTAGATCCAATTACGCGAGATGCTCTGCAAAGACTGGTTAAGCAATTACAACGTGATATGAATAAGACCATAATATTCGTAACTCATGATATGGATGAAGCATTAGCATTGTCAGATAAGATAGTAGTTATGGATCATGGGAAGGTTGTTCAACAAGGATCACCCAAAGACATCTTAACGAATCCGGCCAATGACTTTGTGCGCAGCTTAGTGGGTGAAGATCGTTTACATCAAGCGACATTTGAGTACAACTCAGTTGAACAATTAATGATTAAGCCTATTAAAGTAAATGCATCAGTTTCTATTGCTGAAACAGTGCGTCACATGCAACAAACACGTGTTGACGATATTTTAGTTGTTGATGATGAAAATGTTCTAATTGGTAGAGTAGATATCCGCGCACTGATGCGTCGAAACAATCGCGAAGATGCTGTTCAAACTATCATGAAGCAAGTGACATATATCCATAATACGACGACTATTCGAGATGCTATTTACTACATTCAAGAATTAGGGCATCGAAATATTTCTGTTGTCGATAGCGATGGTAAGCTCGTTGGAATTGTGACACGTGCGGCAGTAGTAGGGGCAGTCTATGATGCATTCTGGAAAGACTACGAACCGCATGAAGACCTTGAAGTAATAGACGATGAATTATCGGACAAAGCATCTTCAGCTGTTGCTCAGAATGGTGGTGCTGCTTAATGTTTTTTATTGAAAATGGTCCCATGATTCTTTCGAAGATTGGCGAACACTTATTGATTAGTACCGCCGCACTATTGCTTGGGTGCTTAATTGCGATTCCTTTAGGGGTTATTGTAAGCCGAAATAAGAAACTCGCTCAATTTACAATTTCAATCGCATCTGTTTTACAGACGATTCCGTCGCTTGCATTGTTGGCGATGATTGTGCCAATAATGGGTGTAGGACGTGTTCCTGCAATCGTTGCACTTTGCATCTATTCATTACTGCCTATTCTTAGAAATACTGTTCTAGGGATGGATGGTGTTAATCCAGGCATCGTGGATGCATCCAAAGGTATGGGAATGAATACCCTACAACAAATTTTCAAAGTACAACTTCCGCTCGCATTATCGGTAATTATGGCAGGTGTTCGTTTATCAGCAACCTATGTATTGGCGTGGACAACATTGGCATCTTACATTGGCGCTGGCGGATTAGGGGACTTTATTTTTAGTGGTCTGAATAATTTTGATTTCAACCTTATCATTGCCGGAACGCTACCAATTATGATTCTTGCATTCATTGTTGATTTACTACTTGAGAAAGTAGAAATGAAGCTATCGCCTCAAACCGGTTCAGAACTTAGAGAGGGGGCATAACATGAAAAAAATAATCACAACATTAGTAGCACTTATGATTCTTACAGGATGTTCACTTCCGGGTTTAGGTGGAAGTGCCCGTAATAATGACATTGTGATCGCTGGTGGTAATACTACTGAACGGCAGATTCTTTCTGAAATTGTCAGTCAAATGACACAACACTACTTACCAGAAACACGCGTATCCCTTATCAATAATCTCGGATCAACCCTTCTCATATATCAAGCGATGAGCCGTAAAGATGCAAATATTTCGGGAGCTATGTATACGGGAACCTCGCTAACAGGCGAGTTAGGACTTCCGGCATCAAGGGATCCGCAGGATGCACTCAAACAAGTTCGTGAAGGGTACTTTGAACGGTTTGATATGGTTTGGTTCCCATCATATGGTTTCGCAAATTCCTATGCATTTATGGTAACACGCGAATTTTCAGAAACGCATAGCATTACAAAAGTTAGCCAACTAGAAGAACTCGCTCCATCATTGCGTGCAGGGGTTGACGCATCATGGATGGATCGCAAAGGCGATGGTTACGCTGACTTTAAGACTCAATATGGTTTTGATTTTGGCACAATGTACCCAATGGAGATTGGCCTAGTTTATAACGCCGTTCAAGTAAATGAAATGGACGTGGTGTTGGGTTACTCCACAGATGGCCGTATCGATGGCTATGACTTGGTTGTACTTGAAGATGATAAGAATCTATTTCCGCCGTATGATGCAAGTCCAGTGTTATCACGCACTGTACTCGAACAATATCCAGAACTTGAGACAATTATGCTTAAACTTGAAGGTGCTATCCCACAAGAAACGATGCAACAATTGAATCAAAAATCTGATGAAGGTAAAATCGAACCCAAAGTAGTTGCTCGTGAGTTCTTAGAAGAACATAACTATTTTGAAGATAAAACTGTTAAACCGTTGATACAACGTTCTGACTACAAGTTTTTGAATGAAAAGGAGGGGGAATAGATGATTCAGGAAATAATTGAATACTACATTGCGAACGGCGGAATTGTTTTCCAACAATTTCTTCGACACTTTCTAATATCCATATACGGCGTACTATTTGCTTCACTCCTAGCCATTCCCTTGGGATTCTTTATTGCTCGGCATCGAAAACTAGCACCTTGGGTGATTCGTTTGGGAAATATCATTCAGACAATTCCCTCCCTTGCGATGTTATCAATCTTAATGATTGGAATGGGACTTGGACCCAATACAGTCGTTGTGACAGTCTTTTTGTATTCTTTGTTACCGATTGTAAAAAACACTTACACAGGTGTTCTAAATGTTGATGACCAACTGCTAGACGTTGCTAAAGGAATGGGAATGACCCAATGGCAAATTCTTTACAAAGTTGAGTTACCTTTAGCTGTATCGATTATCATCGGAGGCATTCGAAATGCACTGGTGGTTGCGATTGGAATAACTGCAATTGGAACCTTTATTGGTGCCGGTGGTCTGGGTGATATTATAACCCGCGGTATCAATGTTTCAAACGGGAGTGCAATTGTATGGGCAGGAGCAATACCAACTGCGCTTATGGCCATTCTTTCTGATCTCTTGTTGGGTTCAATTGAGAAACGTCTATCGCATAATTAAAAGAAGTGATTCATCACTTCTTTTTTTGTATAATAGAAGCAATGGAGGGTTGATTATGCAAGAAACAATTTTATACATCGCCGTGAGTATTGATGGATACATTGCGACAGAAACTGGAGCAATTGATTGGCTAGATTTAGACCGTGTTCCATTCGCTCCATCATCTCAATACACGCAATTTTACGACACGATAGGTGCCGTTGTTATGGGAAATAAGACATATAAGCAAATTACGACAGAGCTTGCTGTTGACAATTATCCGTACAAAGATGTTCAATCATACATATTTACGCATCAACCAACTACGAATACTGATTCAATGACATTCCTCAACGAACAGGTTGACGTTGCATTGCCGAAGATTCAAGAAGCGACAGAAGGGAATATCTGGATTGTTGGAGGGAACGGTGTCATTCAACCTTTAATTGAGAAAAATCTTATCGATACATATATCATTACAGTCATTCCTGTCTTCTTGGGCAGAGGCATTCCTCTTTTTGAATCATTTGATTCAGACCGTTACGAATATATCATGAAGGCTACAACCCTTGAAAATGGAATGGTTACATATACTTTTAAAAAATAATACGACAAACATGAGGGTGAGGCGATGAAATGAAGCGCGGTAAACTAAAAATATTCTTAGGATACGCAAAAGGCGTTGGAAAAACATATGCAATGCTTGATGAAGCGAAGACCCTAAAAAATGAAGGTGTAGACATTGTGATTGGGTATATGACACCCAATCAAAGTAAAACGACCCTAGCACAAGCAACAACCCTTGAGACTATGCCGTATAAAACATACAAAAATGAAAGTCAAATATGCTTAGAGTTTGATTTGGATGGAGCACTTCAACGAAAACCCAATACAATAGTGATTGATGAGTTGGCTCATGATAATGCACCAGGAATGCGACATAAAAAAAGATATCAGGACATAGAAGAGTTGCTAAGAAATGGCATTAATGTATATACAACCATTAACATCAAAAATATTGATAGTTTGCATGATTTTGTGGAGTCAATTACAGGTAAACGGGTTGATGAGCGGGTTCCTGATGTTATTTTTGACTCAGCGGATACCATTGAGCTCATTGATATTTCGCCCAAAGACTTATTGCTCCGGGTTTCAAATATAGAAGATACTGACGAGGAACAAGGTGTTTTATTTCCTAAAGAAATCTTTACGGAAGAAAATCTTATTGCTTTGCGTGAAATAGCACTTCGTAAAGCAGCTGATCAAATTCATCACAGTAGTTACAAGACCGCATCCTACACTACGAAAGAACACATCTTAATCTGTCTTTCGACATCACCCACAAACGAAAAAGTTATACGAACTGCGAGTCGTATGGCTGAAGCATTCCATGCTAGTTTTACAGCAGTATACGTAGAGAATGAAACGAAACAATTAAATCACGATGCTCAGTTTCAACTCCATCAAAATATAAAGTTGGCAGAAGCTTTAGGTGCACAGGTTACGATGCTTTATGGAGATGATATTGCACTTCAAATTTCTGAATATGCGCGCTTAAGTCAAGTAACAAAAATCGTGATTGGGCGAACTGTTCGTAAACGAGGAAGGTTTCGGGGTCCCGGTATTATTGACCAACTCTCAGAAACGGTTCCAACCATAGATATTTACGTCATTCCAGACCAAAGCACTTCATATTATTTAAAAAGGGAGTCAACTTTACAGAAAGAAGTCTTTCATTGGAACGATGGATTTAAAGCTTTGTTAGTTATTTTTGGAGTCACTTTAGTTGGCGGACTCTTTGCCTATCTTGGTTTTAATGAATCTAATATTATTGTTGTGTATCTGTTAGGTGTTCTCGCAATTGCAATGTTAACTGAAGGACGCATTTGGTCTTCTATTGCATCTGTGATATCAGTGCTCGTGTTTAACTATTTCTTTACGAAACCACAATTTTCATTACAAGCGGATGATTCGGGTTATCCTTTCACATTTGTATTCATGTTCGTTGCAGCGTTTGTAAGTAGCACGCTGACAACAAAATTGAAAGCACGTGATCTTCAATCAGCGAAAAAAGCATATCGTACTGATGTGCTTCTTGAAACCAGTCTTCGCTTGCAAAAAGCATCGAGCTATAGCGAAATAGTTGACGCTATGGGTCACCAAGTAAAAAAACTCTTAAACACAACGGTTATTATTTATACACCAGAAAGTAAACAACTCATTCCGACGGTATATAGCGACTTAAGTCCTGATTATATTCATCATGAATTATTGTCTGAAGATGAACGGAATGTTGCGCAATGGGTTTACATAAATAACAAACGTGCGGGTGCCTCAACAGATACAATGTCCGAAAGCCAAATGGCCTATATGGCAATTCGCTCAACAGATAAAGTTGTGGCTGTGTTAGCGGTTCATAATGATCATCAAAATATTGATCCATTTTTACGAAATCTTCTGGTTTCATTAATTAACGAGGGTGGCATTGCACTAGAAAAAGCTGCATTGGATGCCCAACAACACCACGATGCTTTAGTGATTGAACAGGAGAAACTGCGATCGACAATCCTTCGAACAATTTCACATGACTTAAGAACACCACTTACAACGATCTTGGGCAACGTAGATTTACTTCAACATGGAAGCCTTGATGATGGTGAGATTAATCGAATTTATACTGATATTAAAAATGATGGAATTTGGCTCATGGATTTAATTGAGAATATTCTTGCGATGACAAAAATTGATAATGATAACCTAATTATTCAATTTGAAGGAGAAGTGCTTGAAGATTTAATTGCTGAAAGTGTGCACCGCGTTTCAGGAAAAGCAAAGCACCACACCATTCTTGTGGATGATGCGGAAGATGTCGTACTTGTCAATGTAGACTCAAAACTTATGATCCAAGTCTTTACCAATTTAATTGATAATGCATTAAAGTATACACCAGAAGGAACACAAATCCGTATTCGTATCGATAACAAAGACTTGGAAATGGTGACGATTCATTTTGAGGACGAAGGACCAGGAATTGCCGACAAGAAACATCTTTTTGAGATGTTCTATACGCAAAATCAAGACAGTCGCCGTGGTATGGGGTTAGGATTGTATCTTGTTAATGAAATTGTGAAGGCTCATGGCGGAAGTATCACCGTTAGTGATGTTGAACCGCAGGGTGTTCGTTTTTCAGTTAGTTTAAGGAGGTATATTATTGATGAAACCGCACATATTAATCGTTGAAGACGATCCAATTATTCAAAATCTGATTCTGAATACACTTAAGCTTGAAGCGTATCCAGCTTATGTTGCAAATACGGCTCAGGAAGGTGTTCAACTTTTTAATGCCAATAATCCAGAAATCGTTATTTTGGATTTAGGACTTCCAGATCGTGATGGTGTTTGGGTGGTACAAGAGATTCGAAAACAATCACTCGCGCCCATTATTGTTGTGAGTGCGCGTGCTGAGGTAGATGATAAGATAGGGGCTTTGGATGAGGGGGCTGATGATTATATCACTAAACCTTTTGAACCAGAGGAACTAATGGCTCGAATTCGAGTTGCGCATCGTCGCCTCCATATATCCGATACACAATCAACTCAATTTCGAAATGGTAATCTTGTGATTGACAGCGATGCGAGTACAGTTCAAATCCATGGTCAAGATGTACACGTAACCCCGACGGAGTTTAAACTGTTATTGTTGATGATTGAAAATGTGGGTAAGGTACTAACCTATCATATGATTCTAAAGGAAGTATGGGGTTTATATTCAGATAATATTCCTGCCTTAAGAGTATTTGTGACTACGTTACGAAAGAAACTTGAAAAGTATGATCCAGACCTTCAATATTTACAAACGCATGTAGGTGTCGGATACCGCATGATTAAGCATTAAAATAAAAAGAAACCGCTGATTACACATGATAATCGGCGGTTTTATGATTAGAAATCTGCAGAACCCGGTGTTCGTGGATAGGGAATTACATCACGGATGTTATCCATACCGGTGATGTAACGCATAAAACGTTCGATTCCAAGTCCGAACCCACTGTGCTCCACTGTTCCATAACGGCGTGTGTCAAGATACCATGTGTACAACTGTTCATCAAGACCATGGGCTTTGATACGCTCTTGCAATACGTCAAGACGTGTCTCACGTTCGCTAGCACCTACTATTTCTCCAATTTTAGGGAAAAGTAGGTCAGTGGCTGCGACTGTAACGTGATCGTCGTTGAGCTTCATATAAAAGGCTTTCTGATCTTTTGGATAATCTGTAACGAATACTGGTTTTTTAAAGATGACATCGGTTAGATAATGTTCATGTTCGCTTTGGAGTCCGGTTTCCCAAGTTGGATTAACTGTAAAAGCATGATCTGAATCAAGAAGTAATTGGATTGCTTGTGAGTACGAAATTCGTCCGTAGGGTTCAGATACTGTTTGCTGTAATTTCTTGATAAGTCCTTTCTCGATAAATTCGTCAAAGAAAGCCAGTTCTTCTGAGGCGTGATCAAGAACATATTGAATCATTGCGTTAGACATTGATTCAATGAAATCCATTAATCCAATAAGATCAACGTAAGCCAACTCCGGTTCCACCTGCCAAAATTCAGATACATGTCGAGATGTATTTGACTTCTCTGCACGAAAAGATGGTCCAAAAGTATATACTCTTTGGAATGCTTGGATGAATGGTTCAATATGAATTTGACCTGTGACGTTTAAAAAGGCTTCTTGTTTAAAGATATCGTCTTTGAAGTCTTTATGCGGTTGCGTAGGGTCTAAGGTACTGATTCGGAAAACATCCCCATCACCTTCAGCATCAGTTGTTGTGATAGCCGGTGCTTGTATATAAGTGACATCTTGAGATTCTAAGTATTTGTGCATCCCTTGTGTGAGGATTGAACGTGTTTTAAACACAGCATAAAAAGTGTTGGAACGTGGGCGAAGGTGCGGAATCGTTCGGAGAAACTCAAAACTGTGCCGTTTCTTTTGTAGTGGGTAATCACTGGCAGCCATGCCTTCAATGATAATGGAATCAATTGCAATTTCGTGCGTATGTTTGCCTGCAAGCCCAGTTTTCAATCGACCGCGGATTCGAACACTGCTCCCAATTGTAAGTTTGGAAACTACGGGATACTGTGAATGATCTGCGTCGATAACACATTGAGTCGTAGCAAACTGTGATCCATCATGGATCTCGATAAAGAGAATAGAACGAGATTGGCGTGTTGTACGCACCCATCCCGCAACGTGAACAGGCGTCCCATGTTCTAAAGTATGTAATGATTTAAGCGAATGTAATGACATCTTAGGTCCTCCTTGGTATAAAAAAACAGCATTATATCCCAAAGGGACGAAATGCTGTGTTCCGCGGTACCACCCAAATTATCATAATTATGATCACTTTACGATTCTATCAAATCGTGTAGTAAGATAACGGACTACACCCGATTTTCCCTAGTTCAACGTTCAGGAAAATTGCTCAGAGGGGTTATTTGCAGTGGGCTTACTTAATGACCTTTCACCATCTGTCATCTCGCTAATAGCAGTTCCCAACGAAACATATCCTCGTCATCGCTTTATTTTGTACTATTATAACGCAGTCTGCGCAGAAAGCAAGTTTTTATGTAAATTAAATGACAAACCTGTAAGGCAGGTGTCATTAAGTTCGATGGCTCGTAAGATTCGCTCGAGGTATACTATGTATACAAAAGGTAATTCATACCACAAGGAGAAACATTATGACCATCGTAACTTTAACATCAACACTTATCACAAAACTTGCTGGTAAGAAACCAGCTACACCACAACCTGAAATGACATTGTTTGATATTGCGGACAGTGCAAATCTTGATAAAGACCAAGTTGAGAGTTTCTATACAGCACTCAGCAATACATTATAATCGGAGGGATACACCATGACATTCATGACATTAGATTTATCAAAAAATAATAAAACAAAGGCTTCAAAAAAAGAAGTGAAAATAGAGACAATACTTGACATTGCGGCTCAAGAAATTACAAATCAAGAATTGCAACTTGCATTTATTAATCAATTGGCTGCTCAAAACAACCCTTTCTAGTGAAAGGGCTGTTTTTTTATGAGAAAATTAAGACTAACTGAATTGCGCTGTAAATAATGCTGTAACAGATAATCATAAAAAAGAATAGGGCAACGAGTTTTCGTTTCATAGAACACCTCACGTAGTTACCATACCAATTTGTAGCATAACTGCCATCGATATCAATAACGAAATCCTTACAATGATGTAACAAAAAAACTCCCAAGGGAGTTTATTTACGATCGATAATCATTTGTTCGTAGGCAATGAAGTCATAACCTTTACGTTTGTATAAGCGTTTTGCAGATTCATTTGCAGGTGCAACCTCAAGTCGGAACCGTTGTACATTTGGGAACATATCTTGAAGCTGATCAAGTACTGCAGATCCAAGACCTTGTCCTTGATGAGAATCTAAGATACTCAATTCCTCGATCCATAGTTGTGGTGCTCCAATTTCTGTTGAAAACATTCGAGAGCATAAAACATACCCGGCAATAGTACCATCAACTTTAATAAACCATCCATAAGCATCCGAACTGTTTAAGATATATTCAAAGTTACGAGTAAAGACAGAGATGTTCGGTGGTGTAAAGGATGCAGGACCACTGTGAAACTCGGATGCGAGAGCAATGTAGCCATCTAAATCATTGACTGTAAAATTTTCTAAGTTCATAAGAACCTCCTGTTTATACGAAAGAAAAGCGTAATGTTTATATTCTAACAAGTTGTGTATTAAATTTCAAACAGGAATTTGAATTGATGAAAAAAAATCGAGACTTCGAATTTTGCGAGGTGGAGTCTTCTCACCATTTAATCTATAATAAAGAAACAAAACTAATATCGGAGGCAACTTTGACAAACTTTCTGCGTAATCTAAAATATAGAATACTTTATAAAAAGCATAAAGATTCCAGTATCCGTGCTGAATATGCTGTTTTTGCTGAAGTCCAGCGAATTCTTGCTGGAGCTACATTTATGCGAACGTATGTTCCCATCGCAAACGATCGGGGAATCCGAGAAATTGATGTTCTATCGATTTCTAAGTTTGGTGTATATATCTTCGAAGTGAAGCATTATACTGGGGCAATTCAAGGAAAAAAAGAGGCTTCTTCATGGAATCGTCAGTATCAAAATGGTACGACTACACAATTTCGGAATCCGCAAATTCAAAATGACTACCATCGTGATGCGTTACGGCAATTTTTTCATCTGAATACTGTTGAGTCCTATATTGTTTTTACCCATCCCCAGAGTACACTGAAAACCGATGCGTGTAACACTGTTTTACTGAAAAACCTACCGAAAGTACTCACAAAACGAAAACGTATTTTAAGTCGAAGAGACATGCGGCGAATGAAACGCTCTTTAGTAAAATATAATCGTATGTCATGGATACGTCAGTATCAACATCGCCGTTATGTTAAATCGATGAAACAGAAGTAAGGGGGATAACTTTGTGAGGATTACTTCGCATTTCGTCAAGCCGTTATCAAAACGAAACGAACTAAATTTTATTAGTATTAGAAATCGGTGCCGATATGCCGTAGAGGCTTTATATTTGAGTGATTTCGCGTAAACTAAAAGGGAAAGAGGGAACTTATGAAAAAAACAGTCATTTTAGGAGTTGTTGTAGCATTCGCAATCATTCTAGGAGGATGCAGTGCGAAAAAACAAGAAACTGTAGTTTTAAACTTGGGAATGATGCCGGCAGTTGACGCCGCACCCATTCTCTATGCTCAAGAAAATGGAATCTTTGATGGATTAAATTTAGAAGTTAATGTTGATATCTACCAGAATGCCATTGAACGTCAAAGTGCGCTTCAAAGCCACCAAATTGATGGCGCGTTAACGGACGTTATTGCATTGATGCAGAATGTTAATGCAGGTTTTCATATGAAAATCACCCTGTCTACGGATACTAGTTTTTTACTTTTGACCAAAGACCCAAATCGTTTGGATGCTGAGCACTTAAAAGCAGCATTGATGGAAGTGAGTGTGACAAACTATTTGACAGATCAAGCGTTAGCTGGCAAAAATGTTGAAAAGATATACATCAATGATATTCCTGCACGATTAGAGATGATTGGTTCGGGCAATGTTGATGTTGCGGTTATACCAGAACCCGTGGCATCCATGGGAGTTTTGAATGGTCTTACGAAAACAAAAATAGAAGTTAATGATAATTTCAGCCCCAATGTCATTGTATTTACTGATAAAGCAATTGCGGAGAAACACGATGCGATCCAAGCATTTCATCTAGGATATAATCAAGCTGTGACTGCAATGGCAAATGATGATGCCGGCGTACGATCAATTTTAGTTAATCGTCTCGGTTTAAAACCAGAGATTGAACAGGACATTGTATTGCCACAATATCAAGCCGTTCGCGTACCATCTAAAGAATATTTAGAGAAACTTGCGTCATGGAGTCAAAACGTGCTTAACACGATTGTAACTGTGGATTATGACAGCATGGTAGATGCACAGTTTGTCCAATGATTTCAATTCAAAAGTTAAATTTCGCCTATAATCAAGAACCTGTGCTTAAAAATATAAATCTTCAAGTGGCGTATGGAGAAGCAATTGTATTGCTCGGAAAATCCGGGTGTGGGAAGACAACACTTCTAAATTTAATAGGACATATTGTAAAAACAGATGAAGGATTGCTAGAAGTTACAGCACAGCGCCCCGCCATGATATTTCAAAATTTTGGGTTAATGCCATGGTTGACTGTGAAACAAAACATCATGTTGGCGATGCGTGCTTATCCGAACAGAGACATTGAAACAGAAGCCCAACAACAAAGTAATGACTTAGGAATTCAACCTTATTTGGATCGTTATCCTAGTCAACTTTCGGGAGGGCAAAAACAACGGGTTGCGATTGCACGAGCACTCAGTATCCACCCTGATTTATTGCTTGTGGATGAAGCAACATCATCACTGGATACACAACATGCAGAAACAATCCAGGCAATCCTCAAATCATTACAAAAAAATATGACTCAAATCATTGTAACGCATAATATCGAGGAAGCAATTTTCCTTGGTAAACGGATTTTGATTATGGATCAGGGAGAAATTGTGCACGAGTTTGATAACCCAATTTATGATTTAGAAGAAGCCCGTCATGATATTCGTTTCTATGAAGTCTGTCTAGAATTGCGAGGTTTATTTGATGCGAAAACACGTTAAGTATATTTTTGCTTCGGGATTGTTTATCTATGCAGTGGCGTGGCTCTTTCACGTCATATTTCAAACAACATTGTTTCCCAATCCGAACACAATCATCATGATATCGATGCGGGATTTCAATAAATTTGTTCCTCATCTTCTGGTGAGTGGTTATCGAATTCTAATCAGTATGAGTGTCGCATTGATTGTAGGTGTATTAATTGGTCTTTTGATGGGTGTTGTACCATCGGTTAAGAAGATTCTTAATCCGTTAGTCTATACGATGTATCCAATTCCTAAAATAGCCTTTTTACCAGTTTTTATGCTTCTTTTTGGCATTAAAGACTTTTCTAAGATTTTATTAATTGTAACCATCATTATATTTCAATTTATTATTGCGACAGTGGATGCAGTTGAAGCGATTGATAATGACATTCTTAAAGCTGCAAAAATTATGAAAGTACCGAAAAATAGTATGTTTATGAACGTATACTTACCTGCTATACTTCCTAATATTCTGACTGCTTGTAGAAATGCATTTGGAATGAGTATTGCGGTTCTATTTTTTGCTGAGAACTATGCGACAACTTATGGTATGGGGTATACCATCATGAATTCGTGGATGATGGTTCAATATAAAGATATGTACGCTGGTATTCTTTTGCTTAGTATTTTTGGATTACTCGTCTTTATCTTTATTGATTATCTTGAAATGCGCTTGATTCGTTGGCGATAAGCCGTATTAATCTAAGAATGTGCTACAATAATTTTATGAAGGAGAATTTATGGAACCAACACAATATATTACAACTGAGGATGGTCACGAATTAGCAGTTTATATAAAGGGAAACCCTGAGAAACCTGCAGTTATCTTTTTGCATGGTGGTCCAGGTGGACGAATCTCAGAGGCTTCATTTTCGTTTTTTGATTTAAATGAGTGGTTTGTCATCGCGTTTGATCAACGGGGTTGTGGGAACTCAAAACCGTTCGCAACATTAGAAAATAATACACCTCAAGCAGGTGTAGCAGATATCGCACACATTGCACATACTTTGGGGATATCAAAATGGACAGTATTTGGCGGTAGTTATGGTTCAACCCTTGCTTTGCTCTATGCAATTGCATATCCAGATGCGGTAAAAGCATTGGTTTTAAGAGGGATTTTCTTAGGTCGTGAAGAAGATGTCGCATGGTTATATCAAGAGGGTGCTTCATATTTCTACCCAGTAGAACACAAAGGGTTTAAAAAGATGATCGAACCATCAAAACGTCAAGACCTTGTGAGTGCCTACTATGAAATATTCACAGGAGATGATGTTGAGCTAAAACGGAGTGCTGCTTTTGCCTGGTCCCGATGGGAAGGCTCTCTGGTACGTCTTGTGCCAGATCTTTCTGTGCAAACAGACCCTATCACTGATGCAGATATTAGCCTTGCGACATTAGAATGTCACTTTTTCGCAAATAAAATGTTTTGGAACGATGACAATACTATTCTGAATCACAGTGCGCAGATTGCACACATTCCAACCTATATTGTTCATGGTCGTTATGATGTAGATTGTCGAGTGAGTGCCGCTTATGAGCTTCACGAGGCTTTATCGGGAAGTGAGCTGCACATTGTTGATGCTGCAGGGCACAGTCCTTATGATGTACCAATGCATGATCGTCTAACAACAATTATGGCACAACTTCAATACTAAAAACACACACCTTGTTTTGGAGCAAGGTGTGTGTTTTTGTTATTAATTTAAAGAAGGATAGCAATCAGTGCCGAAGCTGCAAGGATTTGAAAAATACCAATTGCGACTGCTAGCAGGATCAATTGACGACCGCTTTGGATAAGAACGCGTATATTCAGACGCAGTCCGATAGCTGCAAGTGCAGAAACTTCTAAAAAGGTGCTGACATTACTGAGCGGTTGTGCAATTTCGCTTGGGACCAGGGCCATTGAATTTAAAATACATACGACGATAAATCCAAGAATATACCATGGAACAAATTGTGAGAATTTGCGTTCAACTTTTTGGGAATCCGCTGGTGCATCTTTACCAGCAACAAAGCCCCAAAGTAAAACCACAAAGACAAGCAATAAGACACGAATTATTTTGAAAATCATAGCATACTCGAAGACAGGCTTGCTAATACTGCTTGCAGCACCGGCTACTTGTCCAACGGATTGAATGGTTCCTCCAAGAAGAGCACCAATTTGTGTATCAGTGGTAAAAAGGGTCGTCGCAATGATTGGTAAACCAAGCATTAAGATGGTTCCCAATAGATTGGTAATCGTAATTGAAGAACCTTTATCATCACGTGAAGCCTGAATGCTCGGAGCTACAGATGCAATGGCGCTTGAACCGCAGACTGCATTCCCACTTGCCATGAGTATGGCGAAGTTTTTACTGAATCCCATTTTCTGTGCTAAAACATAAACAAATGCTAGTGTTAATGCCATCAAGATTACAACAAAGAGGAATGCATTAATTCCAAGATCAATCAAGGTCTGAGTTGTTACCGAGAGGCCAAGTAATACAATTGACACCTCTAAGAAACGTTTTTCAGTAAAACCTGTTCCGCGCTCCCATATATTTTGTTTAAACAACGTGTTTCCCAAAGCGATACCCAGTAGGATGGCAAGTGTTGCTGCTCCAATTTTAGGAATAAATTGGGCGCCTAAATACGCAAGTCCGCAGATGACAATTGAGAGGCCAATTCCCATGCCATAATCTTTAATAGTTTTCATATGTTACTCCAATCTCTTATGTAAAATTATAAACCTATTTCTTTGAGATACAACCGCAATTTCACGGATATCGAATTTCGGCACTTTGTCTAAGAAAGTCAATATATAAGACAAATGTGTAACGAAGTGTGATGTATCCGCTTACTTGGTGGTGTATGATAAACATAGAAGTGAGGGATAGCATGATTAAATATTTAGAACGTCCAATCTTTGAACACGATCTTCCGGTTATGTATTATCGTCATGAAGGCCGTGTCTTAACTGCACCACATTGGCATCAAGAAATTGAACTCATTTATGTTCAAGAAGGAATCCTTAACTTAGGTGTCGAAGAACATGTCTTTACCCTTGAAAAAGGAGATATTTATATCGTTAATAGTGGAATAAGCCATTATTTTTTGAGCTCACCAGGAAGCGTTCGTTTGGTAGTGCAAATTGATCCAACGTTTTTCACTCACGAAACATCTGCCAGTGACCTCGTTAAGCATTTGAACTTAATTGAACCCTATAGTATTCATTGGAATCAAACGATTCGCGAACAAATTTATCATTTTATTGCCACAATTGGGCATGAAATCGAATCGAAAGATATTGCATTTCGTTTCCGCATCCAAGAATTACTCTACGGATTTTATGTTAATACATTTCGAAACTTCCCATTAAAACAAAGTGGCTCAGATATATTGGCACCAAGTATCAAGAATCAAGATGTTTTGGATAAATTGAATCGTGTCTACCGTTACATTGAGGCACATTATGACCATGATATTTCTCTCGAACGTGTTTCGGATCATATTGGTTATAACAGTTATTACTTTACACGATTTTTTAAGAAGCATACCGGTCAAACCTTTGTAGAATTTCTGAATGAATTCCGAATCAATCGCGCTAAATGGTATTTAGTTACAACAGACTGGAGTATTTCTGAGGTTGCATTTGAATCGGGGTTTCAAAGTGTTAAGACCTTTCATAGCGTGTTTCGCAAACATGTAATGGATAGTCCCTTACAGTATCGAAAAAACATTCAAGATCGTGTCGAAGAATCAGCGATCAAAAGGAGCGAATTATGATTAAAATAGGTATTATTGGTTGTGGTGGTATTGCTTTTGGGAAACATTTACCCAATCTAAAATTATTGGATGATGTGGAACTTGTCGCATTTTGTGATCTTGACGTCGAACGAGCGACTAAAGCAAAAGACGAATATGGAACACCGGATGCACGTGTATACACCGATTATTTAGATTTATTGGCGGAGCCATTGGATGTTGTTCATGTTTTAACACCAAACAACACCCATGCAACTATCACAATTGCAGCGCTGGATCACAAAAAGCATGTCATGTGCGAGAAGCCGATGGCCAAATACGCATCTGAGGCTCGTGAAATGATTGCTGCAGCAAAGCGTAATGATAAGAAATTAACTGTCGGCTATCAGAATCGTTTTCGTAGCGATTCCATGTTCTTAAAAAAGATTGCACAAGAAAATCAATTGGGACATATCTATCTGGGGAAAGCCAAAGCAATCCGCCGCCGTGCTGTTCCAACTTGGGGTGTGTTCTTAGATGAGGAAGCTCAAGGAGGCGGACCGCTAATCGACATTGGAACACATGCACTTGATTTAACGTTGTGGATGATGAATAACTATAAGCCAAAGTATGCGGTCGGAACAACTTATCATGAACTAAGTCAAACACCCGATGCTGCGAATGCGTGGGGATCATGGGATCCAACCCAATTTACCGTCGAGGATTCGGCATTTGGGTTCGTTGTAATGGAGAATGGTGCAACTATTATCCTGGAATCGAGTTGGGCTTTGAACACATTAGATGTTGGAGAGGCAAAAACATCTCTTTATGGAACCAAGATGGGTGCAGATATGGAACAAGGATTACGACTCAACGGTGAGGAATACGGAGCCCTTTATCAAAAAAATATAGATTTCGAAATTGGGGGCGTTGATTTCTACGATAGTAAAGGAACAGAGCCGGGATATCTAGAGGCACGGGCATGGATTGATGCTATCACTATGGATACACCACCAGTCGTTGATCCGTATGAGGCGTTGATTGTAACTGAAATACTTGAAGCCATCTATACATCAGCAAGCACAGGTAAGCCTGTATATTTTGAGGAGGACACACAATGAAATTAGGCGTATTTACACCGCTTTTTGCAAATTTATCATTAGATGAACTACTGATTCGCGCTCAGCAAGCTGGATTAAGTGTGCTAGAAATAGGAAGTGGTGGTAATCCAGGGAGTCATCACTGTCCTGTTAACCATCTTTTAGAAAGTGAAAAGGCACGTCAAGATTATCTTCAAAAGTTTGCGGACCACGACATCACGATTAGTGCACTGAGTTGCCATAACAATCCACTTTCCCCAAATCGAGAAGAGGCAGAATTGGCCGATAAAACACTTCGTGACACCTTGAAGCTCGCACATCTTCTAGGCGTTCCTGTTGTAAACACATTTTCAGGAATCCCAGGGGACAGTGAAACTGCAAGCTATCCAAACTGGCCTACATTATCATGGCCCACTGAATATCAGAAAATATATAAGTGGCAATGGGAAACGAAAGTAATTCCATATTGGAAAGACATTGCGCAAGTAGCCGAATCCTTAGATGTTAAAATTGGCATTGAAATGCACGGCGGATTTTCAGTACATAGTCCCTATACGGCATTGAAACTTCGTCATGCAACATCTGAATATATTGGTGTAAACTTTGACCCATCACACATGTGGTGGCAAGGCATTGATCCAGTAGCGGCGATTAAAATACTCGGTCGAGAATCTGCCATTGTCCATTTCCATGCCAAAGACATTTATATGGATCAAGATAATATAAACATGTATGGTGTAACAGATATGCAACCGTATGGTGATGTTACGACACGAGCTTGGACATTTAGAAGTGTAGGGTGTGGTCACGATTTGAAAATTTGGTCAGATATGATGAGTCATTTACGGATTTATGGTTATGATGGTGCAATAAGCATTGAACACGAGGACCCACTCATGTCAATTGAAGAAGGGTTTGCACGTGCCGTTAAGAATACCAAGGCAGTCATGATACATGATGCATCTGCTGAAATGTGGTGGGTCTAATGAACATCACAATTTATAATGAATTTATACATGAACAAACACATGATGCTGTAAAAGCTGTGTACCCTGAGGGTATTCATACTGTGCTTGCAGAAATGCTTAGACACGAAAACGACACGATTTCAGTGGTTACACTCGAAAATCACGATACAGACGCATCTCGCGAAATCTTGAAAAATACTGATGTGTTGTTGTGGTGGGGACATTTGGCACACGATAAAGTCTCAGATGATATCGTGACAATGCTTAAAAATCAAGTTTTGAATGGTATGGGACTTGTTGTGTTGCACTCAGGGCACATGTCGAAGCTGTTTATGCGACTCATGGGAACGAGTTGTGATTTGAAATGGCGTGAAGCAGGGGAAAAGGAACGATTATGGGTTCTTGATCCAATTCACCCTATAATGCGTGGAATTCCCGAATATATTGAGCTGGAAAATGAAGAAATGTATGGTGAATTCTTTGATATTCCCAAACCTGATGATGTTTTAATGGTATCATGGTTTACAGGGGGCGAAGTTTTCCGAAGTGCATGCACATTTACACGTGGGCATGGCAAAATATTCTATTTTAGACCCGGTCATGAAACCTACCCAACGTATTATGATCCCCATATTCAATCAATTATTCGAAATGGGGTCAAATGGGTAACACCCACACCCAAAATTCATCGTGCATTCGGAAACCGACAAGCACTCGAAGTAATCTAACACAGGAGAGATAGTGTACAATGTTAAATTTAGTAATTATTGGCTATGGTGGCATGGGACGTCATCATGCAAAAGATTTAATTTCTCAAACACGACATGTTCAATGTGTCGGTGCCTATGATACGGACCCAGATAACCTTGAGAAGGCAGGGTTGGATGGATTTATTATGTACCAAACTTTTGAAACAGTCCTTGATGATGATGGCGTTGATGCAATTCTTATTGCAACACCGAACGATTATCATGAGTATATTGCGATTCAAGCACTGCAAGCGGGGAAACACGTTATTTGTGAGAAACCTGTTACATTAACAGCAGCTTCCTTAGAACGAATCATGGTTGTTGCTAAGGCAATGGAGCGCACGTTTATGGTTCACCAAAATCGTCGTTGGGATGATGATTACTTAATCATTCGAAATATTTATGAAAACCAAGAGATTGGTGATGTCTTTCATATTGAATCACGAATTCATGGTGGCAATGGCATTCCAGGTGACTGGCGTTGTGAAGCAGTCCATGGTGGCGGAATGGTCTATGATTGGGGTGTTCATGTCTTTGATCAACTTCTCATGATGATAAAGAGCCCAGTTATGTCGGTTTCTAGCGATTTATCGTTTGTTTTGGGTCATGATTCTGATGATGGATTTGTAACTCAACTTATTTTTGAAAATGGTATTCGAGCGCACATCGAGGTTGCAACGACTAATTTCATTACTTTACCACGGTGGTATGTCAAAGGGTTAACGGGAACTGCGGTCATCCATGACTGGAATCGAAATGGTGAAATGGTGCTATTGCGCGCTAATGTTGATCATGTACCACCAAAACCAATTCGTGCGGGTGCAGGTTTTACAAAAACGATGGCACCGCTTCGTGAAGCGTCATTAGAGCGAAAGCCACTTCCTGAACCGTTGACATTGGATACAACGTTTTACGATAACTTTGCAGCGGTTGTGGCGGGGACTGCAACGCCATACGTTGCGAATGAGGAAGTCATGCGCGTGATGGTGCTTCTCGAAACAGTATTCGAAGCCTTTGAAACGCAACAAACGATTCATACCCACATTTAAAATAAAAGTCACATTCTCGAATGTGACTTTTTAAGTGTGAAAATTTATAATTTTGGATTGAGTGAGGTTTCAATGCTATCGAAGTGTGCGCGAACATAAAGCACTAATGTCATGATGAAGATAATCGGGAAGATTAAGGAGAAGAAATCATCGACGACCCAAAGACTGAGTGCTCCACATACTGCGCCACTTAGAAATGCTATCCACGTTGATGCAATAATCAAAACATCGATGCCTGATTTTTCCTTGCGAGTCCATTGTGCAAGCGTTGTGCCAATTGCATAAAGTACCCCAGTCATGTAACCCTTACCCAAGATTAATCCATTTATTGCGAATTGTAGTCGGTTTTGCATGCCCATCGCAAAGGTGAGCAACAGAAAACTAGGGAGCGAATCATGGACTGAATCCATGACAAGCGATAAACTAAGTAAGACACATTCGATAAGCATGATTTGGATCATACCTAAAGCATCTAATGTAGGAACGAGAATGTTCGCGACAAAAACACCAAACATAAAAAATGTCAGTGCACCTGTATAGAAGACAACTTCTTTAATAGGGCCGTTTGCGATATGAATTCCCAGTCGTGCACTATTTCCACTCATAAATGAGATGAACATGTCACCGAATTCAAAAATACCTAAGACACTAATAAATGCAGCGATAAACGATAAAGCAGTTAATACAATAAATATATGTTTGTTATTTTTCATGATAAACCTCTTATTTCCAATAGTAGCGAAATCAGAAAATGAATGCAAGAATTTTGTATCGCATGGATGGATGGTAAGAACACATTTCGTTTAATGTATTAACGTCTAAATTTTGTATAAAATCAAGTAATTGGCTGAAATGGGTTGCACTCTTAAGGTGTTGGTGGTATTATAACTAAGCCTTAAGTGATGCGCTCGTAGCTCAACTGGATAGAGCACTTGATTACGGCTCAAGAGGTTATGGGTTCAACTCCTGTCGAGCGCGCCAATAAGTTAATTCAAACAACATGAAAATTGTTGTTTTTTTTGTCTATATATGTATTTTTGATGCATTATAGGCCAATGATGAAAGTATATTCAGAAAATACTTGAAAGCATGTTACATGTGCGATAAGATAATGAAAAATTGAAGGAGATTCTTATGAAGCAAACAGTATTAACACGGATGAAATCACGCATCGTTCTTGCATCACTCTTATTTGGTTTATTTTTTGGAGCAGGAAATCTGATTTTTCCAGTTAATATTGGCCAGTTATCAGGTTCAAATATTGCCCAATCAAGTTTTGGTTTCATACTCACTGCAGTGGGGTTGGCAAGTCTAGGAGTAATTGTTTGTGGGCGATCAAAAGCAGATAGTCTAGAAGACATGCTACAACCATACGGAAGGCGATATGCGCGTATGTTTACCATTTTGCTACTCCTAACAATCGGACCAATGTTCGCGTTACCTCGAACGGCAACAGTGCCCTACGAGGTTGCGATTAAAGCACTCATGCCTCAGGCTAACCATCAATTAGGTATGCTTGTTTACTCGTTCTTATTTTTTGGCGGTGCATTACTAATTGCAATTAAACCCTCTAAAATTGAGGTTTGGGTTGCAAAGATCATTAATCCACTTTTTCTAATCTTTCTAGTAGTTTTCTTCATCATGTTTATGATGAATCCATTAGGGAGTGCATCGAACACGCTACCTTCAGGAACCTATGAAACCTCGGCATTTCTAACAGGGTTTCAAATGGGGTATCAAACCATGGACGTGCTTGCGGCTCTATCGTTTGGGTTTGTTATCGTTCAATCAACGAAAGAAAACCACCCAGAATCACAATCATCACTCGTTAAAAATGTTGTATATGCGTCTTTGATCTCGGGTGGGGCGATGATTTTTATTTACACAATGCTTCTCTTGATTGGATCGTCATCTTTAAATGTTTTACCTGTCGCTTCGAATGGTGGGATTGCATTAGGGCAATTATTTCATTACTATTTTGGGAGTGCTGGATTGATATTTTTTGGAATTACAATTACGTTTGCGTGTATCACCACAGCCGTCGGTCTTATAACGAGTTGTGCTCGTTACTTTTCCTCAATTATTCCGAAAGTATCCTATGAAATAATGGCAGTTGTGATTGCTAGTGCTGGCTTCTTAGTTTCAAATGTGGGGCTTGAAGCAATCATTCAACTATCGATTCCGGTTCTAAATTTTATTTATCCTTTAGCGATTATGCATGTCATCATGGGGTTGCTTTTTACAAAATTTTTAGATAAGAAACGTGTGATTAATATGATGCTTGGCGTAATGGTTGTGGTAGCTATGTTTGAAACAATGATGCAATTACCGTTTCTTGCAAGTCAAGAATTTCTAAAACCGTTATTCACCGCATATCAGACATATGTTCCACTAGCGTCAATTGGGTTAGGGTGGTTGAATTTTATGATTGCAGGACTTTGTATTGGATATTGGGTTCAAAAAATCTCAAACCGTAATACTCGATCGAACCTTACATAGTACTTTAAACTGGAAATAGAATGATTATTTGATTGCCGGATAAATTAAGCGGTTTGAATGTTAGATTAAAATAACGGTGAATAAAGTTATGGGTGCGCAAGCATCCTCTTTTTTATCTGACTTTATCGATGCGGGGATCGAAACGATTTGAACTTGTAGTTTTTATAAATGTGATAGTTTTGTAAAGTTTATGTGAATAAGTCATCTGTCACAAACAATTGCTTAATTTATGATATTATGAGGCAACAAGAAAGCGCTACCATCGATATGGGTAGGCACACATAATACTTTGATGAAACCTTCTGAACAAATTACCGTATCGTATTGATAAAACCAAGGAGATTTATGGAACGAAACATTGTTGTATTACATCATGAGTTAACACATTCACGGGCGGTTGTTGTTAATCAAAATAAAGAGATTGTGGCATCTGCGTCTGTTGAAATATCACCAATCTATTCTCATTTACATCGGGTCGAACTCAACCCAGAAGTGATTTGGGAATCGCATATGCAAGTGATAGCGGATGTTTTGACTCAGGGCATTGATATAAAGTCTATAGCGGCAATAGGAATTGCAAATCAAAGGGAAACTATGCTTGTTTGGGACAAAAATACAGGGGCACCAATATACAACGCAATTGTTTCAACCGATGACGTCACATCACACATTTTCTTACATCGGCTTGGCAAAAATATCTTGAAACACATTTACGAGGCTACAGGTTTATCGCCTGACAGTCTCTATGCTGCATCAAAAATCAAATGGATATTGGATAATGTTCCAGGAGCTCGTCTTCGTGCTGAAAAAGGAGAGTTGTTGTTTGGTACTGTTGACACCTGGCTTGTCTATAAGCTAACACACAAAAAAGTACATGTAACAGATGTTACGAATGCAGCCCACACTATGCTATTTAACATTACATCACTTGCATGGGACGATGCATTACTTCAAATATTTGATATTCCACGTAAAATGCTTCCAGATGTCAAAAATAGTTCAGGTATGTATGGGTATGCAACGATCCAAAACACGACGATTCCAATTACTGGAATCATAGGTAACGACCAAGCTGCTTTGCTTGGGCAAACATTTTTAGGATCGAGTGGCAGTTATCCATATAACTCAGGGAATTCACTAATAATGAATACAGGATCAAAACTAATTCGCAGCAATCATGGTTTAAATACAACGATAGCGATGGGGATCAACAACCACGTTAACTATGCATTAGAAGGAAGTACCGTGCCAGACACCGTTGTTAATCATTGGTTACTTCAAGATTTGGGTCTTATTCAAAAAACTGATGATTTAGAATTTTTTGCCACGAAAGTCGAAGATACGCTCGGTATTTATGTTATTCCCAAACAAACCTACGCGCTACGGATTGGCAACAATCAACCAGTTCGAGGAAATATATTGGGATTAACCCGTGCATCAAAACGAGAGCATATTATTCGTGCCGCACTCGAATCAATTGCGTACCAGTCCTATGATATTATTCAGGGAATGGAGTCTGATTGGGGCGGGGCCTTGACAACGTTAAATGTTAGTTCAAAAATGACAAATAATAGTTTTCTTATGCAATTTATGGCAAATCTGACAGGCACGATAATTAGATGCATTGACCAAGATACAGCCATTGTCGTCGGTGTGGCTTTCTTAGCGGGTTATGCAACTGGGTTGTTTGGAAATGATCAATGCGCACAAAATCAAACCGTGATGAACACAGAATGGCACCCTGAAATATCTTATGAAACGCGCAAAGTAATGATAAATGGATGGCATGAAGCTGTTGTAAGGTCCATGGGTATAACACGTAGAAGTCAAGGTGCGACAGAACATGATTCAGTTGCGTTATAAGGGCGTTTACGTATCTCAAAATGATGCATTACGCATTCGGTAATAATCAAATTAGAAAGGTGTAGAATATAATGGAATTAGAGCAGTACGAATTATGGATCCAGGAATTTAATGCATTGATAGAAGATAACGAAGAACTTTTAAATTACTACGATACAATGAGCGGTGATGGTGATCATGGCACTAATGTCATACAAGGATCAGAGGCTGTTTTAGAAATGATGGAGCGGCGTCCATATTCCGACCCTTCGCAATTTATGAAGCAAGTCGGGTTGACCTTGCTAGCGAAGTTAGATGGAGTGTGTGGTCCCTTGTATGGTGCAGCATTTAATGCTATGGCATTGCATACTATTGATCCTTCAAGTGAGATGTTTCACTCAGGATATGAGGCGATTGCGAAACGTGGACAGACACCTCGTGACCATCCGATGCTTAAAGTGTGGCGGCATTTTGCGAACAGAGATGTTTTAGAGGTCGCGATTCCTAAGCAATATGAATTAGTGGAACACGTCACAACAATTGCGAATTCAACAGATCCAGGAGCAATTTCATCATACTTGTTGTTTCAAGCCTGGCTTAATGTGTTTGGTAAGTAAGTCGTTTTAAATTGATGCGAAAGAGAAATGACACGGTCGTTTCTCTTTTTGTGTGACAATATTGTAAGTCAGATGTTCTGGAATTCGATGGGTGTTTAGTCTAAAAATGCGTAAGATAGCAGTAGATAAAGGAGAACCGGTATGACCAAAAATCTTAAAAGAATTTTGATTGTTGCAGTTGTTTTCGTAGGTGTCGCGTTCTTGCTGAAAGATCAATTCAAAAAAGACTATCGCACTGCATATGGATCGACTGAACACGCTGAAATCTCTCAACTTGCAAATGGTAATTTTAAATATCAATTGGAAGTTGAAAGCTCTGATGGGGATAAAAAAATTATTAGTTTCGAATCAAAAGGCCAAATTGATCGTCATAGTTATCTCAAAGTAGAAACTGTAGATGATACTTTAACACAATGGTCTTTGGTTGAAGCACATCAAGTACCGCGGCGTATTCGAACCCAACAATAAAGAAAGCATAGAAAGCTAATTGCTTTCTTTTTTTTGACCCTAATTTAGCTAAAGATGATGAAATACCAAAACTATACGACACTTCGCTGTTATTCCTTTGAGAACGATTAAAACATTGATACAATAAAGATATTAAACCGAGGTGAAACATGAAATTTTTACATTGTGCTGATTTACATATAGGAAGACGCTTAATGCAAGTTTCTTTAATCGAAGATCAAAAATACATCTTACGTCAAATACTGGATATGGCGAAGCGTCATCATGTCGATGCACTCATTATCGCTGGAGATGTGTATGATAAAAATAGTCCAAGTGAAGAGGCTTTTTCCTTATGGGATTGGTTTCTTGTTGAATTAGCCAGTCATCAGTTGGAAACGATTGTGATATCTGGAAATCACGATTCTAATGATCGATTAGGGGTAGGAAAGCGCCTCTTAGAGAGAACGAATATTCACGTTATTACACATCTCACCACTACGATTAATCCCATAACAATTGCTAATGTCGATTTCTATCCAATTCCATTTATTAAACCAGTCTATGTTGCAAATGTTTATGAAGACTTTAAAAGTTCAAATTACCAAGAAGCGTATCAATTTGTTCTTGATCATCTTAAGCTCAAAAAAGATCGTAAAAACGTCATGATAGGTCATCAATTCTTTGTGAGTGGTAGTAGTGAACCTGAAATAGCTCAATCAGAGACAGGACTAACCCTGGGTGGTCTCGATGCGATTAATACTACGATTCTTGAAGCGTTTGATTATGTGGCATTGGGACATATTCACCGACCACAGCGGATTGGTAGTGATACAATTCGATATGCAGGATCAATTCTTAAGTATGCATTTGAAGAGGCACAACAACGAAAGTCAGTAACCTTAGTAACTGTCGATGATACGGTTGTTTATGATCAAATACCTCTTAAACCGCTTCGTGATGTTCGTGTAATCAAAGGGCCAATTGATGAGCTCATAAAAATTGGGGAAACCGAAACCTCGCAAGATTATATCCATGCGATTATTACGGATGAAACCGTTGTTCATAATGCAATTACACGTCTTCAACGTGTTTATCCAAACACATTAACCTTAGAAGTTCAAAATCAGCTGAGCATACATAATGGTTCATTACAACGGGCTGAAGAAGTGGTATCAAAAAAACCGTTAGAACTTGTTCATGATTTTTTTGAACAACAGACTGGTCGTGATTTAAATGATGAGGAGCAGCGCTTAGTAGTTTCTCTTTTAGACGAGATTGGAGATGCCTCATGAAACCAAAAAAATTAATAATGAGTGCCTTCGGCCCATATGCAGAACAGACAACAGTAGATTTCTCAAAATTTCAGAATGGTCTGTATGTTATATCTGGAGATACTGGTGCTGGAAAAACAACGATATTTGACGCTATTTCCTATGCATTGTATGAAGATGCGAGTGGGTCAATGCGCCAGCGCGATACCTTACGAAGTGACTATGCGTCAGCAGAGATAGAAACCGCGGTAGTTTTGGAGTTTGAACATTTTAACGAAACGTATACGATTCGTCGAACACCACGATACGAACGCCCTAAACTAAGAGGAGAAGGCACAACCACTCAAGAGCCGACAGTTGTTTTAACAATGCCAGATGGTACACAATTCGATAGCATTAGTGACGTTAAAAATAGGATTGAAAGCCTATTAGGTATGGATGCAGCACAATTTAAACAAATTGTTATGATTGCTCAAGGAGAGTTTTTATCGTTACTTACTGCAAGCAGTTCCGACCGAAGTAAAATTTTTCGAAAAATTTTTAGTACGCAACTTTATGATACCGTGCAGAAAAAATTAAAGGAGCAATCTCTTCTTGTTCGACGAGAGTTGGATAGCATTCAAAAACTAGCACATGACCAATTGATGCGTATCAAAGGTTTTGATGCTTCAGATATGGATAGTTTTGATCTTCAAACGGTGCTAAGCCAATTAAGTCAATATATTGCTGTTACTCAGTCTGAAATCAAAGACCTTGAGCAATGTGCGCAGCGTTTAGAAACAGAAGCAATTGGGTTACAAGACACTTTAACACGAATTAATACTCAAGAAGCACTAACGCAGCAAATTGATGCACTGACGAAACGTCATGAAACGCTCCAACATCAACGCACGCAGATGCTTCAACATGAAAAGGACCTAGCTCAGTACGATACAATGGTTGCTGCAGTCAATCCAATCGTTAAATCGTATCAAGAAACGATAGCCATTTCACAAAAATTAAGCAACGAGTACCAAGAACTTCTTAACCAAGAAATGATTGTAAACGAGAAGATAGGGGTATTAGAAGCACAAAAAACTGAAATGGATGACCACCGCACCATGATTCAAAATCGATCCTATGCAATGAAAGAATTAGAACGATTGATGCCAAAATATGAAGCACTTAGAACCCTACAGACAAACCTCGATAAACATCAGCTTGCATTAACTCAGCTTCTTGCTTCGTATGACCAAACAAACTTGAAAAACTTGAAAATACAAAAGCGTTTAGAGGAAGTTGCACTGGCTGAAGCTGAAATTGTGAATCAACAAAATATGCTAATTAAAGCGCACGATACCCAACAAGCATTAAATACTCAAAAACAACATATTGAATCAGTGCTTGAAAAGATTCGCATCAACATGCAACTCAAAGCTTCATTCGTTGCGAAACAACAAGCGGTTCAAGATGTTGAACAAGAATTAAAGATGCAAAATAAAGTAACCATGGATATTCAAAAGACATTCTTTATGAATCAAGCCGGAATCATTGCTAAAGACCTACAAGATGGTGAACCATGTCCTGTTTGTGGATCTCTAGAGCATCCACACATTGCCGAATTCCATGATGCTTTAGTGACTCAGGAAACGGTTGAAGACGCACTTAAAGTTCGTCAAAGTAAAGAAACTGTATTCCAAAAGCATCTTGCGGAATTGGGGGAATTGAAGACGCGACGTGATGATTCTGAATCAAGCCTTGTCCAAATTCCGGACTATGATGCATACAATGATTCATTGTTAGAAACTCTTATTGCACAAATCAACGATCAATCTACTACAATTAATACACTAAAAAGTAAGATTTCGACTTATCAAACGAAAATAGCGAATAAGCAGCAACTTCTTGATGACAAAAAAAATCTAGATCATACGCTTGAAACATTAACGCAGCAAATTCAGTCTAAAAAAACAGAAGAAACGACGCTTAAAACTGAACTTTCAGCAATCAAAAGCAGTGTATCTTTCGATACATTAAATGAAGCTCAAGCACATCTAAAAATGCACGAGGAAGCGAAACAACGTCTTGAATCTATTGTAGACGTCTATGATGCTGCAGTTATGAAAACTCAAAATGATCGACTCGTGCTTCAAACTACAATGAAACACAATGTTGACCAAATACAACAAACAGATAAAGCGCTAGAAATACTTAACGTGTCGTTAAATCAATTACTGAGAGAGTATCACCTTGACAGTTTGGCAACATACAAAGACACGCTAATGAGTGAAGCCGCATACAAGCAGGAACAAACGCTAATTCAAAACTATAAACAAAATAGTCGGGATGTCGAAACCGAACTGAAGGCATTACGATCGCAAGTTAGTCCAATTGAAGAAGGGTCAAAACCAGTGCTTTTAGAAGCAATTAACGAAAATAAAACCCACCGTGAGACCAACCAACAACAACGGAATATTTCCATGCGAGACTATCTTGTGCATGATGAAATTCATAACAGTCTTCAAAAGTTGTATCAACAAAGCAAAGCGAACCTGCACGAATATCAAACAGTGTCCGATTTAGCGCGAGTCATGAATGGTGAACTTCAAGGACGTGATAAAATTACGCTCGAAAATTATATTCAAAGTGCTTATTTTGAATATATTATTCATGAGGCGAATAAGCGTTTTAAGATTATGACTGCTCAGCGATATGAACTCGTTCGTCAAGAAATAGCAAGCAACAAGCGCGAAAAATCAGGGCTAGATCTTGATGTCATGGATTATTGGACGGGTAAACGTCGTAGCGTAAAATCGTTATCCGGTGGCGAATCATTTAAAGCATCGTTATCAATGGCCCTGGGGCTTTCAGATGTAATTCAAAATAGTTCGGGTGTTGTAAGTGTAGAAGCAATGTTTATCGATGAGGGTTTCGGAACATTGGATGATAAGTCGCTTCAATCAGCTGTCGATGCCTTACAAAACTTAGCATCGAACGATCGTCTCGTCGGTATAATTTCACATGTTTCTGAACTTAAAGAGCGTATTCCGCAACAAATTGTTATAATGAAGACTGATAAAGGCAGTAAACTGCGTCAAATCACAGTAGAATAATGGGGTAACTATGGATATTAATAAAGCAATCATTCATACATTGGATGATGATCTCAAATCAATAATTTTGTCACAACAACCGCTGAACTTAAACAATCAGCATGCAATTGAAAACTACTTACTTAAACTTGTGAAAGGGATGCAAAACAGCACTTCAACGACACGGGCAACAATTGGCGATCGCAGTCCCTTTAAAGCTCTAATCGGAACTCAATTTCCATTCTTGGAAACCACGCAAGATTTAGCCCGCCAATGGTTCGAACAGTATATCCAAAATATGGACTATACGAGTAACAATCTTGTGTTTGTACTTGCTGATTTAGGAGAGTCTGTTGGGTTTGGTATGTTTGAACTTCTAAGCAAAGACGGTGTCATCAAAATCACGCAAAATGTTCAGGGAGTTGAAAATGCATTGGTATACAACCACGCAATTATGCCAAGTGGATTCGCAAGTGTTCAAGCAGGATTTTTAATCGATCTAACAACTGGCGATACCCGAGTTAAGGCAGTGCCAGCCAATCGTGATGCCATTGAAACTTTTTTAGATACGACCTTGATTGCTAATTCTAAACAGTCATTTCAAGTTGTTGATACCTTGATTCAATCGATTTCTGATCAGCGTGATGTTGACCGATTACCAAATACAATCAAAGCGCGACAAATTATTACAGATAACGTGGAGCTGTATGATGAGATTGAACCCGAGCAAATCTTAAAGGAAATTTTTGAGGATATTGACGAACACGAAGCATCGCTGATTCATAACGCTTTTGAAGCAAATAACGTTACGGACCTCATTAATTTGAAACTCATGAATAAAACGGCAACGATAAAAAAACACCGTATTCGAACGGAATCAGGTATCGAAATTATCCTGCCGCTTGATATTTTGGATGTCCAAAACATAATTGATATTAAAACCGACATCAATGGACGGGTCTCAATCGAGCTTAAAGATATCGGAAAAATTGTTGAAGAATAACAAAAACATCATAATATTTGCATTCATACTGTATATTAGCTGTTAATAAGCTATAATTGTAGAAACTAAGGGATTGAGGGAGGTATGTCAGTGAATAGAAAAAAATTATTGTATTTAGAAGTTGCACAACAAATTAAGAAAGACATTCTCTCGGGCCGTTATCCTGTTGGCAGTTACATTCCGACAGAGCGTGAATTAGAAGAAATGTTTGCTGTTAGTAAAATTACAGTTCGTAATGCGGTAGAAATACTGAGTAATGAAGGATATCTTGAGAAAAAGAGTGGTAAAGGAACGACTGTTCTAAGTAATCGACTTTTCAATCGGCTCTCAAAAGCAAATTCATTTTCTTCAATTCTTGAAAAGCAGCACGAGTTGAAAAAAGAACTTATGGAAATTGGCGTTGTTGATGTACAAAATAATGCCACATTATTTGAGGCATTTGGTGAGTCCGCAACGTGCCTAAAACGCATGTACTATTTGGATGGTGAACCATACATTACGTTTGAACACTATTTTCCAGTCATGTCGATAAAACATGCCATTAATGAAATTGAATCAAATTCATTGTACAAATGGCTTGCTCTTAAAGGCTTTGATGTGGCACATTTTAGTGACCGTTTCTATGTTGTTGTGGATGTCGAACCGATGATTCGTAAGATTCTAAAGCTCGAAGACCAACCTGTGTTATGTCGTGAACGTCACACAGAAAACGCGGAGGGTGAAGTTGTTGAAATATCCTATGGCTACTACAATACCGATGCGAAAGCCTACCAAATTGACTATGAAATCTAAAAAGAATTAATGAAGCATCTTTTAAGATGCTTTTCTTTTGAGATATGAAGGATATCTGTTTACATATATAGCCCAAAATCATATACTAAACATGTTCGAAATTTTTAATAACTAAAATTCATGCGGGATCTTTCAGCACCAATGTAAACTCCACATTGCTGTAACCATGATTTTATTAAGAAATTTAAACCACAATCGATAACATAATCGAAGAAAGAAGGAAACCATGAATACTGATTCATTAAAGAAAAATGATATTCTTGAATTGACATTTATTGATATGTCATACGAAGGGAAAGGCGTCGCTAAAGTCGACGGTTATCCTATTTTTGTTGAGGGAGGAATTACGGGCGAAACTGCGTTAGTAAAGCTTGATCGTGTTGAAAAAAAATATGCCTTTGGTCGTATTACTGAACTTCTCATTCCATCACAAGATCGCGTCCATGTAAAATCGAAAGATCTTGCACTAAATAGTACTATTCCACTCCAACATGTAAGTTATTCCCGACAATTAGAACTCAAAACGAAGATTGTTGAGGATGCTTTCAAAAAAGACCCAATGTTTAAAAATGTATTGGTAAATCATATTATTGGAGCCGAAAATGAATGGCATTACCGTAATAAAACTCAAGTTCCAGTTCGAAAAGTTGATGATGCTATGGAGATTGGAGTCTTTAAACATAACTCGCACCAACTCATCCCCGTTAACAACTTCAAAATTAATGCACTTGGAATTGATGAAATTGTTGTTGGAATTCGAGATATTCTCGTTGAGTTTAATGAAAAACCATATGATGCTCGTACAAATACAGGAAACATTCGTCACATCATTGTTCGCCATGGTCAAAATACTGGAGAAGTAATGGTTATTTTAGTAACACGTTCGAAGAGCTTGTTCCCGCAATCTAAAATTGTTCCGGCAATTGCAGCTCTATCGGATAATATTGTAAGTATCATTCACAATGTGAATCCACTTAAAACCGCAGCTATAATGGGTCCAGAATCAAAAGTTGTTTATGGCAAGGAAACATTCAAAGAAGTTATTCTTGACAACACTTATGAGGTCACAGCGGAATCATTCCTACAAGTGAACACTCCGCAAGCGGAAGTACTCTATCAAACACTCTTAGATACACTTCAACTTGATGGAACAGAAGTCGTGCTTGATGCTTATTCTGGAATTGGAACAATATCACTGAGTCTTGCTCAAAGAGCTAAAGAAGTTGTTGGAATTGAAATTGTTGAAGAAGCCGTCATCGTTGCCGTTAAGAATGCAGAGATTAATGAAATCTCAAATATTTCGTTTATTGCAGGTGATGTCATTGAGGGAATTAAAGAACTATCGTTAAAACCAGATGTAGTTGTTGTTGATCCACCTCGAAAAGGGCTTGAATCATCATTTGTTGATGACGTTATTGCCTTAAGTCCAGAGAAAATTGCGTATGTAAGTTGTAATCCTGCAACGCTCGTTCGTGATTTAAAACCATTCGTATCTGCTGGCTATAACATTGATAGTGTTCAACCAGTTGATATGTTCCCACAAACAACACATATCGAATCTATCGTATTATTAGTTAAAAGCAGTATATAGTTTTAAAGTAATCAAAGTACGATATTGAAAAAGGAGCAAGTAAAAACTTGGCTCCTTTTTTTGTGGGATAGAGTTAATTGCATGATAATTCACCATGAGTTAATCGGATTTACGGCGATTAGTATTCCGCCATTGAGTGGGTGTATATCCACTTTTGCGTTTGAAAATATTAGAGAAATACTGCGGGTCGGAAAACGCCAACCGATCAGAAATTTGTTGAACTGTTAAAAAAGACTCCGAGAGCAGTAATTGTGCCATTTCGAGTTTCTTATCAAGAAGGTAATTGTAAGGCGTTTGGTGAAGTTGCTGCTTAAAAAGTCGGGTTAGTTGTGAGGATGACATATTCACATGTGCGGCGACGTCGCTAATCGATATGGTTGTAAACACTGAATCATCGAATCGTTGTTTCGCCTTGTAGACAGATTCGCTGAGATGTAATGCATCGTTTTTGATGGAATGGTCGTGAATAAGAAGAATCAATTTATGAAATTGAAGCGATGTTTGCTGTGATCGTTGCTGCGGCGTTAAAGAATAATTTTCACATATAACCAGAAGCTCAGAGAGACAATCAAATACATCCAAATTCCGAAAAACATAATTATTGTGAATGTGATATGTTTGAAGCAGGTGATCGCATAAACTGCCTGACACATTAATCCATAGTTTATGAAGAGGATTTTTGGGGTTTGACCAATATTCGTGATCATGGTGCTTAGGTAGAAAAAAAACATCGCCTTGTTGCACAATATATTCGACACCATCAATTCTCAACGTTCCAGATCCAGATACAACATACTCAAAACTATAGATATGCGAATGTTGGCGTTGGACATGATACGTGGTGAATGGGTATGTGATTCCCGCAATTTCAATACGAAAAAGGGTCGGTGTCTGAAAATGACTGGGTAAAAAACTAAGTATATGTTCTTTCATGCGTGTATTCCTCACTTAATTGATTGAAATATCCACCATTTCTGAAATTGGTGATTGTATAATTCAATTATAGATAAAATAGAAGGAGAACTCAAATGAATAGTATACCCAGACATGAACATCCGAATCCGCAATTTGAACGCCAAACTTGGCAAAATTTAAATGGATTATGGAAATTTGATTTTGATTTTGGAAAAAGCGGTTTAGATCGTCAATGGCAAAAAGAGCACACATTTATACGGCAAATAACCGTACCGTATCCTCCAGAAAGCAAGCTTAGTGGTATTGAATATACTGATTTTATGCCGGCAGTATGGTATCAAAGAGATTTTGAGATTGGTGTAGATCATCTGCAATCCGAAATTATACTTCACTTCGGTGCGGTCGATTATAAAACAGAAATATTTGTGAACGGTCAGTCAATAGGAGCTCATGAAGGTGGTTATGATTCATTTTCATTTGAAATTCGAGAGCATGTCCATGTAGGTATCAATACTTTGACTGTTTATGTTGAGGATGATGTCCGTTCGGGAAGACAACCCAAAGGAAAACAAAGTTCTTTTTACTACTCTCGAGGTTGTGATTATACCCGCACAACGGGTATATGGCAGACTGTGTGGTTAGAGTTTGTGCCTTTTACACGACTCGAAAGCATTCGATATTATCCAAACATCCATAATAGTACAATTGCGATTGAAGCTTTTGCTACAGGAAAAGGGCAATTATCAGTTGAAATCACCTATGATGGAAGGTGTGTCGGACAGCATCGAACGACTCTCAATAAGCATGGATTTGTTCAAATAGAATTGGATGAGCTACATCTATGGGAAATCGGTGAAGGTGCATTGTACGATGTCACATTCTCTTTTGAAGATGATACCGTTCATAGTTATTTTGGGATGCGTGAAATTGAACTTGACGGGTATGAATTTAAGCTCAATGGTAAAACAATATTTCAACGGTTTGTGCTGATACAAGGCTTTTATGAAGATGGTGTTTATACCGCGAAGGATGATGAAAGCCTAAAACATGATATTACTTTAAGTCAATCTATGGGTTTTAATGGAGCACGGTTGCATGAAAAGGCGTTTGAACCGAGGTTCTACTACCATTGTGATCGCGCTGGATTCATGGTCTGGGCCGAAATGGCAAACTGGGGCATTGATCTTTCGAATTACCAATCGATTACGGATTTCCTACCCGAATGGCAACAACTCGTTAAACGAGATTTTAATCACCCATCGATTATCACCTGGAGTCCATTCAACGAGACATGGAATGTTGAGGAAAGGCCTCAACGTGACGAAATTATCGAGTTAATTTACCGAACGACTAAAGACATGGACCCAACACGACCATGTGTTGATACGAGTGGAAATTATCATGTTGTTACTGATTTTTATGATGTTCATGATTATACTCAAGATGTCGATCAATTACGGTATCATTTCCAAGGGATTCATCACCCAAATGGTGCATTCTGGGATGAACATGATGCCCGACAAACCTATAAATCAGGACAGGCATTTTGTATTAGCGAATATGGCGGTATCAAATGGGATCCAAGTGGTGAAAGTTCATGGGGTTATGGTACAGAACCACAATCTGAAACTGAATTTTTAGATCGCTATGAAGGACTTACAAATGTTTTACTTCAGCACCCACAATTGTTTGGCTATTGTTACACACAATTGTATGATATTGAACAAGAAAAAAATGGGTTGTGTTACTATAATCGAAAACCCAAATTTGATACTGAACGCATTAAAGCTATCAACTTACAACCAGCGGCCATAGAATTGCTATCGACGCATGATGGGAAAGAGTAAAAAAAGCCTTTACGGCTTTTTATTTTAAGTGTTTATGAATTAAGGCAAGTGCCGCCTGAGATGCTGCATAACGAACACTTTCGCGATCAAGATGGCGATGTCCAAACATATATTTTTCAGTAATACATCCATCTGCCGTTGCTAGGGCGATATAGACAGTTCCTACAGGTTTTTCAACAGTTCCGCCAGTCGGACCTGCGATTCCCGTTATTCCGATACCATAATCAGCTTTAGCAAGTTTTTTAACGCCAAGTGCCATTGCTTCAGCTACATCTTTTGAAACTGCTCCTACTGAATCAAAAAGAGACGAATCGACACCGAGGACTTGATTCTTCATGGTATTTGAATATGTGACTGCACCATAATTGAAAATGGCGGAACTCCCATTAACATCCGTTATACGTTTCGCAAGTAAGCCACCGGTGCAACTTTCGGCCGTTGCGATAGTTTGATTGCGTTTCGTCAATTCGAGAACCAGTTCCTCTTCTAACGATCCGATATTCACTCCCATAATATTATCTGGGAAGGTTTCAAGAATGACGTTGACTGCGTTCTGATTCAAAGCATGGCCTTCGGCTTGTGAACGTGCACGAGCACTAACACGTAACATGACCCCATTTTCATGCAAATAGGGGGCAATGGTTGGATTGGTGCTTTCTATCATTAAACTAGAGAGCGCTTCCTCGATGTGAGACTCCCCAATACCCTGGATGTAAACACGATCGGAAACAATCATAAAGTCGCGTTTTTCTGCGAGAAACGGGATAACAGAATTCATAAACATCGGTTTCAGTTCCCGAGGTGGTCCTGGCAATAAAATGACTATTTTGTCATTTTGCTCGATGAGTACACCGGGTGCGGTTCCGTAATTATTATCCAATGCTCGCGAACCGTCTGGAATCATAGCTTGCTTAAGGTTGTTATGAGGCATAGTGCGATGTGATTTCTTGAAATAAGACTCAATCCGTTCTTTTGATGCCAAATCCATGACCATTTCCAAATTTAATGCTTGAGCAACGATTTCTTTCGTTACATCATCATATGTTGGTCCTAGACCGCCCGTGATGATGACCATATCACTACGGCTAAGTGATTGTTTGATTTGTGCTTCTAAGCGGGCGGGGTTATCGCCAATTACTGTCTGAAAGTAATTGTTGATTCCATAATCTTGTAAGTGTTTAGCGATGAATGTTGCATTTGTGTTTACAACATCTCCCATCAATAATTCAGTACCAACATTAATAATTTCTGCGTTCATAAATTCACCTCAATATGGTTCTATTTTAGATGTAAATGAATATCAGTTCAAGCCCATCACTCAAGAAGTACTGATCTCGAGACAATGAATACGTACCGTTTCTATTTTTATGATATAATTGATTGGATTCAAAAGGAGAATGCGTGTGATTAGTACAAATAATTTATCATTAATGTTTGATGGGAAGGCTTTATTTGAAGATGTATCCATCAATTTTATAGAGGGTAACTGTTATGGGGTTATCGGTGCAAACGGTGCTGGTAAGTCAACTTTTTTAAAGTTGTTATCAAAAGAACTCGATGCAACGGGTGGTCATGTATCAGTCCAACCTGGGAAACGTCTTTCATTTTTAAAGCAAGATCATTTTGCATATGATGAATTTACTGTCTTAGAAACAGTTATCATGGGAAACCAAGACTTATATGCCATCATGAAAGAAAAAGATGCAATCTATACTAAAGAAGATTTTAGTGAAGCAGATGGAATTCGTGCTGGTGAACTGGAAGAAAAATTTGCAGATATGGATGGTTGGAATGCTGAAACCGAAGTATTCATGCTTTTAAATGGTCTTGGAATTGACAGTCAATATCATGAAGCTAAAATGGCGGATGTTCCTGCGGCTGATAAGGTTAAAGTCTTATTGGCACAAGCGGTATTTGGTAATCCAGATATTTTATTACTGGATGAGCCGACGAACCACCTTGATATTGAAGCAATTCAATGGTTGGAAGAGTTTATTATGAACTTAGACAACACAACTGTTATCATGGTTTCTCACGACCGTCACTTCTTAAATAAAACATGTACCCATATTGCAGATATTGACTATGGCAAGATTCAACTCTTTGTCGGAAACTACGACTTCTGGTATGAATCCAGTCAGTTGATGCTTCGTCAAATGAAAGATGCGAACAAGAAAAAAGAAGAAAAAATCAAAGAACTTCAAGACTTCATCGCTCGTTTTAGTGCGAATGCCTCGAAATCTAAACAAGCAACATCGCGAAAACAAGCGTTAGCAAAAATTAATATCGAAGAAATGCAACCTTCAAAACGACGTTACCCATTTATCGAATTTAAACCAAAACGTAGTTTAGGTACTTCAATTTTACAAGTTGAAGACCTTACAAAAACAGGGGATGGCATTACCTATTTCAAAAATCTCAACCTTACTGTTGGAAATGGCGAAAAAGTAGCCCTAGTCGGTGAAAACGAACTTGCAAAGTCAATGTTCTTTGATGTCATTTCAGAAACGACACCTGCTGATTCAGGTTCAATTAACTGGGGATCTAGTGTTGAATATGCATACTTTAATAAAAATTTTGAAGAGAACTTTGAAGTTGATGAGCGCATCGTCGACTGGTTAATGGAATTCTCGGATGAAAAAGACGAAACATTTGTTCGTGGATTCTTGGGACGTATGTTATTCGGTGGCGATGATGCATTGAAGAAAGTTAATGTCCTTTCTGGTGGAGAGAAAGTGCGTTGCATGATGTCAAAAATGATGATTTTAGGTGCCAATGTGCTCTTACTTGATGAGCCAACAAACCACTTAGACATGGAATCAATTACTGCATTAAACAATGCGCTCATTAAATTCCCGGGTACAATCATTCTTGCATCCCATGATCATCAAATTATCGAAACAACAGCAACACGAGTCTTTGATTTTAAAGCAGATGGTTCTGTGTTTGATTATCTTGGTACTTACGAAGAATATCTTGATTTTAATAAAAATAAATAATTCATGATAAACGGTCGAAAACGACCGTTTTTTTATACTGGAAAAATGTGATTTCTGAATTTTACAACAATAACATCGTTAAATATATTGCTTTCGTTCATTTTATGGTAGAATTAAGGAAATTATGAACAAGGAGAAATATATGATAACAAAAAACGAATTTGATATCCTAAAACTATTTCATCTCAATCAGTTTACAACACAGCGTGACGCAAGTGCGCTTAACCAACTATCTTTGGGTAGTGTTAACAGTGTTCTAAACACTTTAGTCGAAAACGAGTATATCAAAGACAACCAAATTACTGAAAAGGGAACAGCTGTCATGCAGCAGTATAAAGTCGACAATGCGATTATTATGGCTGCAGGAATGGGCTCCCGGATTGCACCACTCGGTTACGAAAACCCAAAAGGGCTCTTGAAAGTTCACGGTGAAATCCTTATCGAACGGCAAATTAAGCAATTACAAGCATCCGGAATCAAGGATATCACACTGGTTCTTGGTTACATGAAAGAGAAGTTCTTTTATTTAGAAGACAAGTTCAATGTAAAAATCGCCATCAATGAAGACTATTACCGCTACAACAATATTTCAACAATTTTGAAAGTAGCACCACAATTTAAGAATACCTATCTTTGTGTCTCAGACATATACTATGATGAAAATCCATTTGATCCCTATATGTATGGGCCAAGTTATGCAGTAGTTCATGAACATGCAAATGTTTCGGGGGAATTCTATGCATTAATGAACTCACGTAAATTGATTAAAGATATCGAAATTGGCGTCGGCGAACCATTGATGACAGGACACGCTTATTTTGATAAAGCGTTTTCGGATACATTTATTAGTATCTTAAAAGAAGAATTCAAAGACGAAACGACACGTTATCGTTTGTGGGAATATGTCCTTATGAAACATATCGGAACACTAAAGATGTACGGTAAGGAGTATCCTGCGAATTCAATTCATGAATTCGATAGTTTTGAAGATCTTCAAAACTTCGATACCTTGTATATTACGAATACCGATTCGCAGATTTTAGAAAACATTACGACATCTCTAAATTGTGAGCTTAAAGATATCAAGAATATTGAGGCGGTCAAAAAAGGACTTACAAACTTGTCATTCAAATTTGAAGTCTTTGATAAAGTGTACATGTACCGTCATCCAGGTGTCGGAACAGATAGCTACATTAACCGCCGAGCTGAAGCCTATGCTCAAGAAGTAGCGAAAGAATATGGTCTTGATGATTCATTTATCTGTATGAATCCAGATAAAGGTTGGAAAATTGCGAACTATATTACCGATACCCATACAATGGACTATCACAATGACTATGAAGTAAATGCGTCTCTTGAAATGATTCGTAAACTCCATGATCTCCAACTTGAAGGTAAATATGAATTCAATGTTTGGAAGAAAACAAATGATTTTATTGCGATGATTGCTGAAAAAGGGCGTCATGATTTCGACGATTTTGATGAATTATACAATAAATTAGAACGTGTTTTCCAATTTACGGAAGCCGATAACTATCCGAAAATATTATGCCATTGTGATTTCTATGATCCAAATATTCTCTTCCAAGGCAAACGCCCATATCTCATTGATTGGGAATATGCTGGTGTTGATGATCCAGGTGTTGATTTAGGAACGTTTATTGCATGTTCAGATTACACCTTTGAAGAAGCTATGGATATTTTAGATCGTTACGAAGGCAAACCGATGAGTTTTGAACGCCGTCGCCACTTTATTGGCTACGTTGCACTCGCATCATATTATTGGTTTATCTGGGCTATTCTTCAAGAATCAAATGGCGCAACGGTCGGCGAATACCTTTACATTTGGTATCGTTCAAGTATTAAATATGCAAACGAAGCTTTAGCACAGTATGGAGAAACGCTATGAAAATAATTAGTGACGTTGTTGTCTACATCATCATGTTCTTTGCAGTATGGGGATGTTTGGCATCAATTTTTAAACCTGAAAGTGAAATGGGAAACCAATTTCTTGAGGGAATCAATGCAATTGGAAGTATTTTCTTACCCGTTGCCGGTATTATGGCATCCTTGCCAATCTTAATCAGTTTGATTACAAACTTTATCAGCCCAGTTTTTGCCTTCTTTGGTGCAGATCCAGCAATCGCAGCAACGACATTTCTTGCTGTCGATATGGGTGGGTATCAACTTGCGGAATCATTAGCTGTAACGAAAGAATCATGGATTATGGCAACAACGGTAGGGTATATGGCTGGTGCTACCATCGTCTTTAGTATTCCTGTGGCTTTAAAAACGGTAAAAGAAAAATATCACCGTCAAATGTCATTAGGGATTATGATTGGATTTATTACGATACCTGTCGGGGTTCTTGTAAGTAATATTATTATTGCGTTAATGAGTCCAAGTGTGCGTGCCTTGTCGAGTACAAGTGCTGCAGCTCAAACAGTTATCCTGAACATGACTTTCCAAACAATCTTTCTTAACTTGATTCCATTACTCATCATTTGTTTCTTAATGGCGTTTGGCTTATGGAAAAAACCAGATATGATGATTGCTGGATTTAAAGGCTTTGGTCGTTTCATGGATGCATTTACCAAAATAGTCTTTACTTTAGTGGTCGTTGAGTACTTTACAGGTATCTTCAGTACGCTCTTTGGAGTTTGGCCATTTGAACCCATCATTGCAGATGAAGCAGATATTAACCGTGCGCTTGAAGTTGCTGGTTATATTGGTATTATGCTCTGTGGAGCATTTCCAATGGTATATTTCATGCAGACACGTCTCGAGAAACCGCTGGAACGTTTGGGTAACAAAGTTGGACTTTCATCGAAAGTGGTGACAGGTATTCTTGCTGCTGCAGCGAATGTCATCGCACTCTTCTCGATGATTGACGATTCATTCGAAGATCATGAAATTATTGCAGTTATTGCTTTCTCAGTTTGTGGTGCGTTTGTAATCGGGGACCATCTTGCGTTCACAGCTAACTTCCAACCTAACTTAATCGTACCGGTTATGATTGGTAAGCTTACTGCAGGAATCGTTGCAGTCACAATCGCTTTAAAGGTCTTTAAACCTAAGAAATCGCTAAACTAACAAACAAGGACTTTGAGTTTCGATTCGAAGTCCTTTTTGTTTGCACTTTTCTTCGAATAAGTTGTTTTTATAGTTCTTTTTGTAATACTGAGTACCGAAAAGACAGTAATTGTGGTATCTTTTGTGATATATTTCCCATTTAGTAGGAAATACGATACCATAAGGTTAAATAAGCAATTTTGGGAGGCTTCTATGAGTAGTATATATCGCATTAAAGAGAATATGGGGACCTATACAGATACAGAGTTACGGATTGCAAATTATATTCTTGAAAACAAGGAGTATGTTATCACGCTCTCATCACAAAAATTAGCAGAAGCGGTTGACTCATCTGCGGCAGCCGTTGTACGTTTTTCAAAAAAAATTGGGTACAAAGGATTTACCCATCTCAAGGTAGAGCTTGCGAAATCCAAAGAAGACATCGAAGTTATTGATTCGATAAATCGTTTAATCACGCAAGATGACTCGGTACAAACCATGATTCAAAAGTCGAAGTTTGGAAATGCCGAAACGTTTGATAAAACATACAAACTTCTTGATGTGGACCAACTTGTAAAGGCAATTGAAACGCTTAAAGGGGCCCGCCGTATTTATCTACTCGGAATTGGTGGGTCGAGTCTTCCGGCACAAGATTTGTATCAAAAGTTAACACGAATTGATAAACAGGTGCTGTATTTTGATGATTTTCACTTGATGGTATCTGCGATGACACATATAAATCAGCATGATGTGGTTATTGCATTTTCCTATTCAGGCATGACACGTGAAATTCTCATTGCACAACGTGAAGCAACTGAAGGTGGGGCTTGTGTTATTGCCGTTACTCAAGTTGGTCGTAACGACCTCTCTCGTTATGCAGACATCGTTTTACATATTCCAAAAGAAGAGTCAGAGCTTCGTTTGGGATCCATTGCATCACGATTTTCAATGCTCGCAGTTTCCGATTTACTCTATTTAGGTGTTGCGAAAGATGACATTGAATCAACCCGTAAAAAACTGGTTGCATCACGCCAAAGTGTTAAAACAATCCGTGACATTTAATAAAATTTCATAAAAAGGCAAAAGGGTTTGAAATAACATTTCAAACCCTTTATAATGGAGTTAAAGTGAGGATGAGATTATGAAAATTGATTTGAGTAAGATAGGGACAGAGCAACAAAATAAAAACACGATGCATATTGATACGCTCGAAACGGAAGCAATGATTCGTTTGATTAATCAAGAAGATCAAGCAGTTATTGATGCAGTTGGTGCTGCTGTACCACAAATTGCGAAAGCAGTTGACGCAATCTATGAAACAATTTTAAACGGCGGACGCCTTGTATACATTGGCGCTGGAACATCGGGTCGTCTTGGTGTTCTGGATGCATCCGAAGTGCTTCCAACATTTGGAATGGGCGAAGAAGCAGTTGTTGGATTAATTGCTGGTGGTGACGTCGCATTACGCCATCCAGTTGAAGCCGCAGAAGATAATGAAACAATTGTTGTTGAAGATCTAAAACGCATTAATTTTAATGAGAACGATATTCTTTGTGCGATTGCGTCATCAGGACGAACACCATATTGTGTTGGTGGCTTAAAGTATGCACGTAGCCTCAATGCTAAAACAATTTCATTGGCATGTGTTGCTGACAGTGTTATCGCACAATATGCCGATTATCCAATCGAAGCAGTCGTTGGACAAGAGGTTGTTACAGGATCAACACGAATGAAATCAGGTTCGGCAACAAAAATGGTCCTAAACATGTTATCAACAGGGGCTATGATCAAATACGGTAAAGTCTATGGAAACCTTATGGTTGACGTTAAAACAAGCAACGCAAAATTAGTTGAGCGTGCAAAAGGTATTATCATGAAAGCAACGGGTGTTGACTATGACCGTGCTGCTTACTTACTTGATGCAAGCGGAAACCATGTGAAAACAGCAATTGTCATGCAAGAGACAGACACAACTCAAGCAGAAGCAAAAGCACTACTAGAAGCAAATGAAGATCGTATTGCACTTGCAATCGCAAATCGAGGCTAATAATGACAGAAAAAATCGCCATAGGATTGATGTCAGGAACGTCATTAGATGGTGTTGATGCTGTACTTACGAAAATTAGTGGGTATGGCGTTGATACAAATCTTGAGGTTTTAGGATTTACATCACTCGACATCGATGACACACTTCGTCAAAAAATACTCAATGTCAGTCACCCAGAATCATCACGTGTTGATGACATTACATCTTTAAACATGGAACTGGGAATGATCTGGTCAAACGCAGTAACAAAATTATTGGATGAAACACAGTATAAAGGTGCGATTGACTTTATCGCATCACATGGGCAAACAATTCATCACTTGCCAAATGCAAAAGCGCCCCATGTTCGTTCAACCTTACAAATTGGAGATCCGTCTTATTTGGCATATGATCATAATACTGATGTTGTCTTTAATTTTAGAATGATGGATATGGTCGCTGGTGGAGATGGTGCGCCGTTAGTTCCATATACTGAATTTGTCTTGTATCGGGACGCTAACAAGACACGTCTTTTGCAAAACATTGGCGGAATTGGTAATGTTACCGTTATTCCAGCCAACGCTCAACTAGATGATGTCAGTGCATTTGATACAGGTCCTGGTAATATGATGATGAATGCTGCAATGGCATACTTCTACCAGAAACCGTACGATAAAGATGCTTCAATGGCAAAACAAGGTCATTTAATTCAAGATTTGTTTGATACGCTAGCAACGAATCCATACCTGAACATCGCCCCGCCTAAATCAACGGGACGTGAAATGTTTGGTGAAGATGTTGTTAAAGAAATTTGTGAAAGCTATCCAGATCAAGCGAATGATGTTCTTTACACTTTGACCTACTTTACAGCATTCACGATTGCTCAAGCGTATAAAGATTTCGTGATGCCACATCACACAATTGATGAAGTCATTCTTGGTGGGGGAGGAGCATACAATCCACTCCTCGTATCCTTAATTGATGAAATGCTTGATGGTGTCAAAGTTATCACTCAAGAATCTCTAGGATTCTCAAGTGATGCTAAAGAAGCGATTGCCTTCGTAATTTTAGGGAATGAAACCCTAAATAAGCAACCAAGTAATGTTCCGACAGCAACTGGAGCATCAAAGCCAGTCATTTTAGGACAGATTCAACCAAAACCATTTTAAGCGCTACTACAGCGCTTTTTTAACGAATATCACGAAATGTTATTGTTTTGTTAACTGAAAGTGATATCATAAAAGCATTGAGTGAGGGAATTAATATGCTATTTAATGTAAGTCTTATAATTCTGTTTCCGCTTCTAGGAGCATGGATTCTAGTTAAAGCAACACGACAAACCATGAAGGTTCGCGATGTAGCTGCGCTAGCTATATTATTAACGGTAACAATCGGTAACGCAGTGAACTGGTTCATGCGTGGTAAATCAGTAATTGGTCATGTCAACCGCAATCCACGATTCTATGCGTTACATATTGGTATTGCTCTAGTAGCTGTTCTAGCATCATATTTGATTATTCGAATGATGAAGAAAAACAATTATACAATCAGAATCTACCGGTTTTACACCGCAAGTATACTCAGTATCTTGTTATTTATGATTATTTATATTCTTTGGATTCTAAGTACAATGGGAACACTAACCTTTGATATTGTGCTTAACAACCTTATTTCACCAATTAACACACAAACAGGAACTTTTGTAAATGACATTGTTGGTCTTGGTAGCAACTTTGCTGCTATCTTCTTTGGATTCTTTACAATCGCATACTCAAAAGATTTAGTGACGCCAATTCGTTGGAAATCCCGACGCAGCACACCATTATGGGTCCGCTTCACGAATCGAATGAGTGTGGCAATCATTGCAGTCTTGGTAGTGTCATTATCATTCCAAGCTTTATATGTACCACAAATCATTAGTTATGCATTGTCAAATGATGCTTTCTTTGAAGATCACTATGTAAATCCGCAGGATGCAAATTTACAATTTCCTGAAAAGAAACGAAATCTAATCTATATCTTCGTTGAATCATTGGAAACGACCTATCTTGATAAAGAACGTGGTGGCAATCATGATGTAAATATGATTCCAAATTTAACACGTTATTTGGAAGGCGGAGCTGTCAATTTTTCAAATACGGATGCGCCTTATGGTGGAATTCAAAATGTCCCTGGAGCAACATGGTCAATTGCCGGAATGTCAACACAGATGTCTGGGATTCCGTATAAGAAACCTCCAGGAGAACGTGAGGATGGCTATGTTGAATCGTTTTTACCAGGGATGGTAAACCTTGGTGACATTCTTCACGAACAAGGCTACCGTCAACGACTTATTGCAGGAGCGAATGCCTCATTTTATGGCATCCGTAGTTTCTATGAGCAACACGGTAATTACGAAATCTACGATTGGGGTAAAGTTAAAGAAGTCGGTTGGCTTGATAAAGACTACTTAGAGTGGTGGGGCTTTGAAGACCGAAAACTCTTTGATATGGCTAAAATGTCATTGAATGAATTCAGTCAGTCCGATCAACCGTTTAATCTTGTATTAGAAACCAATGATCTTCACTTCCCAGATGGATATACCGACTCGGCATGTGAAAAACCATTTGGACAACCATATGCAAATGCAATTAGCTGTAATGACGCTGCTATTGGTGAATTCTTAGATTGGGTCGTTCAACAAGACTTTTATGAAAACACGACGGTAATTATTAATGGCGATCATTTGAGCATGGATGCAACATATTTCCAAACACTTGATCAATCATACGACCGTACAACATTCAGCATGTATCTCAATCCTGCTTGGGATAAAGCATTGCCACAGGCAACGCTCAAAAACCGCACCTATTCTGCACTCGATGTTCTCCCAACTGTGCTATCAGCCTTAGGGGTATCATTTGATGGATCGCAACTAGGAATAGGGGTTGATCTTTCTTCAGGAAAACAAACACTTTCTGAAAAGTACACAATCGAGTATTTACGAAAAGTAATGGAAATGCGCAGTGAATTTTACGAATCAAACATTCTGACGGTTTCGTCAGATGAGAATTAATATATCTACTGGAGGGAAGTATGTTTTTTCAAATTTTTATAACACTGATCTTACCGCTCATACTGAGTTTGGGGCTTTGGTTTCTATCAAAACGAAACATCGATTTAAAGACACACTTTGGATTAACTGTCATTATGACGTTAATCGTAACCAATGCTTTTAGTATCGTTAAGTATGATGCCAGTTTCCTAAATCAATATTTTACGGCAAAACGTGCCTTTGTCTATTTTTCGGCGATAGTATTTGTCGCAGCAATCGTTGCATTCATTATTTGTAATGCTAAAACCAAGCTAAAAAAGTTACCACTTTATAGATTGTTTTCATGGATTGCATTATCCGTAGTTTCTATTGGTACACTATACTATTTATGGTTGTTGGGTTCATTAGGGAACATTACTTTTGATATCATTCTTTTCAATATCTTATCACCAATAAACTCCGAAACCGGAACATTTACGCGTGATATTATTGCAATTACGGTGCCTAGTGTTGTAAGTGTCATCGCATGGCGATTTGTCATTTACTCAGATGTTCTCACAACCCCGATTAATAAAGAAAGTAAATCACGTGTCGGAATCGCGCCTAAGATTTTTTCGCGAGCATTACCACTTGTTCTTGCAATTGCAGTTCTAATGCATGCATCGTATACGTTGAAAATGCCGGAGATTTATAATTATTTTACCTCGGACAATGAGTTGTTCGAAACGTACTATATCGATCCAAATTCGGTCGACATTAAATTCCCAGAACAAAAACGCAATCTAATCTATATCTTCTTTGAATCATTAGAAGCAACATACTTTGATAAAGCAAATGGCGGTGCGATGGAACAAAACCTGATTCCATCCCTAACCAAATATCTTGATGATGGCGAAGCAGTCAATTTCTCCCATCAATCAACATATGGTGGAATCCGTACAGTTCCTGGTGCAACATGGTCTATCGGAGGTATGGTAACCCAAACAAGTGGAATTCCATACGTTTGGCCACCAACTTCACATGAAGATGGAACCGTCGAAAATTACATGCCAGGATTGACGAACCTTGGTGATATCCTTTATGCGAATGGATATCACAATCGACTCATAGTCGGCGCAAGAAGTTCAGATTATGGTGTCAAGAGTTACTACGAACAACATGGTAACTATGACATCTACGACCGACTTCATTATATTGAGACAGGTCAGTCATCACACGAGTACTTCAAAGGTCAATTCGGAATTGAAGATCGTACTATGTTAGAATTCGCAAAAGAATCAATTCTTGAGATGAGTGCCGGAGATCAACCATTCCATGCAGTTGTAGAGACGGTTGATACGCACTTCCCAGATGGTTATGTTGACGAGCTCTGTGATGCACCATCAATTCATCCTTATGAAAACTCAATTACATGTGATGAACGTATTGTTGCAGATTTCATTGATTGGATTAAAGCTCAGGACTTCTATGAAAACACAACAATCGTCGTTAATGGAGACCACTTAAGTATGGATAAGACATACTTTACAACGATTGATTCAGACTATGAACGCACTACATTCAACATGATTATCAATCCAGTATGGGATGAGTTGGATCCAAGCATTACTCGTAATCGAGGATTTAATGCTACAGATATTTTCCCAACTGTTCTATCGGCAATAGGTGTAGAAATCGAAGGATCAAAGCTGGGGATCGCAACTGACTTAAGTTCAGGCGTTCCTACCCTGACCGAAACTATAGGTCATGATCCAATCTTTAAGGCCCTTGGTGAAACAAGCCAATACTATAACCGTAAAATTTTCTGGAACAAAGATAACGAAGAATAAACCTTAAACCTAAAGATTTTCTTTAGGTTTTTTCTTGTTTTGAAATAAATTTAGTAGTGAAGTAATCATGAGATATTCATCAGGAATGGTTAACTATGACCACCAAATATGATATTATAGATACAGATATTTACGAACTGAACGTATCGGTTTATAAGTGCCGAAAGGAATTGAACAATGAAAGACTTACTCAAAAAAGTTACGCAAATGCCGCGTGACGAAGTCAATGAATTTTTGACACAAAAAATTATGCAACATGAACGGGTCAACTTAGTGACAGCAAACCCAGAAATTATGATGCACGGAAGCCAAGATGAATCCATAGCTCGTTTTCTCCTTGATGAATCTACGCTTATAACTCCAGATGGAATCGGGGTTGTGAAGGGGTACAACAAGCTTTTTTCTGCAGATATTAAACGCATTACCGGTGTTGATACAGTGAGCGACATGCTTAGAATTTCAAGTGAGCAAGGTTTCTCGCTTTTTGTCTATGGTGCAAAACAAGAGGTTCTCGATAAATTTAAAGATATTCTTGATAAAGAATATCCAGGGATTGTTATTAATGAACTACTTAATGGCTATGACAATACATTTGAAGATGCAATCGAAGCGATGAAAGGGTATAACTCTGATCTTGTACTGATTGCGTTGGGCGTTCCGCGTCAAGAACGTTTTATGATTGAAGCTGCAGCAATTCAACAAGGTGTCTTCATCGGATGTGGTGGTAGTATCGACGTTTTAAGCGGTATGATTAAACGTGCACCTAAATTAATCATGGCAATGAACCTTGAATGGCTCTACCGTATCGCATTTGATCCCAAACGTATGAAACGTTTTTGGAACAACCAAGTTGTCTTTATGAGAAAAATTTACAAACTTAAATCGGAGGAAAAACAATGATTAAAGTATTATCCATATTTGGTACACGCCCTGAGGCGATTAAAATGTGCCCACTTGTCAAAGAACTACAATCCCGCGAGGCGATTCAATCAGTTGTTTGCGTGACAGGTCAACACCGTGAAATGTTAGATGCTGTCCTTGAAGTCTTTGACGTTGTCCCTGATTACGATCTTGCAATCATGAAACCAAAGCAAACCTTATTCGATGTTACAACTGAAATTCTAAACCGAATCAAAGAAGTCTTAGAAATTGAAAAACCAGATATTATTCTCGTACATGGTGATACACAAACAACATTTGTTTCAGGACTGGCCGCATTCTACATGCAAATTCCTGTAGGGCATGTTGAAGCTGGATTAAGAACATACAATATCTATTCACCATTCCCTGAAGAATTTAACCGTCGGGCTGTAGGTCTCTTTGCTGCGAAACATTTTGCACCGACACAACAGTCTTACGATAACTTAATTCGTGAAGGAATCTCCGAAGAACTTGTGGTTATTACTGGTAATACCGCAATTGACGCTTTAAAAACAACAGTTCGTGATAATTACGACCATCCAATCCTCCAATGGGCAAAAGGCAGTCGATTGATTCTTATAACTGCACATCGCCGCGAGAATATTGGCGAGCCGATGCGTCAAATGTTTAAAGCCATTAAACGCATCATCGACACTCATCCAGATACTAAAGCAGTCTATCCAATTCATATGAATCCTGTTGTTCGAAGCATCGCAGATGAAATTCTCGGAGATGACGATCGCATTCGTATAATTGAACCGCTTGACGTGATTGATTTCCACAACTTTTTAAATGCGTCATACCTTGTATTAACCGACTCTGGGGGAATCCAAGAAGAAGCACCAAGTTTAGGGAAACCAGTTCTCGTTATGCGTGATACAACTGAACGTCCTGAGGGAATCGCTGCTGGAACACTCAAACTTGTCGGTGTTGAAGAAACTCCAATTTATGATGCATTCTATGACTTATTGAACAATCAAGAAACTTACGATGCGATGTCTCATGCAACGAACCCTTATGGTGACGGAACCGCATGTGTTCAAATTGCAGACTCCATTGTTCAAATGTTCCAAGATAAGGCGTAGAGAAGGGGTAAATTATGTATTATTTACTATTCATCTATCTTCTGGCAATTAGTTTTATCCCGTTGCCAAAGAAATACGAACAGAAAGACAAACTTATACGCTTAATCTTTGCGGCAGTGCCACTGATTCTTATTTCAGTTATGAGATATGGCGTGGGTGCCGATTACTTCTCATATCAGTATCTCTACGATAAGACATCTTTTGTATCGACCTCTGTTATGCAATGGGAATTTCCCAACATAGATATTGGCTTTCTATATCTGATGAAAGGGTTCGGATTGCTACATATCCCATATTGGGGTTTTGTTGCAATTCTCTCTACACTCCAAATCTTGGCAATGTCTTGGTGGATTTATCGAAACTCGGAAAATGTTGGTCTATCTATGGTTGTCTACTATGCGATGTTCTTGTTTGTGTGGAACTTTAGTGCATTACGACAAGGTCTTGTGATTACATTTGCACTTCTCCTATTTGATAAAGACTTTGAAATGCCTGTATGGGCTGAAATCCTATTAATTCTTGGACTATCGCTCTTCCATTCAAGTGCCTTGATTTTACTCTTGTATGTTATTTCAAAACGGATCAATATCTCCAGAAATGCAATTATTGTAATTTTTGTTACATGTATTGTTATCAGTTTACTACCATTCAGTACGTTACTTGGAAGATTTGCTCATATTGAAATTGTGGCACGTTTCCTCGAATATGTCGGAACAACGGGTTATCGAAACCTTCTCTCATTTGCATCATTAGCTAGAATTGCTTTATTTTTAGGAACGTTTATATTTTATAAAGCAATTGTTGTAGACGATTACTCAAAGAATATCGTCAATGCATTTCTGCTTGGATTTGCACTTTATCTTGCATTATCATTTGCTCCAGTAGCTGCAGGACGGTTTGCGTCTTACTACTATATACTTGCAATTCTTGTGTTCCCGATGATTGTTACAAAAGTTCCAGAAGTTTACTCGCGACTATTCTCAGCAATCCATATCGTGGTGACCGGTGCACTCGTAATTTTCTTGGGTGTTTCGCTAATGAAAGAAATAAGTACAATGGCAGAACAAACTGAGTTTGTTGGGAATGCACGAATGATGCCATATACGACACTCATGAATAAAGATGCAACTCAGTTTAAAAGCACTTATGCTCATCTAGTTTATGATTATGAACAACGTGATGAACGTTATCAAGAATTTAAATCCAAAGAACCAATGGTGACGGTCGCAATTACACCTGCACGTGAGCAAGATACGTTTGTTTCAGTTTGGTCGGAAAGTCTTCAAACATATATTTACTTGAACCAAAGAGGGGAACGAGTTACTGATTTAACATCGAATACGCGAAGCCCAATCTATGGCTACAATATTATGTACCCAAACTTTTATGGAGGATATCCAATTGATTCTGTTTACAATTTAGTAACTGAGTCAATTTCCGATCCACGCACAATTGGCCCCGAAGTAGCGCTTGATTTCGCTCGCAGTAATGAGTACCCAGTGACTGTTGAGATGACACAAAACGAACTTGATTCACGAATTCTAGCTCTATTTGATGATGTCACACAAATCACGAGCGTTTTAGAACGGACCTTCGTCCAAAATGATTACAAAATCTATGAAATTGTCTTCCAAACCGTTCCAATGCATGTCTACACAGATATGGATAATAAACCATTGGTAGATCGCCACTTTTCAACAGGAACACGACTCTACAATAATGCGTTTATAGTTACAGAAGGTTTTAAAACTCGTGAGATTTATAATCTCGACAATACATTAATTTGGGTAGAACCCGCACAATCAACAAGTACGATTAAGAATTAGAAAGAAGGTGTCACTATGAATGTACTATTTCTGAGTTCAACGCATGCTGGCGTCGTCGACAAGGGAATTTATTCCGATCTTATGTTGTATTTTGCAACACAAGGTCATACTGTCACGATTGCCTATAGCAGCGAATCACCTTCAGTCGAAGTATCAGATTCATATGTTCATGACAATATTCGTTATGTCATGAGCAGATCCGCAAAACTCACAAAAAATAAAAATATGATTCAAAAAGGAATTGCGACAATCACGTTTGATTCAAAACTCAAACGCACGATAAAAAAAGAACTTGCCAATGAGACCTATGATATTGTTCTTTACGCAACGCCTCCAGTAACAATCGTAAGTACACTCAAGTATTTACACAAAACAAATCCCAATGCATTCTTCTATCTCATGCTAAAGGATATCTTTCCTCAGAATGCAGTCGACTTAAATATTATGGGAAAAGGAATTATTTACCGATATTTCAAGCATATGGAAAAACAACTGTATGCATTATCTGATTTTATCGGAACCATGTCACCACGAAACCTAGACTATATCGTTGAAAAAAATCCAGATCTTGTTGATAAAGTTGAAGTACTTCCCAATACGACAAGTCTTAACACCGATGAAGGGAAGCCTTTGACACGAAATGAATTAGGATTACCTGAAAATAAGAAACTTCTGTTCTATGGTGGTAATTTGGGATTACCTCAATCTGTTCCATTCATCCTGGAATGTTATGAGAAAATCAAAGACCGTGAAGACCTAGGGTTCGTTATTGTCGGAAGTGGCGCTCAGGCTGATCTGATTACTGATTACATAGCAAACGAAAAACCAAAGTCACTCTACTATTTCAAACACAAACCCCATCATGAGTACATTCAAGTGATGGCGCAGTGTGATGTTGGTTTGGTATTCTTAGACCATAAATTTACCATTCCTAATTATCCGCAGCGAATTCTTGCATATATGGCACAAAGCATGCCAATCATCTGTGCAACAGATGAAAGTAGTGATATTGGAACAATCGCAGTTGCAAATAATTATGGTTTTGCAGTATCAAGTAATGATTCCAATCAGTGGCTTGAGGCAGTGGATGAACTAATCAACAATCCTGATAAAGCAACCCAAATGGGTGAGGCGGCATACACTTACCTCAAAAACCATTACACAAGTGACAAAGCATATGACATTATCATGAAACACATGGAGGTATAACATGGACGAAAATACAATTATTTTAATCACCGGTGGTACAGGTTCTTTTGGACACGCAGTCGTTAGACGTTTACTTAACGATAATCTTGCCAAAGAAATTCGGATTTTATCACGTGATGAAAAGAAACAAGATGATATGCGTAAAGAGTTTAATGATGACCGACTTCAGTTTTATATTGGCGATGTACGTGATAAATCATCACTTGCATATGCAGTACGTGGTGTTGATTTTATCTTCCATGCCGCAGCATTAAAACAAGTTCCATCATGTGAATTTTTCCCAATTGAGGCTGTAAAAACGAATGTAATCGGAACTGATAACGTTCTAGAAGTTGCGGTTGAAAATAATGTAAAGCGCGTTGTTTGCCTTTCAACTGACAAAGCCGCATATCCAATCAATGCGATGGGAATTTCCAAGGCGATGATGGAAAAAACATTCATCGCTAAAGCTCGACTCGCACAATCAACAGGAACTGTAATCTGTGGAACGCGCTATGGAAACGTCATGGCATCCCGTGGGTCAGTTATTCCATTGTTCTTTGACCAAATTAAGCAAGGAAAAGCACTGACAATTACTAATCCTCAAATGACACGTTTCCTTATGTCACTTGAAGATGCTGTAGATCTCGTTCTCTTTGCATTCGAAAATGGGGAACCTGGTGATCTTTTTGTTCAGAAATCACCAGCAAGTACGATTGAAGATCTAGCAACTGCAATTTTGGAAATGACACATTCAGAAGTTGGAACACGAATCATTGGAACTCGTCATGGAGAGAAAGTATCTGAAACACTCTTAACACGCGAAGAATTTGTGAAAGCAGATGACTTAGGAGAGTACTACCGTGTACCGATGGATCAAAGAAGCTTAAACTATGATAAATATTTCATTGATGGTGAAGAACATCCGACTGATGCAGAGTATAACTCTGATAACACATACCGTCTCAATGTCGAAGAGATTAAAGAACGACTCGCAAATTTATTTGAAATACAAGAAGAACTTTCGAGGTTTCAATAATGAAGGTTCTGGTAACAGGCGCTTCAGGATTCATTGGTAGAAACCTTATCGCATCACTTCATAACCTTGGTTATGAGGTTTTTGCGTTTGATAGAGAATCTACAGAACAAGAGCTCATTTTGTACACTAAAGAAGCCGATGCAGTTGTTCATTTAGCTGGAATAAACCGACCTAAGAACCCTTCTGAGTTTAAAGAAGGTAATACTGACCTGACACAACAAATTTGCGATTTGTTGGTCCAACATCAGAATCAAGCACCATTTGTTCTCTCAAGTAGCATTCAAGTTTCCTTAGATAATGCATACGGACAAAGCAAGCGTGATGCAGAAACCATAGTGAAAAAACACGCGGTTAAAAACAATAGCAGAATTATTATCTATCGTTTTTCAAATCTGTTTGGAAAATGGTCGCGTCCAAATTACAATTCTGTTGTTGCGACATGGTGCTACAACATCAGTCGAGGGCTTGAAGTAAGTTTATCTGATCCTAATGTCACGTTAACATTAGAATATATCGATGATGTAGTACACGAGTTGATTCGAGCAATCAATGGCAATCCAAATATTGATGATGAGTCCATTGCGACAGTTCCTGTCTCACATACCGTAACATTACAAGAACTTTTGAATCTCATTCAATCCTTCAAGCAATCTCGAATTGATCTAAGAATTCCCGATGTTGCGGATCCTTTGACCCGAAAACTTTATAGTACGTATTTAAGTTATCTAGATATTAATGATTTCTCGTATCCGTTAATGACGCATTCCGATAACCGTGGAAGTTTCACCGAAATATTTAAGAATGACCATGCAGGACAAGTTTCTGTAAATATATCGAAGCCTGGAATTACAAAAGGAAATCACTGGCACCATTCAAAAATTGAAAAATTTTTGGTTGTCCAAGGCGAAGGAACATTTCAATTTCGACATATTATTACAAATGAACTCATTGAATATCAAATTAATGATAAGAATATGACTGTTGTTGACATACCACCGGGATATACCCACAATATTATTAATACTGGAGCAATCGATCTTGTCACCATTATTTGGGTGAACGAGTATTATGATCCAAATAATCCAGATACATATAGCATGGAGGTTTAAATGAAAAAGTTAAAAGTTATGACTGTCGTTGGAACACGGCCAGAAATCATTCGTCTATCAGCAGTAATCAACCGTCTTGAAAGTAGTGATGCTATTGAACATGTTCTCGTTCATACAGGGCAAAATTACGACTATGAATTAAATGAAGTATTTTTCAAAGATTTCAAAATTCAAAAACCTGATTATTTCTTAGAAACTGCGACAGGACAACCAATTGGAACTATTGGTAATATTCTCATTAATATTGAACCAATTCTACAAAAAGAAGCACCGGATGCATTCTTGGTACTTGGCGACACGAATAGTTGTTTATGCGCGATTGCTGCGAAACGCATGCACGTTCCGATATTCCATATGGAAGCAGGGAATCGTTCTTTTGATCAACGAGTACCAGAAGAAACAAACCGTAAGATTGTTGATCATATATCTGACATTAATCTTACTTACAGTGATATCGCACGTGAGTACTTACTACGCGAAGGTATTTCATCTGATCGAATCATTAAAACCGGAAGTCCAATGTTTGAAGTTATTGAATCACGACGTCAAGACCTTGCAAACAATACCATATTGGAATCACTTGGACTTCGCAAAGGACACTATTTCGTGGTGTCAGCTCATCGTGAAGAAAACATTAGTTCCGAGGTGAACTTCATGAATCTGGTGGATACACTCAATACCATAGCTGAAGTTTATGATATGCCAGTTATTGTCAGTACACATCCACGAACACGAAATATGATTGAAAAGAAAAATATTACGTTCCATCCTAACGTTCAAATTCTTAAACCAATGGGATTTAACGATTATGTTACGTTACAAATGCACGCAAATGTAACCCTTAGTGATAGTGGTACGATTTCAGAAGAATCATCAATTTTGGGATTCAAAGCACTAAATCTTCGGGAGGCACATGAACGTCCTGAAGCGATGGAAGAGGCTTCGGTAATGATGGTTGGACTTCACAAAGACCGCATTCTTCAAGCATTACGCGTTCTCGAGACACAATCAACTGAAACATTACGAACCGTTGCCGATTACAGCATGCCTAATGTCTCAGAAAAAGTATTACGAATCATCCTTTCATATACTGATTATGTTAATCGAACAGTTTGGCAAAAATCATGAAAATACTTTTTATAAATTCAGTTGTAGATTTCGGTAGTACAGGGAAAATTGTACGACAACTGTCCGACGCACTCATTGAAGAAGGCCATGAAACACTGATTGCATATGGTCGAAATTATGACGCGAATGCTGCCAATTCATATTACATTGGTGATAAATTGGCAACGTATTGGCATGTTGGTATGACGCGACTTTTTGGTCAACACGGACTTCACTCGAATAAAGCAACAACTAGGCTGATTCGAAAAATCGAAAGCTACAATCCTGACGTCATTCACATACACAATATTCACGGATACTACCTTAACGTTAAAATGTTGATGAATCATTTGAAAAATAGACCTCATACACGCATCGTCTGGACCCATCATGATTGCTGGGCATTTAGTGGGAGTTCTGCATATTTTTCTTATAGTGGATGCAAGGTGTGGGATCAGGGCTGTGTTGAATGTGTATCGACAAAAGAATATCCTGAAGTTAAACTTTTCGCTAATCAAAAAGAAAACTTTAAATGGAAACGCGAAGCTTTTTCAAACTTTAACAATCTAAATGTTGTGGCTCCTTCTGAATGGCTCAAAAATCTTGAAATGGATACATTTTTTAATGAATATCCAATTACGAGAATTTACAATGGCATCGACTTAGAAGTCTTTAAACCACAAGAACCAACCCAAAATAATAAAATAAAAATTTTAGGGGTGGCAAATTTATGGGAGGCACGCAAAGGCTTGCAAGATTTTGTTGAACTTGCAAAGCGCTTGGATGATCGTTATCACATAACACTAGTTGGTGTGAGTGAATCACAAATTACAACCTTGCCCCAAAACATAACCGGCGTTCAACGTACAAATAACCAGCAAGAACTGGTTCAACTTTATAGTGATGCCGATATCTACTTGAACCTGAGTGTCGAAGAAACACTCGGTATGACGACAATTGAAGCACTTGCTACTGGAACACCTGTTATCACTTATGATAAGACTGCAGTGCCTGAAGTTGTCACAGCAGCAGTAGGGAAGGTTGTTGCAGCAAATGATATTGATGCCTTGGTGAATACACTAGAGACATTCTCATTTGATGCGTATTCTGTTGACCAATGTGTTGCCCGCGCACAGGAATTTGCAAAAGAAACAATGATCAAAAACTATATGAAAATGCTTATTAATGAAGAAACAGCGAATGGGTAAATTTGCTGTTTCTTCATTTATGTGAATGTTCACATATCCGTATGTTTTTAATCAAAGTGTAATACAATAGAT
>NZ_WTSY02000002.1 GCF_009828775.2 Erysipelothrix aquatica | reverse complement strand
TTATTATATAGAATTCATATAGGAGAGAATGTGAAGAGACTTTCAAAGAAAAACTTGACCAAAAATACATCAAACATTACATATTGACTGAATTATGCTAAAATAAGAAGTAGTGATTAGAGAAAGAGGTGTTTATTATTAACGAAGAAAAATTGACTCAGGTCGAAGACAAAGAAGAAGAAACAAAACAACCAGGTTACTCACGCAATGATTTTGGTTGGGAAAGTCTTGCTTCTGTAGAAGAGTCACGCCAAAACCAATTGATTTCCGAAGTTTACAGTATTATGAATACAGGTGACGATGAGAAACTGGAATTCATTAAGCGTGAATGGGATTCGCTTTCAGAGGAAGGCATCGATGCTGCCCTTGAAACGCGCTTCACCCAAGCAATTCATCGTTACGAAACGCGCCAAGAGCGTCTTGAAGAAGCTCAATCTATCAAACATGAACTGATTGAAAAAGCTGATAAAGTCAAAGATTCAACAGACTGGAACAAGACTTCCACTTATTTACAGGAGTTGCAAAACGAATGGAAAGAAGCTGGATTTGCGGGGCAAGATATTGATCAGGATTTATGGGAGAAATTCCGTGCTATCAATGACCATTTCTTCGATAAGCGCAGTAAACATTACGATCAACTAACAGAAGATCGTAAAGATACCCGTGCATTGAAAGAACAATTAATCGTTGAAGCAGAAGCATTAAAGGATTCGACAGACTGGAAGAAAACATCCACAGATATGCGTAACTTGATGACACGTTGGAAACAAGCAGGATTTGCTGGACGTGAATTCGAAGATGAACTCTGGGAACGTTTCAACACTGCTCGTCAGTATTTCTACCAACAACAACGCGTCTTCTTTGACGAAATGCGTGAAACACAGGGTGAAGCTCGCAAAGCCAAAGAAGCTATCATTACTCGTGCTGAGGCATTGGTACAGTCGTTCCATGATGCAACACAACGTTCCGAAATGGAAGCAATGTTTGAAGAGTGGAAACAAGCAGGTCACAGTGGTCGTGAGTTTGAAGAGAAGTTGTGGAATGAATTCCGCGCAATTCAAGATGATTTCTACGATCGCTTCAAAAACCGTGAACAAAACCGCCGTGAAGCAACAATCGCGGATGCAGAAAATCAAATCGAAGATCTAGATGCACGTATCTCGGCACTTGAAAGTATCAATGACAAAATTGAAGCGAAACTTTCAAGTCTTGAAGGTCAACTTGCAAGTAACGACTCCGATGCAATTCGTGAAGAAGTTGCCGCATTAAAACAAACACTTGCCGATAACAATCAAAAACTCGACGAGTATACACAAGAATACAATAAGTTAGACAGCCAACTTAACCGCTTCTAATCTTAAAACACAAAGGGTATATTTCCACGGAAATATACCCTTTTAGTATGAAAGTGTGGTTTAATAATTGCAGAGGTGACCTATGAAGAAAATTCTTAAAATGGTTTTACTATATCTTGTACTTATTGGGCTTGGTTTGTATGGTGGCTTAATGATTGGCTATCTTGCTGCTGAGGCTGATTTTTCAATTTGGCTTTTATTGGGTGTTGGTGGTGTCACCGTTGTCATCAGTCTGTTGATTCATATTCTTATTCATGAGTTGGGGCATCTAGTTTTTGGTAAACTTAGTGGGTATGACTTTGTGTCATATCGAGTCGGAAGCCACATGCTCCAAAAATCAAAGGGTGTTTATAGCTATAAACGTTACCAAATACCGGGAACCGGTGGTCAATGTTTGATGAGTCCATCAGGACTTCCTGAAACCTACCCATACGCAATGTATAACTGGGGTGGTGTTATTTTTAATGGTTTTGCGAGCTTTATCGCCCTACTTATTTTCCTTAGCTTTTCAAGTCTGATGGTGAAGTATGTCGCAACTATATTCATCATTATGGGAATATTTCTAGCGATTATGAATAGTGTTCCGATGAAAAATGGTACATCTGATGGTAGCAATTTGGCGGCCATTAAAGCGAATCCCAAAGCGCGGGAAGCGTTGTGGTATGTGCTTAAGCAAAATGAGCTTTTTGTTGCAGGGGAAACACTCAATACGATTGACAAGCGATTCGTCCCTTTGTTTGATAAACAAGATGTGAAAGATGGCTTAACGATGAATGCCTATGTGAATGCTGTATTTGCATCGGCACGCAATTTAACGCCACTTCAAAAACTAGAATATTATGATGAGTTAGTTACTGACGAGCTTCCGTACATTCCTGTTCTTAAAGGTGCAATTGACTTGGAGTATCACACGCAACAAATGCTCGCCACTGATACGATACCAACTGCAAGTCGTGAATTGGAAATTATCTTAAAAGGAATGAAACACACACCTGAAGTCATTGTGTATCAGTATCTAAAAGTAAAAGGTACGCAAGAAGCACGACCCCAAGCACTTGCGACCTTAGAAAAAATGTGTAAGACATACCCTTATGTTGGAAATGTAACGGAAGCAAAAACACTGATTCAGAAGTATTAAAAAACCCCAAGTTGCTTTGCAACTGGGGTTCTTTTTATGAAGCGGCTTGAACAGGTTCTTCGATTGCACCTTCTCGTGTTGCCACGATTACGGTTGCTGTTGCAGATCCTGTAACGTTTGCCATTGTACGTGCCATATCGACAATAGCCGAAATTGGTGACAAGACAAAGATAATTTCAATAGGTAATCCAGCAGCTGTTAGTACGGCAGTTGCTGCAATGGTTGCAGTTCCAGGTACTCCGGCTGTTCCTAAACCAACGACAACTGTATAAACAATCAATAATAAGTATTGTTGCGTTGTGAATGGAATACCTAAAGCGTTAATACTAAATACGGCGAGTAAAACTGGCCACATTCCAGTACATGCTGGCATACCGACATTGGCTCCCAGACCGGCAACAAATCCTGCGATATCATCTTTGACACCAAGTTTTGTTGTGACTTGTTCGATGACGACTGGAACCGTTCCGATACTGCTTTGTGATGTAAAGGCAACCACTTGAGCAGGCCAAATTGCTTTAAAGAAACGAATTGGATTCATTTTTGCAAATACACTAATTAACGTACCGTGAACTACAAAAGCTTGGAAGAAACTTATCGCATAGGCAATCACAATAATCATTGCGAATGATGCGAGATCTTTTCCACCATCACGTGTGGGAACGTTAGCAATATAAGCAACAACAGCGAATGGTGTTAGTGCGATAATTGATTTAACAACGCGATACGTAAGTTTGTTAGCAGATTCAAAGAATTGAATCATTGGACTTGCGCCCTCAGGATCCTTGGTATTAAATTTGACCAATGCCACACCGACCATTACCGAGAAAATAATAATCGGGATGATTTGGTTCTTTGCAACATGGTTGACCAAGTTACTTGGGAAGAATCCGACAATTGTATCTATAAAAGTTGGAACTTCACGAGCAACATAATCTGTTGGCAATGAAATGGTAAATCCAGAACCAAGTTTGAGGCTAGTAGCTACAATTAATGTAATTGTACTTGCAATCAATGTATTGAGCAGTAACCAAAATACTGATCGGAAACCTAGAGTTTTAAGACGGGTAATACTGTTAAGTGACGCGATACTAGAAATAATGCTGAAGAATAGTAGTGGCGCCACAATTGCATAAATTAATTGTGTAAAGATTGTTCCAAATGGTGTGACGTATTGTGTATTCCCTTGAAATACAAATCCAATTACCAATCCGAAGCCCATCGCAATAATCGTGCGAAGCCCGAAATTCACACGTTTCTTACGCAAATGTTGAAGAAATGCAAACACTACGAGCGTCGTCGCGAATGCAATCCATGGTAAGTATGTAGACATAATAAAATTCTCTCCTCCTTATAAAAAAAGATGTCGTATGACATCTCAAGAATTCTCTTATCTGTGCAAGAGATTAAATGTGTCATGCAAAAAATTACACTTTCGTGTTCCAGTTATCGTTTGAAAATGTACAGCAGCATTGAATTCCCATTTTGATCCCCTTTATGCGTAAAACATATTAAACATATATGTTATACATGTTTCGTTGTAATCATATAGAATGTATCGAAAGTTGTCAACACATTTACTCTTCAAAACGAAGTTTGTTATAATAGCCACAATAAGGAGAACTTGTATGAAACAAATTATTGTAATTGGAGGTGGTCCATCAGGAATGATGGCAGCAATCTCATCGAAAGAACACTGGCCAGAAGCTAATGTAATTTTACTTGAACGTAATGAACGTTTGGGAAAAAAATTGCGTTTGACAGGCGGAGGCCGATGCAACGTTACCGCAGATGTCGATGTTCAAGAAGTGATAAAATATGTCCCGAAAAATGGAAAATTCTTAAATAGTGCGCTCAACAACTTTAATCCCCAAGATATTCAAGCCTTTTTTGAAGCGAATGGGTGCCCATTAAAAAAGGAAGATCACGAACGGATGTTTCCAGCATCAAATAAATCACACTCAATCGTCGATGCTTTACAATCACGATTAGAAGCATTAGGGGTAGACATTCGACTGCACAGTTATGTGGAAAGCCTTGACTCTCATGCACGTATTGTAACTGTGAATGGTAAGGATGTCCGTTATGATGCTCTCATTTTAGCAACGGGAAGTCGTTCTTTATCAGGAACAGGTTCAGACGGAAATGGCTATGTCCTTGCATCCTCATTTGGTCATACGATTACAGAATTGTTACCGGCAGAGGTACCACTCGTTTCAAATGATGTCTTCATCCAAGAAAAAGCACTTCAAGGTTTATCCTTTCATGATGTTGTCTTAAATGTTCATCAAGGTAAAAAAATTAAGAAAGCAATTACTCACGATTTACTTTTTACACATTTTGGTTTATCAGGACCAGCAGCCCTTCGCGGAAGTTTTTATGTACAACAAGTCCTTGAAAAAGAGACCCCCGTAAGGCTGACAATTGATTTTTTGAAAGATGTAAGTATCGATACACTTATGCAAGCAGAAGATATTGAAACGTTTGCGCTTGAAGCGGGCGTACCTAAACGACTGTTAGCGTTTATCAAAGAACAAGCAAGTAATAAAAATATGGTGATTGACTATCTTAAACGTTTCCCAATGACTACGTACGAAACTCGAGGTTTCTCTCATGCTTTCGTAACAAACGGCGGTATATCATTAAAGGAAATAAATCCCAAAACACTAAAATCAAAACTAGATCCCCATATCTCATGTATTGGGGAGTTGCTAGATTATAATGCGTTCACTGGTGGATTCAATATTACCTCTGCTTTTGCTACGGGATTTACCGCTGGTAAATATGCATTAGATATCGAAGTATAGTTTCACGAACATTTCGCAAGGACTGCATCGGGTTATGGTATAGTTTTAACACTGAAAAAAGGAGAGCATTATGTTTGGACGACACAGTGGTCCAGGTTGGATACCGACCGGAATCCTTATCTATATACCACTTTATCTTATCGTGTATTATACGATTTTACGTCACAAAAATACATCTCAAAAAATTACTGGTTCGATCCTACTGCTTTACATCTTACTTGTGTTTGATGTTACGCAGTTTCCATTTCCGTGGGGTAAAGAAGCACAACTCCATGTACTTGAAGCACATCGTTTCCGCTACAATGTGAAGCCTTTGAACAATTTGTATTGGAACTTGTGGGTTGATTTTCAACCCCGATACCTTCTCGAAAATTTTTTGAACGTTGCTATTTTTGTGCCCATTGGCTTTCTCATGGGACGTTATCTTAAAGATCAAAATAAACCTTTCATAAAAACGATGGTATTTGTCATGGCATTTACGCTAACGATTGAGCTGCTTCAATTAGCAGGAATGTACTACGGTTTTAATGTTCGCATCTTCGATATTGATGATCTCATCATGAATACGCTTGGTGGACTAATTGGTTATGGTCTATGGATTCTTGTGGTGCGTAGCCGAAAGTTGAACAAAGGTAAATAAAAAAATGTTGGAGTTTTAATCCAACATTTTTTATGCTTTACGTGATTGGTAAAGTTTAATAACAATTAAGATCGCAATTGCAATCGCAGCAGATGTGATGATTAATGATTGCCATGAACCAAATACGCTAATCGCAATATAGTTCATAATCAAGATTACAAGCGCAAGTACACCCGTAATAATATAAAACTGTTTGGGTGTTGTTTTGAATACCTTTTCGATAAATTTTGTTTTCGCATCTAAGTAATACGCCCCCACAAAGAATAAAATTGCGACAACAAGCATAATCAAATTCACTTGGAAAAATTCCATAATAAGCCCCTCCTATTAAGGACATTATATCGAAGTCGGAAAGCACTTTCCATACAAATAATTTAAAAATAGCCTCAACGAAATAAAAACTGTGGAAAACTTCTCAAGGCCTGTCCAAACATGGTAGGATAGTATTAGAAAATAGTGGGAGGGACTATGAAAAAAATATTGATCAGTGCATTAATTGCACTCTTAGTTTTAACGGGCTGTACGACAAAACCTAAGAGCGTTGGTGGAACGGATACACCCAATGCTGAATTCACAGCATACCTAGATGAACTCTTACCGGAGTTTGTAGATCCAGAGGACTTTTCAATCAATCTAATGTTTGAAAATCCAGCAACATATGGCATCGAAAGTAAAGATTACAAATTGGATTTTGTAAGTGAAGAAGACTATAAGGAAGCTGCAAAAACATCCAAAGAAGTATTGGACGAAGTGAAGGGCTTTGATGATGCAACGCTATCACCACAGCAACAACTTGATAAAAAAGTAATTGTACAACATCTTGAAGATATTGTTGCGTTACAAAACTATTACGATTTCAGTGTCGGATCGTCTGTCCTTGGCTACAGTCGTAACTTGATGGGTTCATTCCCAGCGTATCTTGAAATTTACGAATTTAGAACAGAACAAGATTTAAATGGATACTTTACATTGTTGGAATCGCTGCCAGAAACGATTTCAAAATATATTCAGTTGGAAAGAGACCGCCAAACACGTTCAACAGGATTTACCCAGTATGAATTAACTGAAATGGCTCGGGTAAGTGATGTGACGGCTCAGCAGATTGCACAACCAGACTACTACTTAATTGCTTATATGAATGAGAAAATTGAGGGTGCTACATTCTTAGATGTATCGCAAAAAGAAACTGCAAAGGCAAGAAGTCAGGCTTTAATTTCCAAGCAACTTTATGAGAGTTACCAAATGATGGCAACGGAACTAGGTGCCATCCAAGTTACAGATACAACTTTAGCGGGAATGAGCACGCGTCCAAATGGTAAGGCATTCTACGAAGAACTCTTACAACAAGAGACTGGTAAACGATCGACCGTTAAAGAAATTTTACGTTTTACCGAAAAATCGCAACAAGCAGCTATTGAAACCTTATATTTATCAAATGAGTATACAACTGAAGAGCGTGATCGTTATATGGAACTCATGATGGCTGAATCATTTGGTAATTATGAAAATGGTGAAGCTCTCTTAGAAGATATACATGCGTCGTTTGGGGAAGATTTCCCAACGATTCCAATGCCATTCTATGAGCTGCGTAAGGTGCATCCTTCGATTTCCGAATCGTCTGCCCCTGCGTTTTATTTCTCACCACCAGTTGACTACACTGGAGATGAAGCGCAAGTTATCTATATTAACGGAGAATTTGATAACAGTCTCTACACAACATATGCTCACGAAGGAATTCCAGGGCACATGTATCAATTTAGCTACTTTAAAACATTGAAAGACATGCACCCGATTCGCTCTCTTATTTCACCAGCAAACAGTGCCGAAGGCTGGGCTAATTATGCAGAAAAATTGGCGGTAAAATATGTTCATGATGAAAAATTCGAAGCGTTTTACAACGCCTACATGACATTGATCGAAACGATTCATATCCGTGCCGACATCGGTGTTCATTACGAAGGTTGGACAATGGAACAATTTGGTACATATATGTCTGATTTCTTCTCGTTAGATGAAGCTGGATTAGAGTCATTCTATTACCAAATAATTCAAACACCTGCAGTTTACCCAACATATTACTTAAGCAACCTCTATATTAGAGAACTTAAGAAGACAACCAAAGAGGCCTTAGGGTCACAGTATTCTGAAGTTGAATTCCACAAAGTGTTGCTTGATAGTGGTGCTGCTTCGATGGATATCATGGAACAACAAATGCAAGCATACATTAAAACAAAGAAAAAGTGAGATAATTCTCACTTTTTTACTGTAATACAATACGTTGAACAGATTTTAGCGTTGTGAATCCATAGAAACCATATGCGACCATAAAGCCAAGGGTAACGAGGATTGCAATTAATGGACTAGAAGGCGCTAAACCACCGAGCGATAAAGTAAGGTTGGCGGCTTTGATACCGATAACAGCATGCATCATCGCAATAATCAAAGGTAACGCGAAATAAAGACTGAGTTGAGTGGTAATAGACTGTAGTTTTAAAGACTCTTCAACACCAATTTTGCTAAGTATGCTGTAACGGTGAATATTATCACTTGCCTCAGAAAGTTGTTGCAGTGCCAATAACACGCAACTGCAAATTAGGAAGACCGCGCCAATGTAGAAACCAAGGTAGGTGAATAGAAGTTCGGTACCGGCCATTTCTAATTCCACATCACGTGCTGAAACAAGTTGTGTTCCATCGGGAACATGTGTAGATATGTTAGCTTGCAGGGGAGCAATTGATTGTGTATCGTGGGCATTAATGTTGGTGTAGTATGTAGGTGTAAGTTGGGACTCGAGTTGCTTGAATGTTGTATCACTTACAACAATTTTAAGTGAGTTCATCAAAGCACTGTTCGTTAATCTTAAATCTAAAACGTCAGTTGAGACAGAGTCTGTCAATCCATATTCACTGAAGTCAGGTGTTTCTACGGGTAAATTGGGATGTTTATAGAAGGCAAACTGATTGTCTAAGAGTTGAATAGGTTGCTGGTGATCCCGACTTAAATTTTGGTTCGCGTCATGTTGAGCAATAAATATTACAGGATAAATTACTTCGTCTGATGCATTACCATTAAGAACATAAAACTGATAGCTTTCTTTTATTTGGGAGGTATCAAATTCGTTGAGAGCAATGGGTTGTGTATGTGTTACTGCGATATCGTAGACGATCATTGAATCCTTGAATTGCGCGAGTACATTATTCAAATTGAATGCAGTGACCAATGCGGTTATTGCAGTTAGAAGCATAAGACAAATGATACTCATCGAACGATATGTTGTACTAATTTTTGATGATAGTTGTCGAAAATTAAAGGCATTCAGACCTGAGTAGTAGTGATTCTCGAAGCGCTGCACACTCTGTAGAAGAAAACCGGATAAGGCTTTGAAGAGCAATAAGGTTCCAATCGCCCCGATAACGATTACTGACACCATCTGATTTAAAATACCATAAGGTTGTAACGAGATGGTGTATGCGTAAGCAATACATGATACAGCAAGAATTAGCAAGAGCATTGTTGTGCGTGTGCGTGGTGCTTTGATTGATTCATTTTGCCGATGTGCTGTCAACATATCGAGTAAAGTAAAACGACCGAGAATCAGTGTGTTAAAACCAATAACAACAGTGTAAATTGCACTGAAAATTAGGGTTGTAGATAAAAGTGCGGGCACTGAAAAAATAAATGTGTATGCTGCGCTTACACTCAGAATGGAAGCACTAAACATGGCCATCACTTGTGATAAGCCGATACCAATCGTAAACCCTACGGCCAAAGAGGCAAGTGCCGCGATTAGTGTTTCAAAGAAGAGAATGATACGTATTTTTCGAAAAGGCATGCCCATTAAAGTGTATAATCCCAATTCTTGTTTCCGTCGTCGAATTAGAAATTGATTGGCATAGATGATTAACAGTGCAAAAACAACACTAATAATCACAGACATTGTGTTTAAAACCATGATCAAGGAAGCAATCGCAGTTCCTTGCGACGGATCGAGCTCAAGAATGCTCGATTGCATTTCAAACGACCGAAGTAAGTAAAGTAAAACTACGGAAAAGGTGAGTGTTAAGAAGTAAAGGCTATAGTCTTTATAGCTCTTTTTGACATTGCGAAAAGCAAGTTTTAGATACGATCTCATGAGATGTCCTCCTGTATCCTATGATACGAGAATATCGTTGAATCGTTGAGCGAACTATCGTACAACTTGCTTACACTATTGTAAGATGAACCATGCTGGTTATTTGTATAGAGTGTGGCTTATCAGTTCAATTAAGAAGTCAATATCTTCGTCGCCATGACGCAGCGATTCTAAGAAATTCCGAACGACAAAAGCATTGAACTTTTCTTTCGTAAAATTCTCGTTCCAAATTGTTGGATTTTGGAACACATCAGAATCGAGAGATTGTTTGAATACATCTTCGATTGCTTTGAGGTTACGATGGTGTGTTTCGATTGTACGTTTTCGGTCGTCTTCCGAAATCGTACGGTAATAGCCAATGAAAATAGAATGGTAGATACGAGCATGATAAGAAGCTTTCTTGAATGATTCTTTAAGCATGGTCGTATAACGATCATGAGAACTAATGTTTTTGAGATCACCTATCATAACCTTATCCCAAAATTCATTGATAACTTCGATCGTTAGATCATTTTTAGATTCAAAGTAATTGTAAACAGAACCAACTGAAACATCAGCGTCTTTAGCAACGCGACGGATACTTAAAGCATCCAAACCATCGGTAAAAACAATGTGACGTGCGACATCAATAAGGGCTTGTTTACTAATTGTACTTTTCTTCATAGAATCACCATCCTGAACTTTGTTCATTATAGAACTCATTCGAAAACTTGTCAAATAAAACGGTTACTGTATACTTAAAGCGTAAAGGAGATTATCAATGACATATCCAAGTTGCCCACAGTGTAATGAAAACTATACGTATGAGGATCGTGGCATGTTTGTTTGCCCAATGTGTGCTCACGAGTGGTCTGAGAATGAAGTAGTGGCTGAAGATGTTATCCGTGATGCTCATGGATCCATTCTTAATGACGGTGATTCAATAATAATCATCAAAGATTTAAAAGTTAAAGGCGCGTCTGCTCCTTTAAAGCAAGGGACAAAAGTGAAAAATATCAAGCTTGTAGATGGTGACCATAATATTGATTGCCGAATTGAAGGTTTTGGTGCGATGAGTCTCAAATCTGAATTTGTAAAGAAAGCATAAAAAAAGGTTCCTTGCGGAACTTTTTTTATTGATGTTTTGTAACGTCAAGTTTTGAAGCTGCTTGCTCATCAACGATGACGATTACGTTATCATGATTTTGTAAAGCACTTGCTGGGAGCGCTTCTGTAGGTGTTTCTTCCATCATTTTATAGATAGCATCAGCTTTCTTTTCACCATATGCAAACAAGATAATTGTTTTTGCAGTCATGATGGATTTGATACCCATTGAGTATGCAAATTTAGGTACTTCATCAATTGAATCAAACATACGTGAGTTTGCAATAATTGTGCTTTCAGTTAATGCAACTTTTTCTGTCAATGAATCAAATGATGCTCCTGGCTCATTGAAACCGATATGACCATTTTCACCAATTCCTAAGATTTGGATATCAATAGGATTTTCAGCGATGATTTGGTCGTAACGTGCGCATTCTTTAGCTGCATCTTCTTCCAAGCCATTTGGCAAATAATTAGCTTTAAATGGTTTTTTACCAAATAAATGTTTATTCATGAAGTAGTTATAGCTTTGGATATGATCAGCACCAATACCAATGTATTCATCCAAGTTAATGGATACCACATTTGTGAAATCTAAGTCACTTGCAGTAATGCGATCGTATAAAGAAATTGGTGTACTTCCAGTAGCTAATCCAAAGACGTTTAAGTTTCCGCTAACTAACGCTTCACGAATGATGTTGTAACCAAGTTCTGCTCCTTCTTGGTTATTTTTAACAACAAATAATTTCATTGTAATTCCCTCTCACTTTCATTCAGTATTATTATAGACTACTCCACATTAAAATCAAACTTGTTTTCTCGGAAACATCGAATAGTCTTTTTCAATTAAATTTGAATGTTTGAAAAAAATATTTAAGATACTCTAAATTGTTGAAAAACATAAGAATATCCTTAGAATGTGCCTGTGTTTATACAAACGCGTGATAAAAAAAGTGCTATAATTATACATGTATACATAAGGAGGCAATTTATGTTAATCATTAATGGGAAAATTTATTTAGAAGACCGTGTTATCGAGAACGGTTTTATTCGTACTGAAGGAGACCGTATCGTTGAACTTGGTATGATGGAAAATGCACCAAAACTAGAAGGTGATGTCATCGATGCGAAGGGACTCAATGTCTTGCCAGGATTTATTGACCAACACATTCATGGTGCTAATGGTGCTGACCATATGGACGCCGATCAAGCAGGTTTACTAAATATCGCAACATTCCTTCCCAAAGAAGGAACAACGTCATATCTTGCGACAACTATGACGCAATCAATTGAAGCTGTATCGACAGCATTGGGTGCAATTGTAGAGTTTATGGATGATACAAACAAACCAGGACAAGCTGAAATCGTAGGGATTCACTTAGAGGGACCGTTTATTTCGAAAAAACATGTTGGGGCACAAAACCCTGCCTTTGTTTTAAAACCTACGACAGAGTACTTTGATACATTCTGGAATGTTGCGAAAGGACGCATCAAGTTAATTACCTATGCACCTGAAGAAGCAGCGCCAGGTTTTACAGATTACCTACGTTCAAAAGGGGTTGTACCTTCAGCTGGCCATACCGATTCAAATTATCAACAAATAATTGATGAAATTCCGAACGGACTTTCAAACTTAACACACTTCCACAATGCGATGAAACCACACCATCACCGTGAACCAGGAGCAGTTACTGCTGGGTTCTTACGACCAGAATTAAAAGCAGAATTAATTGTGGATGGTATTCACTTACATCCAGATGTTGTTAAGGCAACATATGAAATTAAAGGTGTAGACAATGTTATTGCAATTACGGATGCGATGCGTGCTAAAGGACTTCCAGATGGTAAGTATGATCTTGGTGGTCAAGAAGTTATTAAAGTTGGAAAAGAATGCCGTATTGCCACAGGATCGCTTGCAGGTTCAGTTGCCGAAATGGACTTCGTTGTTCGTAACTTTAAACACTTTACTGGCGCAAGTATGCGTGACTTGGTAAAAATTTCTTCGGAAAATGCCGCAAAACACCTTGAAATCTTTGGACGTAAAGGAAGCATCGCTATCGGTAAAGATGCTGACATTGTTATTGTTGATAACGACATTAATGTTGAAACAACAATTTGCCGTGGTGTTGTAGGATATCAAAAATAGCCTCCAATCAGACTATATTTAAAAGTTAGCCGTTAGGTTAACTTTTTAATTTCAAATCGGGATAATTGCGAAGCATCTAGAATTAGGAGATATTTGATGAAATTTGAAGAGACACTTGCACCAGAAGAAACAGATATTATTAAACTTAGAGATCTTCTGAGGAAATACAATCGACAAAACTTTGAAACTTTAGAACATTCTGAATTTGCTATCTATATTAGAGATGAAGATGATAATATTGTTGGAGGCATTTCAGGCGAAATATTTGGCAATTGGGTAGATGTCGAATACTTAATAATCCACGAAGATTTACGAGGACAAGGACTGGGTAAAGCATTGTTAGAGAAAGTTGAACACATGGCAATCGAACATCGGTGCCGTTATATCTTTCTGAACACATTTGGTTTCCAAGGTAAAGATTTTTATCCGAAATTTGGATTTAAAGAAGTCTATGTAAAGCGAGATTATCCATTGACAGGAACCGATCATTTCTTTGTCAAAGAATTGTTCTACTAAGACTTTAGAAGATTGATAATACAAAGAAAAGGGTTAGCCGCAGGCAAACCCTTTTCTTTATGCACTTTGGTGAAGTCGGTGTCGTGTTACGAAGAATTTGCTAATACGAGCGTAGAGTTTCACAATTGGAATACTAATGAGCACGACAACAACCAAAATTATAAGATGATGTTGCGTAAATGACACGAGCTCTAATAAGGGGTGCATTACGATGCTTGTTATTAAAAAGCCTGCAATATCAAGGGCAAGAATGAATGCTCTGAAACGATTCAAGGGCGTCAAGATGCGATAAATTAGGTGAATCGAGAGAATTCCGTTTACAAAGAAAACGATGGATTGAATTGCTTTAAGGTCCAGTCCTAAAGGTTTATTAAAGAGAACAAGAATAAACCACATAGTGACTATCCCAAGAGCACTGGGAAGTGCATAGAGCACGACATGTTCTAAGACCGTATATTTTGGCTTATAATCATGCAATTCGAACATGATAAGCAACGAAGGAAGTCCACCAACAAATATATTGGTAAGGGTTACTTGGAATGGAATGAAAGGGAAACGAACATTGATGAGGATTGCAAGAATCGCAACACTAATGGTTAAGATTGTTCGCAAGTAAAAAAGGGATGCCGATCGCGTAATATTATTGATGGTTTGTCGTCCTTCGCGAACAACGTCCACTAAGGTTGACAACATTCCATCAATAATAACAATTTGACTAATGTTTAAAGCTGCGTCGCTACCTTCACCTAAAGCAATCGATACGTCTGCTTGCTTTAGTGCAAGGACATCATTTAGACCATCACCGGTCATCGCAACACGGTTTTTACCCTCTTGTAAAAGCTTAACAAACTCAAGCTTTTGGGTTGGTGTTGCCCGTCCAATGACATTGTATTTGAATATTGCTTCATGCAACGCCTCTGGTGTCGTTAAGGTTGATGCATCGACAGCTCCTTGGATTGTATTGACACCCGCTTTGTGTGCAATAGCAAGAACTGTGTCGATGTTATCTCCGGATATTACTTTAATATTGACACCATTGTTTACAAAGAAATCAATCGCTTGATGTGCGTCTTCTCGGAGTGGGTCTTCAATCACAATCCATCCAAGTGCATGTAACGATTGCGGGAGCGTTTTGTCAGCTGGTACATCATAGCTAGATGCAGCAAGAATAATGCGGGCACCGAGTTTACGATGATTTAGAATGACCTCAGGTAAATCTAGGTTCGGCATTAATATTTCTGGTGCACCGATGAAGAGGGTTTCCTGATTGTCAAACGTCATCGAGGCCCACTTGCGTGCTGAAGCAAATGGAATTGTATCAATACATTGCATCGTTTCAACAGGTTCAAAATAATGTTTAATGGCTAGCATGGTCGCATTATTATCATGAGTGTAGTTGACATAATGATTCATGAGAAACTGAAACTTAACATCAAGACTCAATGTATCGATGACTTGCATTTCACCTTTGGTAAGAGTTCCGGTTTTGTCGACACATAAGACATCAATTTGAGATAGCGCTTCAATCGCATACAAGTCTTGAACTAATGTTTTGGATTTTCCGAGTTTAAGAACTGCTGTCATCAAGGTAACGGTTGTTAATAAGACCAAACCTTGGGGAAGCATACCAAGGAGTGCCGATGCAGTATTCACAACAACTTGATAAAGTGACTCATGTCGGAAGACAAATCCTTGGATAAATAAAAGTGCACCGATTGGAATGATAAAGAAACTGGTAAGTTTTGTGACACTTGTAAAGGTGTTTAAAAGATCACTGGCGATGCGACGTTGCGTAGATACTTGTTGCGTTACTTTGGTCGCATAGTTGTCACTTCCAACATGGATAACCCGAGCATAACAGGTTCCGCTAACAATGAAAGATCCTGATAAAAGTGTGTCGTCGGTATTTTTGTCGATAGGATCGACTTCTCCTGTCAAGAGAGATTCATTGGCTTCCACAGAACCGTCTAAGACGACGCTATCTGCCGCAATCTGATTACCAGGCTCATAGTAAACGACATCATCCAAAACGATATCGTCAGGCGTAATTGTTTGAATTACACCATCTCGTAAAACTTTGACATGCGGTGCTACTAGGATATTAAGATTTTGAACAAGATTTCGAGCTCGGATTTCTTGGATAATGAACATCGAAGAATTAGAGACGATAACGCCCATGAAGAAAATACTGGTATAAGCACCGACAGCTATCAAAGCAATAGCGATTACAATATTAAATAAATTGAAAAGGGTGAAAATGTTCCCTGTGATAATATCTTTGTTTGTCTTCAGTTCAGGTTTAGGTTGTGTATTGACTTGATGATTCTGAATGCGCATTTGAACGGCTTCGGTTGATAGTCCTTTTAATTTCGTCATAGGTGCTCCTTAGATACTTGGAAAGTTCCTTAATACTTACTATAATAACATTGGGTGATAACATGAAACAAATCGCAATTATTGGCGGGGGTATTGTCGGTATGACTGCCGCCTACTATTTAAAGAAAAACGGCATGGAGGTCGTTGTATATGATGCTGATTATGCACAAGGGACGCGGGCTGCTGTGGGGATAATTTGTCCATGGGTGAGTCAGCGCCGTCATCAAGCTTGGTATGCCTTAGCCTCTGATGGTGCAGCATTTTATAAGATACTAGTTCGTGATGTGTCAGATCCATCATTTTATCGACAAACAGGAACATTGATTGCACATACGACTCGTTTGGATGCATTGAGTGAGCTTGCCTTTGAGCGGGCTAAAACAACACCAATGATGGGCACGGTCCAACGATTACAGAAAGCAGCGCTCGCAGACTTTATTCCAGACTATGTGACGCTTGAGGATGCATTGTTGATTGAAGGTGGTGCGCAAATCGATGGCGCTCGCCTTATCGAAATTCTTCAAAAAGATCAAAACATACCTGTTATTAAAGAACCAACAACTGTCGAACATCTTGAAGCATGCGGTCGATTTGACCATATCATTGTTGCTGCTGGACCGTGGATTAACGCCGCACAAAAAAAATACATATTTGACGTAAAACCGCAAAAAGGACAGCTTGTAACACTCCAAAATGCCTTTGATATAGATAAGGCGTATCCAGTCATCATGCCCCAAGGTGAAATTGATATTTTATTTGACCAAACGATGCTGGTGATTGGTGCATCACATGATAATGAAGCAGGATTTGATACGCATCGTGATCTCAATGTTGAAGCGCGTCTGATTCATGATGCTCAGATGTATATCCCCAGGATTACCAGTGCGGACATAACTGGTTTCCGGATTGGAACCCGGGCATATACCTCTGACTTTGCACCATTCTATGGGCCCATTGATACATCTAAAAAAGTATATGTAGCAAGTGGACTGGGTTCATCAGGGCTAACAACCGGACCGATTATTGGATATCGCATAGCATCTGACATTTTAGGCGCGACATTTGATTTTAGTGAAATGTCTCCTACAAAATATATTAAATCTATCGTGTAAACCGAATCTGGTTATCGATTTGAACAAATGTAGTTTCGGCGTATTCGGACTCACCATCCCAAACAAAGCGAATGGTTTGGCGAGCACCCGAAAATGCATCATCGAAACTTACATCCCATGTAGATTGTTGCTTCATAATTGTCCATTTCGAATACTCTGGCGGATTACATCCATATTCATAAAATTTTTGGCGTGCATAGTTTTCAATGAAGTGTTCTTGGTTTGAAGGAAGATCTTGGGCGATAGTATTGATCGAACAACTTACAAGAAAAAAAGCGAGTAAAATAACAGATATTTTTTTCATAAGTCCTCCTTAAATACTGAACGTAGTCTAACGATATCACGCAATGTCGAAAAATCCGTAACAACAGCTTGAATTTATGATGAAATTTATGTCAAATATATTTACTTAAAGAAGAGTGTTGTCAGTACCTGTGAGTAAAAACTCGTGGTATAATAAACAAAATGAGGTGGGATTATGATAACAGTCTATTTATGCGATGATGATATTGAAATTATCGAATCATACAGCGCACTTATTAAACGCTACAGTAAAGCCCGCATGCTTGAACTCAAGCTAGAGACTTTTCACCGTGGAGAAGATTTGCTTTTTCATCTGGATGGTTTTACCGATGCTCCAGATATTATCTTACTTGATATTTATATGGATGCCTTAAACGGTATAGAAACTGCGAAGCGAATTCGTGAACGCAATGTTGATGCACAAATTATCTTCTTAACGACATCGTCTGAGTTTGTATTCGATGCGTTTGATGTGCGTTCTTTTAATTATCTTGTAAAACAAGATACGAGTGATGCCCGATTTGAGGAAGTATTCAACAACGCGATTAGTTTAGTTGAGAAGAAAGCTACAGATTTTTTTGACTGCTCCTTTGGATCTGAATCACGCCGGATTGCACTTAAAGATATTTCCCATTTTGAAATCTACCGTCGTGTCATGCGGGTCCATTACAACACCAATGAAACGTTTGATTTTTATGAAACAATGGATTCGTTGACCGAAAAATTAGCTGGAAAAGGCTTTGTTCGGGTTCACCGCTCCTATCTTGTAAATCTCAAACATATTGTGATGTTTAAGAACCAAACAATTCGCCTCTCAAATGCGGAAGAATTGCCGCTCGGAAAAGCATATCAAGTTAGCGTTAAGGACGCCTTTAACGCGTTCGTTTCAGACAGTTGGGACGCATAATGTACCTGACAATCTTGGGATTGTTTACGATTGCCCTGTATTGCTATATCTATATGTCGGTAGCTGACATCAGTCAATATGGTAAATTTCGTAAACATGCGTATGTTTTTTTAGCTATTTCGATGGCGACACAATCAATTATTTTTATTATCTCGCATAGCTATGGATTGGAGATGTTTGAAACCTTTTGGCTGATCCTGGCGGTGATGTGGTTAACGTTCTATTTTACAGTTGACCTTCCGATTTATGTGGTGTCCTTTGCGACAGTCAGTCACGTATTTTATCTTTTCACCATGCGGGCGTTTGCAGTAACTGTTTTATCAATAGTTACACAAGTTCCCCTCTATCGAATCAATGCCTCTGACAACTTCTACCTACTCGTATTTTTAGTATCAACAGTCATGTCGATTACATTATTGTTGTTTGAGTCGAAATATTATCGTAGTGGAAAACGAATGCGCCAACTTATCAACAATCACACACAATTGAACTTTGTGACTATCGTTAAGTTTTCGCTGGCATCTTACCTTATGTTTATTACATACGGAACACGTTTTTCCGCAAAAGAAAGCTGGAATACACTTGCATACTGTGTGGGCTCAATGATGGTCGTTTGGATGGCGCGGTTGACATTGAATCATTCGGTTCGTATTTCGGAAATGCTAGAGTATGAAAAACAAACAGCTGTACTTCAACAACAACTTAATACGCAAGTAAGTCATTATAAATCGTATCAAAAGTATACAGAGACGTTTAGAAAGTTCCGTCATGACTATAAAAAAGTCCTTTCGACAGTTAATATGCTGCTGCGAAATAATGAAACTGAAAAAGCAGTCAAACTATTGGATGACATGGGTGTTCAGATGGCAAAGGGTGTCGATGCTCACGTTGAATACTCAAACAATGTATTTATTGATGCAATCTTGCAAGCATATGCAAACTATTGTGCAGAAGCGATGATTCAGTTTGAAGCTAAAGTTTATTGGGATCCTAATGTCATCATTGATGATTTGGATTTAGCCCGAATCTTCAACAATGTCCTAGAAAATGCCTATGAAGCGAATCTCAACCTTGAACACGAACAGCGTTTCATTAAAATACGCAGTAATTTGCGCGATTATTGGCTCGATATTGAAGTTTCGAATCGTTTCTCAGGTACCGTCAAAGCCAATCTCGAAACGACAAAAACAGAAGAAATACAATTTCACGGAATTGGGACCAAAATCGTCGAAGAAGTAATGCAAAATCAGGGTGGAATGGTCTCATGGCTACCTGAAGAAGATGTCTTTAAAGTGCGTTTGCATTTCCCACGTAAAGCATAAAAATCTAACATAAAATCAGAGCACATGATTATCGTGTGCTTTTTTCAATTTCAAGCGTTGCAAGCGTTAGATTTTACGCTCTTTTATGCTATACTTAAATTGTTACAGAAATATTTACGACAACTTAACACAAGGCACCTATTTTGATGGTAAAATGAAGTGTTCATGGGATTTGCAATGTTTTCGAAAGAAATCGTTCGAAAACCTATGAATATTAACGAAAATTTACACAACGTGGAACGTGCCTTGTTATAATGTTGAGTAGACTTTTAAGTTATAGACATTTTTATAACCCTATAAAAATGAGTAAATAGTTTAGAGTAATAAATGGAAGCAAAAGCTTTCAACTTAGGAGGAAATGGAATGATTGAAGTCAAGGACTTGAGAAAAGTGTTTGATAATGGGTTTGAAGCACTTAAGAAAGTTAATTTCACAATTGAGAACGGAGATCTCATTTGTTTGCTCGGACCTTCAGGTTGTGGTAAAACTACAATCCTAAACTTAATAGCTGGTCTTTTAGATCCAACTGAAGGCGATATCTTAAATGAAGGTGTGACAATGGTCGATAAACACCCTAAAGATCGTGATATCGGATTTGTTTTCCAAAACTATGCATTGTATCCACATATGACAGTTTTAGAAAACGTTATGTTCCCACTACGTGTTGGTGAGAAAAAAATGCCTAAAGAAGAAGCAGAAGCAATCGCTCGCAAGTTTATGAAACTTACAAGCATTGAAGAACTTGAAAATAAAAAACCTGGAACGATGTCAGGGGGACAACAACAACGTGTTGCGATTACCCGTGCTTTAGTACAAAATCCAAGTATTTTATTATTGGACGAACCGCTCTCAAACTTAGACGCACGTTTACGTTTACGTATTCGTGAAGAAATCCGTCGTCTTGTTAAAGAAGTTGGAATCACAACTATCTTTGTTACCCATGACCAAGAGGAAGCTTTATCCATTAGTGATAAAATCGTGCTCATGGACGAAGGTGTTATCCAACAACATGACGATCCACAAAATCTATACCTAGAACCAAATAACCTTTTCGTTGCAAAATTCATTGGTAATCCAGTCATCAATATTTTACCAATCGAAGTTAAAGATGGAAAAGTTATCGGTGAAAATTTCGAATTTGCCCAAGCAAACTTTGTGGCAGATCGCTTTAAAGAAACAATGACTGATGGCAAATACCTCTTAGGTGTACGTCCTGAAGACGTTACCCTAACAAACGATAATCCAATCTTTAGTGCGAATGTCGAAACTGTGGAACTCATTGGTCGTGAACGCATCCTAAACTTTGATATGGGCGGTATTCACGGAAAATCAATCGTAAGTATTGATGAGCAAGTTCTTGAAGGTGATGCAATCTCATGTGACTTCAACTATCCACGTGTATTCGTATTCAAAGAGAGTGGAGAGCGAGTTTACTAATGAAGGGATTCAAAAAATATAGCGCAGAGAATCAACCCAAAGCGTGGCTATTTCTTTTTCCTGCGTTAGCTATTATTGGCGTGTTCAATATCTATCCGATGTTTAAATCCTTATGGATGTCGTTTCAAAAAGGAACACTCCTTAATCCACGCTTCACGGGCATAGATAACTATGTCACAGTCTTAAAAGATCCAGTATTTCATACAGCGATGAAGAACACTGCAATTTATGCGTTCTTTGTGGTTCCAATTTGTTTGGTAATCTCATTACTAATTTCATGGTTAATCTTTGAAAAAATCAAGAATAAAGGATTCTTTGAAACAATCTTCTTTATTCCTTACGTAACCAGTACCATAGCTATTGGGATTGTCTTCCGTTACCTTTTCAATGGTAATTATGGAATTGTTAATCATGTCTTGGGATGGGTTGGTATTGCGCCCATTAACTGGCTTAACAGTGTAAATATGTCGGTTCCAACGCTTATTATCTTTGGTGTTTGGACAGGACTCGCGTTTAATATTATTATCTTGCTTGCAGGTTTTAGAAATATTAGCGAAGAATACTACAAAGTAGCCGATATGTTTGGTGCATCGAACTGGGAAAAATTTGCCCGCATCACGATGCCGCAATTAATTCCTACAATTACATTCTTACTTACCGTTAATTTTATCGGAGCATTTAAAATTTACTCGCAAGTCTACGCGCTCTTCGGAGGAACTGCTGGTGTTGCCAACAGTGCTCAGACCGCCGTATTCTATATTTATGATAAATTCCACGTCGCTGGACGACCAGGAATTGCTATGGCTGCAACGATGATTCTCTTTGCACTCATTCTCTTATTTACTGCGTTCCAGAATAAGATCGTGAAAAGGGTGGAACGTTAATTATGAAAAAAGTAGTTCAGGTAATATCAGTAGTATTCATTATATTTATGGCGTTAATTACATTGTTCCCGTTCATATACATGCTCCTAGCAAGTGTTATGACCTATCAAGAGGCAACAAGTATTCCGCCTACATTTTTCCCGTCATCACCACAATTCATTAACTTTAGGTTAGTGTTCGAGCATGCACCGTTCTTACGTTACTTCTTCAATACAGTATTTGTTTCATTAACAACTACGTTTGGAATTCTTATAACGTCAGTCCTCGCAGGCTTCGCATTGGTAAAACTGGAATTCAAACACAAAAATCTCGTATTAATTGTCATGATTTCATTACTCATGGTACCTTACGAATCAATTGTCTTTACAAACTATCAAACAATTGCACAATTGGGATTACTTAACACATATAGTGCGTTAATCATTCCATCACTTGCAAGTGTCTTCTACATTTATTATTTACAAGGATATCTTAAAGGAATTCCAAGCTCATACTACAAAGCAGCTAAAATTGATGGCTGTGGCGACCTTGAGTTTATTTGGAAAATTATGATTCCTTTGGCAAAACCAGCATTGGTAACCGTTGGGATTCTAAGCTTTATCTCAGGTTGGAACTCATTCCTATGGCCATTGCTTGTTACAAACGACTCGAATATGCGTCTTCTTAATAATGGTCTTTCTGCCTTTACGACAGAAAGTGGTAGTGATGTTCATTTGCAAATGGCAGCCGCTACACTCACAATTATTCCAATTTTGATTGTTTACTTCATTTTTAGAAAAGAAATTATTCGCGGGGTTGCCAAAAATGGAATTAAAGGATAAGAAAACAACCATTACATTCCACAGTGGTATCTTAACCATTGGGGGTACAGTTATTGAAGTTGCGTATGGCAATGATCGTATCTATTTTGATTTCGGAACAGAGTTTGTTCCAGAACTGAATCTTAAAGATGAATCCATTCACTCATTGTTAGAACATCGCCTTATTCCGGATTTAAATCATATTTATGATCCACGTTTGGGTTATAAAGAAACAGAAACCAATACATTTGACAATACTGCAGTATTTTTAAGCCATTGTCACTTGGATCATTCACGGATGATCAACTATCTGGATCCAAAAATTCCACTTTATGCTTTAAATGAAACAAAGATTTTACTCGAAAGCTTGAATAGCACAAACGACTTCCTTTTACCAGGAGTTGATACGACATATACACGTGAGATTACAGGTCTTGCGGACGGTACAGTCCTAAATATCGGTGCTATTGAAGTTGAACTTCGCCGCGTTGACCATGACGCTTATGGTGCCTGTGGATTACTCATTCGCACACCCGACTTAAAAATCGCCTATACGGGCGACTTAAGACTCCATGGTTTTGATAGAGAAGCCTCTCTAGATTATGCACAACGTGCCCACGGATATGACGTCTTAATTATCGAAGGTGTTTCAATCAGCTTTGATGATGCAAGACATGTAAACAGAATTAATAGCGAACAAGAGCTTCTTGATCGCTTGGTACAAGTCGTTAACGACAACGACGGGAACCAAGTGACATTCAACACCTATCCTGCAAACGTAAAGCGTTTAGCAGCAATTGTTGAACAAAGTCCCCGACCTGTTGTTCTGGAAGCATCGTATGCTCATATCTTAAAACAATGCTTGAATATAGATACTCCATATTATGTCCGAACTGAGACGTTCGGATTGAATCCCGATTTGCGTGTAGATTATGACATGCTCTTGGCGGATTCAAAAGAGTATCTATGGCAAGTTGTTGCGGATCACGCTGATCTTAAAGGAGGTGGTGTCTATATTCATAGCGATGCAGCACCGTTAGGAGATTTCGATCCAGCTTACCAACCATTCTTAGATGCGTTGGCAGCGAACGATATAGTATTTGAGAGATTGGCATGTTCAGGACATGCATTCCCCGAAGACTTAGAGGAAATTGTTGATCGAATTGCCCCTAAATTATTAGTCCCAATCCATACATTACGCCCAGAAAGACTGGAAAATAAACATGGTTTGAGACATTTGCCTACACGAGGAGAAACTATTTGAAGGAGACATATATGAAAAATATCAAAAAGTATTTCGTAGTATTACTTGCAGTATTAGTATTAGTTGGATGTTCAAGTGGCTCGGGAAGCAAAGGTAACACAGATATCGTTACCGAGGTTCCTGCAGGTACAGAAATTACATTCTGGCACGCTATGAATGGTGGACAACAAGATGCGCTTGTTAAAATCACTGATGATTTTATGGCAGCAAATCCAAACATCAAAGTAACATTACAAAACCAATCAAAATACCCAGATTTACAATCAAAAATTAACCAAACAATCGCATCACCAAAAGATTTACCAACAATTACACAAGCATACCCTAACTGGTTATGGAATGCAGCAACACAAGATAAAGTTCTTGTAGACTTAGATCCATTTATCAATCACGAAACAATCGGATTAAAAGACAAAGCTGATATCTTACCAGTATTAATGAACGGTGCTAAAATTGATGGTGTTCAATATGGAATCCCATTCAACAAATCAACTGAAGTCCTTTACTATAACAAAACTCTTTTAGACCAATATGGTGTTCAAGTTCCAACAACAATGGAAGAACTCGCATCAGCATCTAAAGAAATCTTTGAAAAATCAAATGGACAAGTTATCGGTGCAGGTTTTGACTCACTAAACAACTACTATGCAATCGGTATGGCTAACGAAGGTAAAGAATTTAATAAAGACTTAGATATCGCAGGCCCAGAAAGCTTGAAAGTTGCGAAATTCTACCAAGATGGTGTTAAAGAAGGATACTTCCGAATTGCTGATAAAGGGGAATACCTATCAACACCATTCGGAGCAGGATTACTTGCTATGAACGTAGGTTCAATGGCTGGAGAATCACACGTTAAGAAAGCTGTCGACGGTCGTTACGAATATGGAGCAGCTGTACGTCCTGATGTTAAAAACATCCAACAAGGTACAGACATCTACATGTTCAACAGTGCAACACCTGAACAACAAACAGCAGCATTCTTATACATGTCATACTTAGTTTCACCTGAAGCACAATTACACTGGGCTACAAAAACAGGATACATGCCTGTAAGCGCAAAAGTACAAGCATCAGACGAATACAAAAACTCAGGTTCATTAATTGCTAAGATCTTATCAGACGCTACAAAAGATCTCTTTGCAATTCCAGTAATTGAAAACTCAGATCCAGCATATAACAAAACACGTGAAATGATGGAACTTATCCTTTCAGACCCTTCATCAGACGCACAAGCAATCTTAAATGATTACAAAGTCAAAGTTGAAGCTGAGTGGAATCAATAATATATTGCAAAACCAAACTTCGGTTTGGTTTTTTTTGTGTGAAAGAACCGATAAATTTAACGAAGTTGAAGAAAGAAACGAAGTCTATATTTTTTAACGATAATGAAGACGAACTTTTGATACAATTATTTGTTAAGTTAGTATAAAGTTTCGTATAATGAAATTAATAAATGATGTGAGGTGGGGGACAATGAAAAACAAACGTCAACTGCGTTTTCAAGTGAAGATAGCAGTGAGTGTAATTTTAGTAATGGTTTTAGTGATGACAAGTTATTATGCAGTGTCTCATGCATTTGAGCGCAAAGATACAGCCTATTCAAGCTTACAATTGGAAGTTGAAGAAAAGGCAACGAAAGATGCGTTATTGAAGCAAATTAATCAAGATGGTATTCCTGTTTTAGCGTATCATGGCGTTACAAGCGTCGAGACAAAAGCAGGTCGTTATAGCAATTCTGAACTTTGGATTGATGATGTCCAGTTTGATTCACATATGAAAGCACTCCATGATGCTGGGTATGTATCCGTAACGTTGGATCAATTTTATGAATGGTATGTGAATGGTCAACCGATCAATCCTAAATCGGTTCTGATTACATTTGATGATGGCATGAAAGATGTCATCACGTACGCGGGGCCAATTCTAAAGAAATATAATTATACCGCCGTTTCGTTCAACATTGGATCGTGGGTTAAAACAGGTGAGAGCGCATTTATTAGTTTGGCAGATATGGAAGCAAGTCTTGATACGTTTGAACATGGTAATCATTCCTTTGATTTTCACCGTATTGTTCAATTGAATCAAGGGGGTTACTCCCGAATTACTGTTATGAATGATGCTGATTTAATGAAAGATTTTGAACTCGCAAATCAGTATGCGCTAAAACCACACCAATATTTTGCGTACCCATTCGGGTCGTTCAATGCCTCGGTGATCGATGCATTGATTAAGAATAACTATCGATTGGCATTTACGTTTTCTGCACCTGTAGCGGGTCATGTTAATGCGCGACCTCAAGATGGGCAATGGACAGTACGAAGATTGCCAGTTTATACGAGCAACTCTGCGGAAGAACTTATATCACTAATCACTCCGAAAACAGAAACACCTTCATAAAGGTGTTTTCTTTTACAAAATTTCCAATAAAGTCATAATATATGACAGATATTGTCGTATACTAGTTATATACTAGGTTCAAGAGGTGATCAATATGACAAAAGGATTAACAATTGCACACTTAGTACATTCAATGAAAGGACACGATATTACAACGTTTATTCGTGATCAGCACTATCAATTTACAGAACGCTTCGGACTCAATTACGATGAACCTGTCATGGTAACACTCAAATTTGAAACGCAACAAGATGCCCATGACTTTTATAATGAAATTCGAATGAATCCTACCTATGCGCAGGAGTACACAGTTACATCACATCCATTCCATGAATTAAGTCTATGTGTCACAGGTCAAGCAACTTTGTATGATTATTTTGGAAGTCGTGAGCCAAATCTTCTCACAATAAGCCGAGATTTAGATCTACGCTTTGAGATTGAATTTGTCCAAAGTTATTCGAAAACAACCTTTACAGGTTCTGTAAACCATGGAGAGCTTTTAAGTCGTCAATGTTTGATCGAAGTGAGTGATGTGCTTCCTGAATTAACACTGGGAGGTTTGGTTCAAATTGGACGTAGTGAACGCGAATTTGAAGATTTACTAACCCGTTGCTATATCGTGAAAGGTATGTCACTTTAATGAGCAAATTAACGAATGCATTAGCAATGCTTGATATATTGTCCGCACGTGCAATCGTGCCAATTGATGAGCTAGCACAAGCATTAGAAATTAGTGCCCGTAGCGTTCAAAGATTGAAGGAAGAATTGGAAGATGCGGGATATGTCATCGAAACCGTCATGGGTCCAGGCGGTGGGTATCAGCTCCACAGTCGTAGTCAAATCCCGCCGGTTGCATTTGATATGAAAGAACGCAAAATTTTGAAACAGGCACTCGCAATGGTCATTCAGCACAATAACTCTGCTATGGGCGGAGATTTTGTGCGTGCAGTGTCAAAACTATCGCAGCAACTCAACTACCAAGATGTCAGCAACACAATGGCCTTTCAATCCGTTAAATTAAATGTCGATGTGAAACAGTATCAGGAGCATCTTGAACTAATTGAAGTTGCAATTGAAACGCACCAACGGCTCAAACTGAGTTATAAGAAAACTCATAAAGATCGGAACACATATACATTTGAACCGTATGAACTCATTCTCGTAAATCAATTCTGGTATATGATGGGTTATGATGAACGAAATCGCTATCTAAGTTTGAAAGTTAATCGAATTGAAACTTTGACGATGCTCGATGAAACATTTCGCTATGAAGCACCGAGCAATAGCAAGGGTGCCATCACGGAATTTGGCTATAAAATTAAGCCGGTTCAAGCGACATTAGTTGTTCGTAATCTCGATTTTCTAAGTGAGTACATTTGGGGTAAAAATCAGGTGATAACGTGGTTGGACGATCATCGTTTTCATATGGAATTGGAGTTTCCTAATGAAGCAGCCGCAAAAGATTTTATTCGTAAAGGTGGTGCAAATTTGGAAGTGTTAGCGCCTCTAGAACTAAGAATGTGGATTCAGGATGAGGCACAAAAAATCATTGCAAAATATGATTGACAATCACTTGCAATTTACGCAATCACCGACTACACTTATAGTACATGAAATTTGGAAATGGTGACGACTATGAACTTTTCATACAAAGAAATATTGAGTTATGTATCAAAGAAAGAGGTCTATGACATGATTGTTATTGAAGGTGTTGTAGGGGTTGGGAAAAGCTCCTTAATGCGTATTATTGCAGAAAATGATTATGAAGCTTTTGAAGAACCCGTAGTAGATAATCCAATTTTGGATAAATTCTACTATGATCGTGAACGCTATGCGTTTCCACTACAAGTATTCTTTTTGAATAAACGATTCGAGCATATTAAACAGGCTAAGGATGTATCTAAAGCGGTTATGGACCGAAGTATATACGGAGATGCAATTTTTGCAAGGATGTTAAATCTAAGTAAGGAAATGAGCGATGAGGAATTCCAAACCTACACGGAATTACTAGCAAATATGTTGGAACATGTGCATGTTCCCAAACTAATGGTTTATCTTGAAATTAGCGTTGATGAAGCAATGCGTCGTATTAAAAAACGCGGCCGTGATTATGAATTGGTGGTTGAACGTGAGTACTGGCAGAAACTCAATGATGAGTATCGTGCCTATTTCGATAACTATGACTTATCACCGATCCTTAAAATTAATGTTGATAATTTAGATTTTGAAAATAATCCTGAAGATCGAAAAGTTGTTCTTGCACAAATTCAAGAAAAACTTAATACATTATAAGCGGGCAAGTTGTGAAGTGGCTCGAAACAGCGAGGGCGTATAAAAAGCATGATCCTGCCGTCCGAACTATTGCGGAAGTGCTTTTCCTCTATCCAGGTTACCATGCAATGGGATATTATCGAATTGCGCATCAGCTTTACAAGTATCATTGCTTTTTCCTAGCACGTTTGATTTCTCAAATGGGTCGTTTTATGACTCAAATCGAAATCCATCCTGGCGCACAAATTGGGCGCCGCTTCGTGATAGATCATGGTAATGGTGTGGTGATTGGTGAAACGTCAATAATTGGTGATGACTGCCTGATACACCACGGTGTTACTTTAGGGGGTAAGACTCGTCAAAAAGGGAAGAGACACCCAACTTTGGGGAATCGTGTTCATGTAGGAGCCGCTGCTCAAATTATCGGTGATATTACAATCGGTGATAACGCTGTAGTGGGAGCGGGAAGTGTCGTTACACACGATGTTGCTCCCGGCGATATTGTTGCAGGTGTTCCAGCAAGAACTATACGCAGTCGATGCTCAGATAGTGGTAAAATATAAAAGTTTGGCTTTTCAGCCAAACTTTTTTGTTAGAAGAAATCTTTTTTGTAAAGGTACGCAACGGTTGCTATCGTTAATACTGTACTAATTGTAAAAACGATAACTAAAGAATAGGGGTGCCCCTGAAATGGTAGGTCAATGTTCATTCCATAGAAACTGGTAATAAGTGTTGGAATGGACAGAACAAGGGTAATAGCTGATAATCGTTTCATCGTTATGTTTAACTTATTTGAAAATAAGGAATCCGATACATTCATAATCGCATCGATAATCTGTTGGTACATAATGATATTTTGATCAAGTTGGTTGATTTCAATCCGAATATTGGCATATTCAGAAACATTGGCAGGTGACCATAATTGCTCAGGTTTCTGGTCATTGATATATTGGGTGACATCACCAATCGCATTGATGGCAGTTTGATACCAAATGAGTTGCCGGTTGATACTAAATAATTGCCGTATGTTTTCTTTCGTAATTCCACGGTCCATGACATTCTCAAAGTGATTCAGCTTAGCATTCACATATTTGACCAGTGTCTCGTAATTTCGTAATGTCTTAATGATTAGATCTGTAAAGGTATAATCAGCAACGTTGTCATCGAGAATGACAGTATCGTGCGCATACAATGTATAATCAGATCCATCGGCCTCTACACAAATGGGGTGCAAATTTTTAGGGCTGCTCGGATAATTGAGAATGATAAAAGTTTTATTATCGAGATGCCGAATATGAGCCAACTCAGCTTTATCACGAAGTGATTGAATGACATAAGCAGGTAAGGTTAAGGTCGTTGCGTCGGTGTAAGTAATTATTTTCATAGGAACCTCCATTTTAGATATTATATCATGGTTATGCATAGAACTGTTTTAGTGTATAATAAAAGAAATGGAGGCACAACTATGTATCGAATTATGATTGTTGAAGATAATGAAAAGATTAGAAATGAGCTCAGCACATTTCTGCAAAAAAACGGGTACGAAACCCTTGTTATCACAGATTTTGGGAATGTTATCGAAACGTTTAAAGCACAGGATGTCCATTGTATTTTGTTGGACTTATCATTGCCTGTTGTTGATGGCCATTACCTTGCCAAGGAAATCCGTAAGATTAGTGAAGTTCCAATTGTAGTGGTTACAAGTCGTGATAGTACGATGGATGAGCTGATGCTTATGAATTTGGGAGCCGATGACTACATCACCAAACCATATAACCTACAGATACTGTTGGCCCGACTCCAATCAATACTCCGACGAAGCTATGAAAAATCAGATAGCCAAGTCGTTACAATTCGTGGTGTCGAACTTGACTTACCACGTGGTAGTGTTAAGTATCGTGACGCCCAACAAGAACTTACAAAGAATGAGTTGCGGATTCTATCATTTCTCATTCAAAACAAAAATACAATCGTCTCAAGACAAGATCTGATGCAATATTTATGGAATACAGATTGGTTTGTTGATGATAATACATTAACGGTAAACATCAATCGCCTTCGTAAAAAACTTGAGGAAATCGGAATTGAAGACTTTATAGAAACCAAACGTGGTATGGGGTATACCATTTATGACAATTAAAGGATTCTTCGAAGACAAGCGTTATATTATTCTATCAACACTGTTAGTAACAGTGTTTTTAGCTTTCTTTTTAATAGTCCTTAAAATTCAATGGGAAATAATTGTGGTGGTCATTGTTTCGGTGCTTCTACTGTTCTTTATAATGATGGGCGTCGAATTTAGTCGCCGCTATCATTTCTACAATGAAGTCGCTATGAATCTTGCCGCACTTGATCAAAAATATCTCATTACAGAATTATTACCAAACTCAGGGTTTTTGGATGGGGATATCCTAATTGAAACGCTTCAAATATCCAATAAATCGATGAGTGATTACGTGAGTGCTTACCGGCATAGTCAAGATGATTACATGAATTATCTTGATTTATGGATCCATGAAGTAAAAACACCACTTGCAGCAATTGACTTAATCGCTTCAAACACCAATACCCGTGAGATGAAAGAAATTCTAGAAGAAACAACCAAAGTTGAGAACTATCTTGAGCAAGTGCTGTATTATGCGCGTTCTTCATCGCTAGAAAAAGACTATATCATCCAAAAAGTGACACTCGAAGATTCGGTGCGTAAAGTCATTAAGAATCTGTCAGCAACATTTATCCAAAAACGAGTTCAGCTACAGTTGGAGAATTTGGATGTTGATGTGTTTAGTGACGCAAAATGGCTTGAGTACATATTGAAACAAATTATCGATAATGCTTTGAAGTATGTGACAGCAGGTGAAGGTATGATTACCATTTCTTCGGAAACCCATGACCAAAGTGTGTCACTCCATATTAAAGACAACGGACCAGGTATTGCTGACAGTGACATTCGACGCGTATTTGAACGCGGATTCACCGGTCAAACTGGTCGCTTCCACCAACAAGCAACCGGCATGGGCTTGTATCTTGTCAAGATCCTAGGTGACAAACTTTACTTAGATATAAGCATTAAATCAGAACAGGGTACCCATGTTACCATTACATTCCCCAAATCCGATATGATGTTTCAATAAAGAGGTAATTTATGATGAGTATTAAATTGGCTTTTGCCAATGTTAGAAAAAGCTTTAAGGACTACTTGATGTACTTTATAACACTGACCTTCTCAGTGGCGCTTTTCTATATCTTTGGATCTGTTGACCAACAATTGTCGTTAATTAAAATACTCCAGGCATCTGACGGGATTGTCGCTAACTTTGATTCATTCATTTTAGGTTTCTCAATTCTCGTTTTCATCATTTTCTATTTCTTAGTGCGATATGCCAATAACTTCTTGGTCAAACGCCGCAATCAAGAATTTGCTACCTACATTCTACTTGGGATGCGTAATCGAACTATGGCCGTAATATTAGTCATCGAAACGCTTGTAATCGGGGTCGTATCACTAATAGTGGGACTCATCATGGGAGTTGCTCTTTCACAAGTTACGAGTGTGTTTACAGCCTTTGTACTTGAAAGTGATATTGAATTTTCATTCATCTATTCCCAAGCAGCATTCAAAAATACCATAATCAGCTTTAGTATTATTTTTATTCTTGTGAGTTTCGGTAATATTAAGAAAATCCGTAAATTTAAACTTGTTAACCTTCTTAATGCAGTACGCCACAATGACGTAATTTTGAACATAAAACCTTGGTTTGGATATGTAAGTCTATTAGCAGGGATATATATTCTTTTTTATGCTTATCGATGGGCATTACAACCGTACCAACTCATTATCGGATTCATTCCAATTGTGTTTTTAGGAACACTAGCAACACTCATTATCTTTTACTCAATTGCACATATCTTTATGAATCTAATTACGCGAATCAAGCCTGTTTATTATAGAGGAACAAACATATTTGTGTTTCGTCAACTTGGAACTCGTATCCGATCCACCTATCGAATGATGACATTTATTAGTGTTATTATGCTTTTTTCATTGGTCTTTTTAACGACCGGAATCAATACTAATGCGTATCTCTTGAAAAGTGCTTACCGTACCTCTCCCTATACTCTGTCTGTTATGTATGACAAAGAAACGATTGACTTTCAAAACTATCTTTCAACGAATGAAGTACCCCTACAATATTCACAATCGCTTGAACTCTACGAGAGTGAATACACAATTTCAGACTTTATCAACGATGATAAATTATATTCTGGAACGATTTCTATCGTATCCAAACAAGATTACGATGCAGTTCGAGCACACTTCAATTTGCCGCCGCTAGATATGCATGCTGAAGATGTGCTCCTAGCAAGTGACATTGTTTCCACCAATCCGTTCAATCAATTTGATTCCAGCAAACTTGTAACCGAAATCATTCTTTTTGATTCGCCCAAAACGGTGCGCCAGCTACCAAGTGCTGAAACAGTAATCCTAAGTAATGGAGCCGGAATGGCATCCTATTTGATTGTGGAAAATTCAGTTTTAGAGATGTGGCAAACACACGGTCACATCAATTATATCCAGACTGTAGTGAACATCGACACGACTAATGATGAGATTATTGAACAATTGATTCCATTAAATCAAGACAGCAAAATATTTCTTTCAACTCAAGAAAACGCTCTACGAACCGTAAATGAAATCCGTGTCGCTATATCGTACACCACACTATATTTAGGTGTCGTATTTCTAATAAGTGCTATGGTCGTTCAGTCGTTGCATGTTATGAGTGATGCGATGGATACACGAAAAAACTATCGAGTGCTGGATAAACTGGGCGTTGATGATCAAGAGTTCACTAAAATAATTCGTAAGCAAACGCTTATCTATGTGACAATGCCTTTAGTACTCGCGCTTTGCCATACACTCGTTGGAAACCGCGCTGTTGCGGCGAGTGCTGGTCTCTTTGGGACCGATGCTACGACCTACCTAAACTATCGCGGTGTTGCTGTTGCACTCGTTATATTTGTGTGCTACTTACTTTACTTCTATGTTCTTTATCGGTATATTGTCGGTCTTTTCAAAGAACGAAACAAAGAATTGTAAATTATGACAAAAATGTAAGTCCACTGTAAGTGAGATAAATTGTACTAAAAACTCAACAAAGTATACTTAATATAGACACGGAGGGAATTATGACAACGATTCTAAAAGTAAGTAATATCGAAAAATATTACGGTAAAAAAGGTAATGTAACAAAAGCTCTCGATGGAGTTTCATTTGAAATTGAGAAAGGTGAGTTTGTTGGTGTGATGGGACCGAGTGGTTCTGGTAAAACAACATTGTTAAACTGTATCTCAACGATTGACTCAGTTACTAGTGGAGTCATCACAGTTAATGGAAAAGAAACGACGAAACTGAAAAAAGAAGCGCTCCAAGCGTTTCGTAGAACTGAATTAGGATTTATTTTCCAAGACTTTAATCTATTGGATACTCTAACAGCATACGAAAATATTGCACTTGCGTTGACCATTCAAAAAGTCGGTCACAAAGAAATTGAAAAACGCGTTAGCGAGGTTGCAAAACTTCTAAATATTGAAGAACATCTTCAAAAGTTTCCGTATCAAATGTCTGGTGGACAACAACAACGTGTAGCTAGTGCGCGAGCATTAATAACAAATCCGAGTTTGATTCTTGCTGATGAGCCGACAGGTGCTTTAGATTCAAAATCAAGTCGTATGCTTCTTGAAAAAATGCAAGATCTCAACGAGACACAACATGCAACAATCATGATGGTTACTCATGATGCTTTTAGTGCGAGCTATGCAAAACGTATATTGTTTATCAAAGATGGTAAAGTTTTTAATGAGCTCATTCGAGGCAATCAATCAAGAAAAGAATTCTTTGATCAAATTATCGAAGTAGTAACTGTATTGGGAGGCGACACATCTAATGTACTCTAAACTCGCTTTTCGTAATGTGAAAAAGAGTTACCGAGACTATTCTATATACTTTATTACATTGATGTTTTCAGTAGCGCTTTTTTATGTTTTTAACTCATTTGAACAACAATCAACAATCCTCAAAATGAACGAAATGCAAGGGTCAATGGTTAAACTATTGGTCAATGTTATGAATGTGATGTCTGTCATTGTTGCTGCAGTATTTGGTTTCTTAATTCTTTATGCAAATAACTTTCTGATTAAACGTCGTAAAAAAGAATTGGGTCTTTATACCCTTTTGGGAATGCCAAAACGTAAGATTTCGACGATTTTAATTTTAGAAACGATGTACATCGGATTCTTCTCATTACTAGCTGGGCTCGTCTTTGGATTCATTGCGTCTCAAGGAACTGCAGTCTTAACGGGAAAAATGATGGCTGCAGATATGAATTATGGTTTTGTTTTCTCGCTCGAAGCGACACTCAAAACGATTGCTATTTTCCTAGGGGTCTTCCTAGTAGTTGTGCTTTTTAACCGTATACTTCTTGAAAAATATGAACTCATTGAACTTTTAAGAGCCGATCGAATCAATGAAGAAAACTTTGTAAAACGTGCGTGGATGTCTGTTGTGATATTTGTTATTGGTACAGGGCTACTCATTTATGCTTACAATTGGGCGCTGCAACCAATGCAACTCTTCATGCAGTTGCTGCCGATAATCGCATTGGGTTCATTTGCAACATTCTTAATTTTCAAATCTTTCTCAGGTTTCTTACTCAAGTTTATGCAAACAAGCAAGAAGAGTTATTACAAAGGTCTTAATGTCTTTGTTTGGCGTCAAGTAAGTGCAAAAATTAACTCGACCTATAAAATGATGTCTGTGATTAGTATTATGCTGCTTTTCGGAATGGGTACCCTCATAACAGGATTTAACTTAAACTCAGTTATGAATGAGCAAATATCGGGAATGATTGCGAATGACATTTCTGTAAAATACTCTTATCCAATCGACAGCAGTATGATAGGGCCAAACCTTATTGATTTAAATGATTCTCGTATCAAAAATGCGGAAACCATGACTTACTATTCATCAGTAAATATGCGATTCAATGTCGTCTTTGAGAAGTACATTGATCAAAATGATGCCAATAGTTTTATGTACGAAATCACAGATGTTGGGTTTGTGAGTGTGGAAAACTTTAATAAAGCACGTAGAATGCAAAATCTAGAACCAATTACAGTTGGCCAGGGTCAATTTTCAGTTATTGCACCAATTCAACAAATGGGGCCAGAAACCATTTCTCCAAGTTCTATCTTTAAAGATGGAAACACCTACGATTTTGCGAACCAAAACTTGGCTTACAAAAAAGTTCAAGATATTGAAAAAACTAAAATTGACAATAATGGTAATGATGATGTGTTGGTTATTATGAATGATAACGAATTACAAAATGTTGTGGATTCGAATGAGGGTCTTACCACTGCGGTGACCGTACATATGATGAATACGCAGGCAGGTACGGATAATAAAGAATTTGCGAAAGCGTTAAGAACCTCGATTGCAACACATTACGACAACAAAGAAGTTGGCGATGACATGTTTGACTACATGTATTTTGTAACCCCTGCACAAGAAATGATTGAATCATCAATGGCGATGGGTTTACTTCTAACATATCTTTCATTCTATCTCGGGGTCGTATTCCTTGTGACAAGTTTTGTTATTCTAGCGCTCCAACAACTTTCAGAAGCTAATGATAATCAAAAACGATATCAAATACTAGCTAAATTGGGTGTTGAAGATCGAATGATTGATCGCTCAATCTTTATGCAAAATGCAATCTACTTCTTTATACCTCTAATCGTTGCGCTATTACATACGTATATTGGTGTAAGTGCAGTAAACGTGAACTTAAAGTTGATTAGTTTGTCAGCAAGTTCAATTATGCCAGCATTAATTACACTCGGATTTGTCCTCATTGTATATGCGATTTACTTTATAATTACATATCAAGGAAGTAAGGCAATCATAAAAAATAAAATGACAAAATAAATTAGAGACCGTCGGTAGACGGTCTTTGTGTTACAATCAAATAAAGGAAGTGAAGAAAATGAATTTATACCTATTGGAATCGTTTAGAACTAATAATTTTACTGATGAAGCGATGTTGAATAAAATCCAGGGAGCATGGGTGAATATATCAAAGCTAGAGCCTGGTTTGGAAGGAGACATCTATGCTATCTATACAGATTATCACAGTGACTATCGTGGCGATTATGGGTTTGCTTTAGCGACACAAGAGCCCCGTACAGAAATGATGATACCCATCACACCAAACATTGATTACCGTGTCTTCGATGTCGTCGACAGAGACGTTGCAGGAACGTGGAAACATATTTGGGAATTGGAAGATGGCGGATTGTTAAATCGTGCTTACACGATTGATTATGAGCGTTACGGCATAGATGGCAGTATAAAAATCTATATAGCAATCCAGTAGTAAAAAAGACGACTTATTGGAGGTCGTCTTTTGTTTGTTTGTATTGAATAAAATGATTAAGGCTTAGGATATCAATAAAGTGATCAACACCTGTTTCAAAGAAGCGTTTGAGGTTTGGATTCACATTATTATATTTTGCAGCCAGTAAATCCTTAGGGTTGATGAGTTCTTTACTAATGTCATAGCGTATCTGTGCGATGAGAAGGCATGCGATGGCGTTTGTTTCATAACGGGTCCAATCAATTTGATAGTTGAGAGCATCAGACGCTAAAATCTCTAGCGTTACGTAATGTTCCGATAATAAGTTACTTTCAAACATGGCTTTTTGAAGGTAGATCGCAGTCTGTGTTGAAAGTTGATTACCATACGCAGTGACATAGGACATGACATCATTAAAAGAATCAAGCCCTTCAGGAGTATTGAAATATGTATGAAAAATTTGGGAATCGAAGTCTGTTTGATAAAAGAGGTATGTAAGCTTTTGAAGAGCGCTTCGTAATGATTTGTCTTTTTCAAGCTTGTTTTGTTGCTCGATATACTTTTGTTGGTTTTTCTCAATTTTACGAAGCTCATTCTTTTGTGATTGTTGATTTCCGTAGTATGAGCTGATATATCCAAAAATTGAACTTAGAAGTACACCTCCGACACTGATAAAGGCGGCGATAACTTGCGGACTCCAGATTTCGTTTTGTGTTGTAGCGGGCATTGGCGCTCCTCCCTTTTTGATATAGATACAGTTTATCATAGATTAAATTCGGTTCATTGTGTAATGATAAAAAAAGAATGACAAATGTCATTCTTTAAATTTTTAATTGGAGCAGGTGAGGGGAATTGAACCCCCGCCTCAACCTTGGCAAGGTCGTGTTCTACCATTGAACTACACCTGCAATAGAATGGCGGTCCAGACGGGAATCGAACCCGCGATCTCCTGCGTGACAGGCAGGCATGTTAACCGCTACACCACTGGACCATTCATTGTATTGACTGCACTTCTTAGTGCTCATTTAGAATACCATAAGAACATACATAGTGCAACAAGAAAATGCAATTATTTGTAAATACAATTAAACACGTGTGAAAAGAGCAACCTCATTAAAATGAATATAAAAAAAGAGCGAATTGAATTCGCTCATAATTGACTAAGAATGGCGGTCCAGACGGGAATCGAACCCGCGATCTCCTGCGTGACAGGCAGGCATGTTAACCGCTACACCACTGGACCAGTTGATTTGCAACCCTTAGCGGATTATAGATTAACACAGGATTTTAATCTTGGCAATACTATTCTTGAAAATAGTCTAAAATATTACTCTAACTCAACCGCTGATTGTATTATCGTGGCTTGATGGAAGAGTAATTTTAAATCATTATCTTGCTTACGCCATATTGAAGTGCGTGCAAGATGTTCTTGGTCTTCTTGATTTCGAGATTCATAGTTTATGAGAAATGTACTCGGTCCAATTTCTTGTATCATAAAATTGGTGATATCAATGTTTCGATCACGTTCCGTTGAGCAAAGCGAATTAACAACACTTTCGCGATTTTGTCGTGTACCGTCAGATTTTAGTTCAAAGAATGTTGGATCAATGCGTTGTTCGACATTTGCTTTACAACTTATAAATTCGAAATCAAGAAAATCTAATTCATATTGTTTGAGTTTATTATTTATGTTCATTATGACTCCTTCTATGATCGATATCTGTACTTGAATTTTATAGTGAGATGTTGTTAAGGTCAAGGTAAAAACATCGAGTATTATTCAAACCAATAAAAAAGAGCGACTATGTCGCTCTATGCTATGCAATTTGGAGCAGGTGAGGGGAATTGAACCCCCGCCTCAACCTTGGCAAGGTCGTGTTCTACCATTGAACTACACCTGCAATACGAATGGCGGTCCAGACGGGAATCGAACCCGCGATCTCCTGCGTGACAGGCAGGCATGTTAACCGCTACACCACTGGACCATTAATGGCGGGGATGGAGAGATTTGAACTCTCGCGCCAGTTACCCGACCTATACCCTTAGCAGGGGCACCTCTTCAGCCACTTGAGTACATCCCCAGTGCGTATATTCGCCATTTCGTGATTGCTTATACATACTATCACAAGAAACATATCATGGCAATACTCTTTTTGAAAAATTAACACCTTTTAAAACAGCGGTTTTTTGAACCAAGAGAGAGGAATTTTAAGTGCGTGAATTTTACATAAAATACACATGAATTAAAGTTGATTTTGTTATTATATATAGAAAGAGTGTCCGGCTTGTTAAATGGAAATGGTCATTTTTGTAAAAAAATACACATCAATCATGGTAATGTCGTTTGTGGACAGTATTTGATGATAATCTTTGATATACTAAAATCAGATTATTTACCAGGTCTGAAGATGCTTTCCTGGAAATAGTAAGCATAATATTAAAACGTAGAGGAATTCGTTAAGGAAGGGTACTTATGACATTAGAAGAAAAGAAGCGGTTTATCATAAATTTTGTCTTTTATACACTAATTGCGGGGCTCGCATTTTTAGTCTTTAAGTTTTCGGTAAAGTATTTAACCCCGTTTATTGTTGGATTTGTGATTGCGTCACTCTTAAAACCAATAATTCAAAAGCTTGTAAAAATGTTTGGCGAGAACAAATACCTTCGAATTGGAGTCATCGTTGTTTTCTATATAGTAGTGGGGATTGTAATTTTCGGATTAACACTCGCAGCAATTTCGGGAATTCAAGGTGTTGTGAAACATGCACCTACATATGTGGAATCAACTCTAATTCCAGCGTTGACTTCGATATTCAATTATGTTGAGTCATTATTTGAACACATTAATCCAGATATACTGAGCAATTTGTCAGAAGTTACTAATGCAATTTCGAAACAGATTCAACAGTTGGCTGGAACTGTATCTACTAGTGCAATTTCATTCTTGACCCGATTCGTCAGTAGTTTGCCAAATTTATTCATCTCGATTCTAATTGCAATTATCTCTTCATTCTTCTTCACATTAGACTATAAGAATGTGGTGGATACAGTGCTGGCATACTTGCCACAACGGTGGGTCCAGTTTATGTATGACGTCAAAGGCGGATTCTTTGATACTGTAGGGAAATATATGAAAGCCTATGCCAAATTAATGACACTCACATTTATTGAATTATCGATTGGGTTTGCCCTCATTGGGGTTGGAAATCCAGTTGGCTTAGCTTTTATGATTTCAATTGTTGATATTCTACCTGTACTTGGTACTGGAACGGTTATGATCCCGTGGACAATCATCGAACTCGTTATGGGAAATTTCGAACGCGCTATTGGTCTTTTCGTTATTTATGTCGTTATCACGGTGATTCGTAATATTTTGGAACCGAAAGTGGTTGGGGATCAAATTGGATTACATCCGTTGGTAACGTTAATATGTATTTTTGTAGGGATGAGACTTGCTGGGATTATTGGTCTATTTGGCTTACCAATCCTTGTAACGATTCTTAAGACGCTTCACGATGAAGGGAAAATCCAATTCTTCAAAAAATTTGAAAAAAGGGAACTTCCTCAATCTGTCGAAAAATAAACACATTGAGAGTGGGTGGAGTACGTTGAGATAGCGTCACGTACTCCATGCAATAATTGCGTGGGAAAAGTGTGGAAAACCTATTGACAATGAATCGCTATATGATAGAATGTAAAGGCTTATGATTAATCTAGGGTTTCTGCGAAGAGACCTAATTAATATGGAGCCCACGGCACACTTGGTACTGTGTGCAATAGTCAGGAAGGAGACAATTAATGCCTACAATTAATCAATTGATTACACATGGCCGAACAAGTCGTGTATACAAATCAAAATCACCGGCACTAGGTCGTAGTTTGAATACGATTAAACGTCAAACAACTCAAGTAAACAGCCCACAAAAACGTGGAGTATGTACACGTGTTGGTACAATGACACCTAAGAAACCTAACTCAGCTTTACGTAAATATGCGCGTGTTCGTTTGAGTAATGGTATGGAAGTTACGGCTTACATCCCTGGAATTGGTCACAATTTACAGGAACATAGTGTCGTTTTAATCCGTGGAGGTCGTGTTAAAGACTTACCTGGGGTTCGTTACCACATCGTTCGTGGAACATTGGACTGCGCTGGAGTTACAGACCGCCGTCAAAGCCGTTCATTATACGGTACTAAAAAACCAAAAGCATCAGAATAATACATCAAAAATGAGAGGAGTGAATTAAATGCCAAGAAAAGGACATGTTCCAAAGCGCGACGTAGTTGCTGATCCAATTTACAATTCAAAATTAGTAACACGTTTAATTAACAGAATCATGATTGATGGTAAAAAAGGTTTAGCTCAATCAATTCTATATAATGCGTTTGCAATTATCGAAGAAAAAACAGGACGTCAACCAATGGAGGTTTTTGAACAAGCACTTGACAATGTATTGCCAGTGTTAGAACTTAAAGCTCGTCGTATTGGTGGATCAAACATCCAAGTTCCAATTGAAGTAACACAAGAGCGTCGTTTGACACTCGGACTACGTTGGATCGTTCAATACTCACGTACACGTGGAGAGAAGACAATGGAAGAGCGTTTAGCTGCTGAAATTATCGATGCTTCAAATGGTACAGGCGCATCCGTTAAGAAACGCGATGACGTACACAAAATGGCAGAAGCTAACAAAGCTTTCGCACATTACCGTTTCTAATAAACAATATAGCGAAAGGAGATTTGAAAACTTATGTCACGTGAATTTACATTAGACAATATGCGTAATATTGGTATTATGGCCCATATTGACGCTGGTAAGACTACAACAACTGAGCGTATTCTTTACTATACAGGTCGAACACATAAAATTGGGGAAACTCACGATGGTGCCGCAACTATGGACTGGATGGCGCAAGAACAAGAACGTGGTATCACTATCACTTCTGCTGCGACAACTGCTGCATGGAATGGTCACCGTATCAACATTATCGATACACCAGGCCACGTAGACTTTACAGTTGAAGTTGAGCGTTCATTACGTGTTCTTGACGGTGCGGTTACAGTTCTTGATGCTAAATCAGGAGTTGAGCCACAAACTGAAACAGTTTGGCGTCAAGCTACAAAATATAACGTTCCTCGTATTGTATTCGTTAATAAAATGGATGCAACAGGTGCTGACTTCTATATGGCAGCCGGAACAATTGTTGATCGTTTAGGAGCTAAATCAGCACCTATCCAATTACCAATCGGTGTCGAAGATTACTTCGATGGCCTTATCGACATTGTTGAGCAAAAAGCTCACATGTTTGCCGATGTTTCACAAAAAACAGATGACATCATTGATGTTCCTGAAGAGTTTAAAGCGCAAGTAGCTGAAGCTCGTGAGAAACTATTTGATCAAATTTCTGATTTCGATGAAGATTTCATGATGATGATTCTTGAAGGTGTAGAACCTACTGTTGAACAAGTCAAAGCTACTATCCGTAAAGCGGTTATTAGTGGTGAATTCTTCCCAGTTCTTTGTGGAGCTGCTTATAAAAACAAAGGTGTTATCGCAATGCTTGATGCAGTTATCGATTACTTACCTTCACCATTAGACATCCCAGCTGTTGCAGGTACATTACCAAATGGCCAAGATGCTGTTCGTGAAGCAAGTGACGAAGCACCATTCTCAGCGTTAGCATTTAAAGTTGCGACAGACCCATTCGTAGGTCGTCTAACTTACTTCCGAGTATACTCAGGTGTTGCTACATCAGGATCACCAGTTTATAACTCAGTAAAACAAAAACGTGAACGTTTCGGACGTATCATGCAAATGCATGCCAACCACCGTGAAGAAATCGAATCAGTTTACGCAGGTGAAATTGCAGCTGCAATCGGTTTAAAAGTTACAGGTACAGGTGATACTCTTTGTGATGAAAAACACGAAATTATCCTTGAATCAATGATCTTCCCTGAGCCAGTTATTAACGTTGCTGTTGAACCAAAAACAAAAGGTGACCAAGATAAGATGGGTCTTGCTCTTGCAAAACTTGCTGAAGAGGATCCTACTTTCAAAACTTACACTGATGAAGAAACAGGACAAACAATCATCGCTGGTATGGGTGAGCTTCACTTAGATATCATCGTTGACCGTATGAAACGTGAATTCAAAGTTGAAGCTAACGTTGGTGCACCACAAGTTGCTTACCGCGAAACAATCCGTAAAGCTGCTGAAGCTGAAGGTAAATTTGTTCGTCAATCAGGTGGACGTGGACAATATGGACACGTTTGGATTAAGTTCGAACCAAACCCAGGAAAAGGATTTGAATGGGTTGACGCTGTTGTTGGTGGAACGGTTCCTCGTGAATTTATTAAACCAGCACACGATGGATTAAAAGCTGCTCTTGATGGCGGTTTAGCATATGGATATCCAGCAATCGATATTAAAGCTACTTTATTCGATGGATCATCCCATGATGTTGACTCCTCAGAAATGGCTTATAAAGTTGCTGCCAGCCTTGCATTACGTGAAGCTGCAAAACTTTGTGATCCTGTATTACTAGAACCAGTTATGGATGTTGAAATTACAGCTCCAGCTGAATACCTCGGTGCAGTTATGGGAGATATCTCATCACGCCGTGGACAAATCCGTGACCAAGAAGAACGTAACAATGCTGTTATCGTTAAAGCATTCGTACCACTTTCTGAAATGTCAGGATATACTACAGATCTTCGTTCATTTACACAAGGTCGTGGTAACTCATCAATGCAATTTGATCACTATGAAGCTGTTCCAAAGAGCATTGCTGAAACAGTAGCTAAGAAAAAATAAGACTTAAAACACTTAGTTAAACATTAATATTGCTTTTCATCATTGTTTGTCTTAATATATATTTGTAAAACAATGAGTTAAATTTAAAACAGGAGGACAATTCAAATGTCAAAACAAAAATTTGATCGTTCCAAACCACACGTAAACGTTGGTACATTGGGACACGTTGACCACGGTAAAACTACTCTAACAGCTGCTATTACAACTGTATTAGCTAAAAAAATGGGTGGAGAAGCTCGTGGATATGACCAAATCGATAACGCGCCAGAAGAAAAAGAGCGTGGAATCACAATCTCTACATCACACGTAGAATACGAAACAGAAGCACGTCACTATGCTCACGTTGACTGCCCAGGTCACGCGGACTACGTTAAAAACATGATCACAGGTGCTGCTCAAATGGACGGAGCTATCTTAGTAGTTTCAGCAACAGACGGACCAATGCCACAAACACGTGAGCACATCCTCTTAGCTAAACAATTAGGTGTTCCTTCATTCGTAGTATTCTTGAACAAATGCGACATGGTTGATGACGAAGAGTTAATCGACTTAGTTGAAATGGAAGTACGTGAAGCACTTTCAGAACAAGGTTACGATGGAGACAACGCTCCAGTTATCCGTGGATCAGCTCTTAAAGCTCTTGAAGGCGATGCTGCATGGGAAGAAAGAATCGTTGAATTAATGGACGCTGTTGACTCATACGTTGCAGATCCAGTTCGTGATACAGACAAACCATTCTTAATGTCAGTAGAAGACGTATTCACAATCTCAGGTCGTGGTACAGTTGCTACAGGACGTGTAGACCGTGGAGAAATCAAAATCAACGAAGAAGTTGAAATCGTTGGTATCCGTCCAACAGCTAAAACTGTTGTTACAGGAATCGAAATGTTCCACAAAATGTTAGACTCAGCTATGGCTGGAGATAACGTTGGAGCACTTCTACGTGGTGTTAACCGCGAAGAAATCGAGCGTGGACAAGTTCTTGCTAAACCAGGATCAGTTACACCTCACGTAAAATTCAAAGCTCAAGTTTATATCTTAAGCAAAGAAGAAGGTGGACGTCATACACCATTTGTTAACAAATACCGTCCACAATTCTACTTCCGTACAACAGACGTTACAGGTACAATCTTACTTCCAGAAGGAACAGATATGGTTATGCCTGGAGACAACATCGAAATGGAAGTTGAATTAATCGCTCCAATCGCTGTTGAGCAAGGTACAACATTCTCAATCCGTGAGGGTGGACGTACTGTTGGTGCTGGAAACGTTACAGAAATTATCAAATAATTTCTCAACAAACTAGTCAATCAATCTAAGGGAACTCGTAAGAGTTCTCTTTTTTTGTTTGTACACAAACACTATGTTCAACACAATAAAAAAATACTTCAAATTGAACACAACACAGTTTTAATAGTGTATAATAAACGATAGTGAGGTATTTTATGAAAAAATTCTTTATTGCGGTTACAGTGCTCGCACTTATATGTTTGTGGGCTGTGTCACAACAAAACAGCTCAACAATTATTATTTATTCTAGTATGGAACAATTTCGAGGAGAAGCGCTACAGGAACAACTTAATGAAGAATTTCCGGACCTTCATGTTAAGGTTGTATACGCATCAACAGGTAAAAGTGCAGCAAAACTCTCTGTGGAAGGTGAGAAAACGGATGCGGATATCATCGTCGGATTAGAGACTGGCTACATGACTCGAGTAATCGATATAATGGCGTCGATGAGTCATTTAAGTGCAATAAATTATATTGATGAATTTAATCCAAGCATTTTTTATAATCAAGCAGTTATTTGGGAACGTTATGGAGGAAGCTTAATTATTAATACAGATGTATTGAAAAAATATGATCTTCCACAACCAAAGACATATCAAGATCTTTTAAATCCGATCTATAAAGATAAGATTGCAATGCCAGACCCTAAATCCAGTGGTACAGGATACTTTTTCTATAAAAGTTTAGTGAATGAGTTTGGGGTAGATGGAGCATTAGACTACTTTGATGCACTCCATCCAAACATTAAGCAATTTACGGAGTCTGGTTCAGGTCCAATAAAGCTTCTTAATCAAGGAGAGATTGCGATAGCAATGGGGATGACGTTCCAAGCAGTAAATGAAATTAATAAAGGAATGCCGTTTGAATTAGTTTTTCCTGAATTAGGATCTCCTTACAATACTTCTGCCACTTCTATGTTAAAAGGACGTGAGAATGATCCAGATGTTGTGCAAGTTTATACTTACATCATAAATGAAGCATTTATAATCGATAAAGATTTGTACTCGCCAGAGCAAGTTTATAAAGATCAAGTAAATAAAATTGAGAAGTACCCTGAGCATATTCCATATGCGAATATGGAAGGAATTCATAGCATCGACGAAAAGGACCGGTTATTAGAACAATGGAAATATTAGATAATAAAATTAAATTAAAGGTGACGAACCTGCATAAAGAATATGAAGGGAAAGTCGTATTGAACGATATAAACTTCGATGTCTATGAGGGAGAATTTTTGAGTATTCTTGGACCATCCGGGTGTGGAAAAACAACACTTGTTCGTATCTTGATGGGATTGGAACACGCAAATAGTGGTGCTATATTGAATGAAGGGATCGATATCTCGAAGCAACACCCGTCAGAAAGAAATATGGGAATTGTATTCCAAAACTATGCACTGTTCCCAAATATGACGGTATTAGAAAATGTTGAGTATGCATTGAAATTGAACAAGGAAACGAAAGAAAAATCTAAGGAAATTGCGCTAAAGACATTGGAAATGATAGGTATGCTTGATCAGATTGATAAAAAGCCACGAAAACTGTCAGGAGGGCAACAACAACGAGTTGCGATTGCACGTACCCTCGCGCTTAATCCGTCTATATTACTTCTCGATGAGCCAATATCCGCTCTTGATGTATCAAATCGAGAAATTATGAAAAAAGAACTCAAGCAAATTCAAAAGACTTTTAATGTAACGATGATTTTTATTACGCATGAACAAGAAGAAGCCTTTTTCTTATCTGACCGCGTAATGGTCATGTCAGAAGGAAAAATTGAACAACTTGATTCACCGCAGGCAATCTATAATAATCCAGCAAATCCATACATCAAACGTTTTGTTGTTGATCACTTGGACGCTAAGTTGGAATCTTTGAAACGAACCACAGGTAAGTCGACCTATGAATAAACGATCGATGAGAACGTCTATACTTGTTATTGGCGTCGTCTTGGTTATTGCCGTCATATTGCCCGTACTCAAACTTGTGAGTAGTGTATCGTTAACGGATATTACAGCGGTCGTTGGTAGCGAGCAATTTCCGAAGTACATGATGAATTCTTTGATAACAGCATCAATTGCTACAATTCTATCCGTTTTAATCGCATTATGCTGTGCTTGGGCGATTAATCGAACCAATATTAAATATAAGAGTGCATTCGCAGTATTATTTACGCTACCGATGTTGATTCCATCTATTTCACACGGTACTGGACTTGTGTTGCTGCTAGGTGATAATGGTATTATTACTAATTTGCTTGGTATTAATATTGGATTATATGGATATCCGGGAATCATCTTGGGATCCATACTCTATTCATTTCCTGTTGCATTTTTGATGTTAACAGATATCTATAAATATGAGGACTATACAGTTTATGAAGCCGCGACAGTTCTGGGCCTCTCAAAACGACAACAGTTTGTGACAATAACACTACCGAATTTGAAAGTTCCGTTAATTGCAGCTTTCTTCGCAGTCTTTACAATGATTTTTACAGATTATGGTGTTCCACTCGCAGTTGGAGGCAAAACGATGACATTGTCGACGTACATGTATCGTGAAGTAATTGGACTTTTAAATTTCTCGAAAGGGGCGGTAATTGGAGCGTTCTTGCTAATACCAGCAATCATTGCTTTTATTATTGATTTAAAGAGTGAGAAAACGACGAGTGCTTCCACAATAACGAAAGAATATATAGTCGAAAAAAACAAGAAAAGAGATCGCATTGCAATTCTCTTTTGCACGGTCTTGGGGATTGTGATTGTTACACCACTGATAAGCTTCTTAATATTGTCACTAGTTACAAAATATCCGGTTGATTTAACGTTCTCATTGGTCAATATCGAAAAAGCATTTGATATAGGAGTGGGAATGTATTTGCTAAACTCATTGGCTGTGGCGTTGTTCACAGGACTAATTGGAGTTGTCATAACCTATTTAACGGCATATATTACTGCTCGAAGTGATAAGAAACTAAGCGCACTAGCGATTCATTTTATTTCACTAACGACACTTGCCATACCTGGTGTCGTCTTAGGTCTGAGTTATGTTATGCTTTTTAATGGTTCCATTATCTATGGTACGATAGCAATTCTTGTGCTTGTCAATATCATCCATTTCTTTGCATCACCGTACTTAATGGCGTATAATTCACTACAGAAGTTTAATCAAAATTTGGAAGATACTGCTAATACTTTGGGTATATCGAAAATGCGTCTACTGTTTGATGTTTATATCCCAAGTACGAAAGAAACGGTTTTGGAGATGTTTCTCTACTTCTTTATTAATGCTATGATTACGATATCTGCGGTTTCGTTCCTAGCGAATATGCGAAACCAACCTTTATCACTTTTGATACCACAGCTAGACTCTCAATCAATGATTGAATCAACAGCATTTATTTCTATTTTAATTCTACTTGTAAATGTGATTGCGAAAGTAGCGGTGTCGTTAGTGAAGAAACATGAAAAAGAGGCGGAGGTTTAGAATGATCGATTTGAATCAGTTTGAAATATTATGTTCAGTTCACGATGGTGCAGTAGCGTATACGACCGTAAAAGAAAATCCTTATTTTGTGGAGAAAACTTTCAACGAATTACTGTTAATGGGACTTCTTGTGAATGAAGAGATGGTGCAAATAACTCAAAAAGGAATTGAGGCACTCGAACCATACCGAGTAAAACGTGCGATTTTCTTGGCTGCTGGATTTGGGTCAAGGTTGGTGCCGGTGACGTTGAGCACACCGAAACCGTTAATCCAAGTCAATGGCAATCGTTTAATTGATCGTCTTATTGACGCAGTGATAGATGCGGGAATTGAAGAAGTCGTAATTGTTCGGGGGTATCTAAAAGATTCCTTTGAGGCATTACGTGTTAAGTACCCGCAAATTCGTTTCATTGATAATGATGGTTATAATAAAGCCAATAACATTTCAAGTGCGTATTTGATCCGTGATATATTGGATAATGCACTTGTACTTGAATCGGATTTGCTTTTGTATAATTCTAAAATAATTCGCAAGTACGAGTACAGAAGTATGTATATGGGAATTCCTATGGCGGAAAGCGATGACTGGATCCTTGAAACTGAAGGTGACCTAATTGTTGACATTGGTATTACTGGAACGAATACAAATCAGATGGTAGGAATATCTTATTGGAATCAAGATGATGCAAAAACGTTATCTGAAGACCTCAAACGTGCATTTGAATCTGAAAATGGAAAGCAATTATATTGGGATGAAGTTGCATTGCGTTATAATCGCGAAAAATACAAGATATATTTGCGCAAAGTTACACTCGAAGATATTGTTGAAATTGATACATTTGCTGAGTTGTGCGAAATTGATGAACGATACAAAGGAGCTTGATTTACTCAAGCTCTTTTTTCTTAAAATACCCTCTGAATACTGCGCATTTTGATTGATTTTGAGGAATGTAAAAAAAGTCGAATAAATATTACAAAATCCCTTGATTCTATATGTATTTAGTGTATAATACTTAAGCGACTGCATAGAAGTGCGAGGTTGCCGGCACACTGAAGAGCGTTGTCATGGTCAGTGAGAAGTCGGGGAATTCGCATGGAGCAGGCCTATTTAATAGGCGGAAGAAGGAGGATTTCCATGGCAAAGAATTTTATTCGTATTCGTCTAAAAGCTTATGAACACCGTACAATTGATAGTGCGGCACAAAAAATTGTTCAAGCAGCAAACGATCACGGTGCAAAGAAAGTAGTTGGACCAGTACCATTACCAACTGAAAAACAAGTCGTAACAGTTTTACGATCGGTACACGTAAACAAGGATTCTCGTGAACAATTTGAATCAAGAACTCATAAGAGATTGATTGAAATTGTTGGACCTACAGCAGAGACAATCGACGCATTAAGTCGTCTTGATCTCCCAAGTGGTGTCGATATCGAGATAAAACTTTAGTAGAAGGGAGAAATCATGAAAGGATTATTAGGACGTAAATTAGGAATGACTCAAGTCTTTACAGCAGATGGAACTCTAATTCCTGTTAGCGTAGTTGAAGTATTACCAAACGTTGTTCTTCAAAAGAAAACAATGGAATCAGATAACTATGAAGCAGTTCAATTAGGTGTTGCCGATGTGAAAGAACAACGTGCAAACAAATCTGAGATTGCTCACGCTGCTAAAGCAAACACAGCTCCAAAGAAATTCGTTCGCGAAATTCGTGGATCAGAAATGATGGAACACGAGGTAGGAGCAGTATTAACAGCAGGAGTATTTGCTGCTGGGGAATTTGTTGATGTCTCGGGAACATCACGTGGAAAAGGTTACAACGGGGCAATCGTCCGTGGAAACCAAAAAACTGGACCTAAAGCTCACGGTTCAGGATACCACCGTGGAATCGGTTCATTAGCATCACAAGGTATTATCCCAACAATCAAAAAAGGTGGAGTAATGCCAGGACAACATGGTGGATTTACTACAACAAACCAACACCTTGAAATTGTCAAAATTGATGAAGAAAACAACTACATCTTAATTAAAGGAAACATTCCTGGACCACGTCGTGGATTTGTTGAAATTAAATCAACAGTAAAACGCGTGAAATCAAAAGATCCAGTTGAACTAGTTGACTACGCTAAGGAGGATTCAAACAATGCCTAAGCTAGATGTTCTAAACTTAGAAGGTAAAACTGTTAGCGCAATTGAATTAAGCGAAGCAGTATTTGGAATTGAACCAAATAACCAAACAATCTTTGAAGCTGTTGTCATGCAACGTGCATCAGTTCGTCAAGGAACTCACTCAACAAAAAACCGTACAGAAGTTCGCGGTGGTGGACGTAAACCATGGCGTCAAAAAGGAACAGGACGTGCTCGTCAAGGGTCAATCCGTTCTCCTCAATGGCGTGGTGGTGGAATTGTATTTGGACCGAAACCAAGAAGTTACAAATACAACCTCAACCGTAAGGTTCGTCGTTTAGCTGTTCGTTCAGCATTATCACAACACGTTATTGATTCAACAATGAAAGTTGTTGCTGACTTAACATTCGAAAACGTGAAAACAAAAGAATTTGCAAAAGTTATGAGTACATTAGAACTTAACCGTAAAACATTATTCATCGTCGCAGACGAAGAAGATGTGATTAACGCTTACTTATCAATGCGTAACTTACCAAACACAATGTTATTAACTGTTCAAGACTTGAACACATATGACATCGTTAACGCTGATACTTTAGTATTCACAGCAAAAGCTGCGGAAGTAGCTGGAGAGGTACTAGCATAATGAAACGTAACCCTAGAGATATTATCTTGCGCCCAATCATCACTGAAAAAACAGTAATGATGCAACAAAATGATAACAAAGTTACATTTGAAGTTGCTAAAGGCTCAAACAAAATTGAAGTTCGTCAAGCAATTGAAGAAATCTTCAATGTAAAAGTTGAATCAGTAAATATGATCAACCAAAAACCTCGCACAAAACGCGTAGGTAAATACGAAGGAACTACAAAATCAGTACGTAAAGCTATTGTTAAACTTGCTGAAGGTTCTAACATCGACGTTCTTTAATAAGAAGAACAATAACACTTATCGGAAGAATAACGCTATTTCCGGACAATTTGCGTAGGAGGAATTATTAAAATGGCAATCAAAAAATATAAGCCAACTACTCCTGGACGTCGCGGGATGACTACTTTAGCTAATGAAACATTAACTAAAGGAAACAACCCTGAGCGTTCATTAGTAGCTCCATTAATCAAGACTGGTGGTCGTAACAACTTAGGTCGTATCACAACTCGTCATATTGGTGGAGGACACAAACGTCAGTACCGTATTATCGATTTCAAACGTAACAAAGATGCAATTCCTGCAACTGTTGCAACAATCGAATACGATCCAAACCGTTCAGCAAACATTGCTTTATTAAATTATGCTGATGGTGAAAAACGTTATATCTTAGCTCCTAAAGGGCTAAAAGTTGGTGACAAAGTTGTTAGTGGATCAGAAGCTGACATCATTGTTGGTAACGCTAAAGAACTTGGACAAATGCCAGAAGGTACTACAGTTCACAATATCGAATTAAAACCAGGACGTGGAGCACAATTAGTGCGTTCAGCTGGAACATCAGCACAAGTTCTTGGTGTTGAAGACAAATATGTTACAGTTCAACTTGCTTCAGGTGAAGTACGTAAGATTTTATCAACATGCCGTGCAACAATCGGTGAAGTTGGAAACTCAGAGCACTCACTTGTAAACATTGGTAAAGCTGGACGTAGCCGTCACATGGGTATTCGCCCAACAGTTCGTGGTTCTGTAATGAACCCGGTTGATCACCCACACGGTGGTGGTGAAGGACGTACACCAATTGGACGTAAATCACCAATGACTCCATGGGGTAAAAAAGCTATGGGTGTTAAAACTCGTCGCACTAAGAAATCTTCGACAAAACTAATCGTTCGTCGTCGTAATGAGAAATAAACGAAAGGAAGGAAAGAGAAATGAGTCGTAGTTTAAAAAAAGGTCCATTTTGTGATTTACACTTGATGAATAAAGTAGAAAAACTAAATGAATCAGGTAAAAAAGAAGTTATCAAAACATGGTCACGTCGTTCAACTATTTTCCCTCAATTCGTAGAACATACGTTTGCGGTGCACAATGGTAAAGAACACGTTCCAGTGTTTGTATCAGAAGACATGGTAGGACACAAATTAGGTGAATTTGTTCCAACACGTCGTTATACAGGTCACGCAGCAGATAAAAAGGCGGGTCGTAAATAATGGAAGTTAAAGCAGTAGCAAAAACAGTACGTGTTACATCACGTAAAGCGCGTTTAGTATTAGACGAAATTCGCGGTCTTGATGTTGATCATGCAGCAGCAATTCTAAAATACTCACCAAATAACGCATCAAAAATCATTGAGAAAGTTTTAAAGTCAGCAGTTGCTAACGCTACAAACAATCATCAATTAGAAGAAGATAAATTATTCATCTCAGCATGCTATGCTGACGAAGGAATGACAATGAAACGTTTCAGACCTCGTGCCAAGGGGAATGCAGCGCCAATTATGAAGCGTACAAGCCACATTACTATCGTGGTTTCGGAACGCGTGTAAGGGAGGAAACACAATGGGACAAAAAGTAAATCCGATCGGTATGCGCGTTGGTGTTATTCGTGATTGGGAATCACGTTGGTATGCAGAAAATAATTTCGCAGACCTTCTCCACGAAGACACACTTATCCGTGAATACATCTTTAAAAATCTTAAAGATGCATACGTTTCACGCGTAGAAATCGAACGTTCAAAAAACCGCGTTGATGTTATCATCCGTACAGCCCGCCCAGGTGTTGTAATCGGTGTTAACGGAGCAAACATTGAAAAAACAAAAGCTGCAATCGCTAAGATTTCAGAAGGAAACACAGTAAATGTTAAAGTATTAGAAGTTGGAAATCCTGATTTAGATGCACATCTTGTTGCTCGTAACATTGCTGAGCAATTGGAACAACGTGCTTCATTCAGAACTGCACAAAAACGTACAATCCAACGTACAATGCGTTCAGGAGCAAAAGGAATTAAAACTGCTGTTTCCGGACGTTTAGGTGGAGCTGATATGGCTCGTACTGAGGGATACTCAGAAGGAATCGTACCACTTCATACATTACGTGCTGATATCGACTATGCTCACTATGAAGCAAATACACAATTCGGTATCTTAGGTGTTAAAGTTTGGATCTGCCGTGGTGAAGTATTGCCAGGACAATTAGTACAAGAACCAGAAGCACCAAAAGGTGGAAAATTTGATCGACCACGTCGTCGTCGCAATGACCGTAACGACCGTCGCCCAAATAACCGTCCACAACGCAACGATGCTCAAGCAGCATCAAAAGACGAGCAAGGAGGTAATTAGTTATGTTGATGCCTAAACGTACTAAATATAGAAAACCACACCGTCTTTCATACGAAGGACGTTCAAAAGCAGGACGTACAGTTGCTTTTGGAGAATATGGTTTAGTTGCTGAATCAGGAAACTACGTAAGCAACAGACAAATCGAAGCTGCTCGTATTGCAATGACACGTTATATGAAACGTGGCGGAAAAGTTTGGATCAAAATTTTCCCTCACTTAGCAATTACAAGAAAACCACTTGAAGTCCGAATGGGTTCCGGTAAAGGGGCACCTGAAGGATGGGTAGCAGTAGTTAAACCAGGTCGAGTAATGTTCGAAGTTGCTGGTGTACCAGAAGAAGTTGCGCGTGAAGCGTTCCGTCTTGCATCACACAAGTTAGCAGTTAAAACTCGATTCGTCCGTAAGGGAGAGGAGGAACAAGTATGACATCATTGAAAGAAATCCGTGAAGCTAATAATACAGATTTATTAGTTCAAATCGACACATTAAAAGAAGAATTATTTGACTTACGTTTCCAACAAGCTATTGGTCAACTTGAGAACCCTGCTCGTTTACGTGAAATCCGTAAAACGATTGCACGCATCAAAACAGTAATCACTGAGCGTCAGCTTAGTGACAATAAGTAGGAGGTCACAAAGCGATGGAAAGAAATAAACGTAAAGTTTACCGTGGTACTGTTGTATCTGATGCAATGGACAAAACGGTAGTCGTTGAAGTTAAAACATCAAAACGTCATCCACTCTATGGAAAACGTGTAAACTATTCAAAAAAATTCAAAGCTCATGACGAGAAAAATGAAATTAAAGTCGGAGATATCGTAGAAATTATGGAAACACGTCCATTATCAGCTACAAAACATTTCCGTGTAATTCGTTTACTCGAAAAAGCTGTTGTATTGTAGGAGGTTGTCAAGATGATACAAAATGAATCAAGATGTAAAGTTGCAGACAACACTGGTGCAAAAGAAATCTTAGTTATCCGTTCACTAGGTGGAAGCTTCCGCCGTACATCAAACATCGGTGATATCGTTGTTGGTACAGTTAAAGAAGCAATCCCAGGTGGAAGTGTTAAAAAAGGTGACGTTGTTAAAGCAGTTGTCGTGCGCACAAAATACGGTGTTCGTCGTGGAAATGGTTCATACATCAAATTTGATGACAACGCAGTTGTTATCTTAAAAGATGATATGACACCAAAAGGAACACGTATCTTTGGACCAGTAGCTCGTGAGCTTCGTGAAAAAAACTTCATGAAGATCGTCTCATTAGCTCCTGAAGTGTTATAAGGAGGCTTTTATGAAAATCAAACGTGGCGATAAAGTTCAAGTTATCACTGGATCATATAAAGGAACCATCGGCGATGTCATTGAAGCAAGTCCTAAAACTGACAAAGTCAAAATCGAAGGTGTTAACTTAGTTAAGAAACATATGAAACCAACTCAAATGAATCCAGATGGTGGAATCATTGAACAAGAAGCATGGATTCATGTTTCAAACGTAATGCTATACGATGCTAAAGCTAAAGCAGCTAGCCGTGTAGGATTCAAAGAAGAAAAAGGTAAGAAAGTACGCGTCTACAAAAAATCAGGCAGCGTAGTTAAATAAGGAGGTATAGCTAGATGAAATTAAAAGAACAATACAAAACAGAAGTAGTTGGAACTTTAGTTAAACAATTTAACTATACTTCAGTAATGCAAGTTCCAAAACTTGAAAAAATCGTTGTCAACATGGGTGTCGGAGAAGCAATCAATAATGCGAAAGCAATCGACGACGCAGTTGCTGACATGGAAATGATTACAGGACAAAAACCTGTAGTTACAAAAGCTAAAAAATCAATCGCTAACTTTAAGTTGCGTGAAGGAATGCCAATCGGTGTTAAAGTTACTTTACGTGGCGAAAAAATGCATGATTTCTTAGAAAAATTAATCAAAGTTGCACTCCCTCGTGTACGTGACTTCCGTGGAATTAACGGTGGATCATTCGATGGACGTGGAAACTACACAATGGGTGTTAAAGAACAATTAATCTTCCCAGAAATTGATTATGATAAAATTAATAAAGTTCGTGGTATGGATATCACTATTGTTACCACAGCTCAAACAGATGAAGAAGGATACGCTCTATTAAAAGAGTTAGGAATGCCTTTTAAGAAGGAGGGTAACTAATGGCTAAAAAATCAAAGATTGCTCGTGAAATGCAACGTCAAGAAGTTGTTGCTCGCTATGCCGAAAAACGTGCAGCATTAAAAGCTGAAGGTGATTACATCGGGTTACAAAAATTACCACGTGATGCTTCACCAGTTCGTTTACATAATCGCGATAAAGTCGATGGCCGTCCTCGTGGATATTTACGTAAATATGGTATGTCACGTATTCGTTTCCGTGAATTAGCTCATAAAGGGCAAATTCCGGGCGTACGTAAGGCTAGCTGGTAGCAAGGAGGAACTTTTCATGTATGTAACAGATCCAATTGCGGATTTATTAACACGTATTCGTAACGCTGTTCAAGCGAAACACGATATTGTTGAAATTCCTGCAAGTAAAGAAAAAGTAGAAATCGTAAGAATTTTAAAAGAAGAAGGTTTTATTCGTGACTTCCTCATTAATGGTGAGGGATACAAACAATCAATCACAGTTGTACTAAAATATGGTGCAAATGGAGAACGAGTAATCAGCGGATTAAAACGTATCTCAAAACCTGGAAAACGCGTTTATGCAAAAGTGAATGAAGTGCCACGTGTTCTTAATGGACTCGGAATCGCAATCATCACAACATCAGACGGATTGCTAACAGATAAACAAGCTCGCCAAAAACATGTTGGTGGAGAAGTGTTAGCTTACGTTTGGTAAGAGAGGAGACACACTATGTCACGTATCGGAAATAAAACGATTACCATTCCGGCTGGCGTTGAAGTCGAAGTAAAGGCTGGTAATGAGGTGACAGTTAAAGGTCCTAAAGGAACTTTAACACGTCAGTTCAATGAACTTTACACAATCGAAATCGCTGAAGGCGAAATCAACGTTATTCGTCCGAATGATACAAAATTAGTAAAACAGATTCACGGAACTACACGTTCATTGTTAAACAACATGATCGAAGGTGTTCACGAAGGCTTTAAAAAAGAACTTGACCTTGTTGGTATCGGGTATCGTGCATCTAAGTCAGGGAATACATTAGTCTTGAATGTTGGATACTCACATCCAATCGAGTTCGATGTAACAGAAGGACTAGAAGTTGAAGTACCATCAGCAACATCAATCGTTGTTAGTGGAATTGACAAACAAATGGTAGGAGAATTCGCAGCAAACGTTCGCGCAACTCGTAAACCAGAACCTTACCTCGGTAAAGGTATTAAATACAAAAATGAAGTTATCCGTCGTAAAGAGGGTAAAACTGCAGCTAAGAAATAGTGGGAAAGGAGAAATTGAATTATGGCAAAAAAATTATCTAGAAATCAGGAACGTGTTCGTCGTCATGCACGCGTTCGTCGTAAAGTCAGTGGAACGCAAGAACGCCCACGTCTTAGCGTGTATCGTTCAAATACACACATTGCGGTACAAATTATTGACGATGTAGCTAAGACAACTCTTGTTGCTACAGGATCAGTAGCTCTTAAACTTGAAAACGGTGGAAACATCGAAGCAGCTAAAAAAGTCGGTGCAGAAGTTGCAAAACTTGCTAAAGACAAAGGCATTACTACTGTAGTATTTGACCGTGGTGGATACATCTATCATGGACGTGTTCAGGCAGTTGCAGAAGCAGCTCGTGAAGCCGGACTAGAATTTTAATAAGGAGGCGCATGATGAATCGTAAACCTAGAAGAGAAGCACGCGAACAAGAATTCGAAGAACGTGTTGTTGTCATCAATCGTGTTACTAAGGTTGTTAAAGGTGGTCGTCGTTTCCGCTTTGCAGCTCTAGTCGTAGTTGGTGATAAAAAAGGCCGCGTAGGATTTGGAACAGGTAAAGCAAACGAAGTTCCAGATGCAATCCGTAAGGGTGTTGAAGCAGCTAAGAAAAACTTAATCAATGTTAAACTTGTAAACGGAAGTTTACCACATACAAACACAGGTAAATTCGGAGCAGGAGAAGTCTTTGTACGTCCAGCTATCGAAGGTACTGGTGTTATCGCTGGTGGAGCAATCCGTGACGTTATGGAGTTAGCAGGAGTTACTGACGTTCTTACAAAATGTATCGGATCACGCACACCAATCAACATGGTTCGTGCAACATTTGATGCTTTAGAATCAATGACAACTGTAGACGAAGTAGCGAAATTACGCGAAATTAAAGTCCAAGACGTACGATAGGAAGGGGACCTTTATGAAACTACATGAATTAAAATACAATGAAGGTGCACGCCAAGATCGTAAACGTATCGGTCGTGGACACGGATCAGGAAATGGAAAAACAGCGGGTAAAGGACACAAAGGACAAAACGCACGTAGTGGCGGTGGAGTTGCTTTAGGGTTCGAAGGTGGACAAACACCATTATTCAAACGTATTCCAAAACGTGGATTTAAAAACGTTAACCGTGTAGAGCACGCAATTGTTAACGTATCATCATTAAACGTATTTGAAGATGGTACAGAAGTTACAATTGAAATGTTATTAGAAAAACGTATTATCAACAAAACACTTGATGGCGTAAAAATCTTAGGCCAAGGTGAATTAGAGAAAAAATTAGTTGTTAAAGCTAATGTCTTCTCAAAATCAGCAGTTGAAATTATCGAAAAAATGGGTGGAAAAGCAGAGGTGATCTAATGAGATTTATCACTGATTTATTCAAAAACAAAGAAATCAGAATAAGAATCATTTTCACACTTGCGATGCTATTACTTTATCGTTTAGGAACAGTTGTACCTGTTCCTAACGTTGATAGCGTTAAGCTTTCAGGGATGGTATCTGCATTAGAGTCTAACAACTTAGTTGGAATGATGAATATTCTTGGTGGTGGACTACTTCAGTCGTTATCAATTTTCTCGCTTGGAGTGGGACCATACATCACAGCATCAATTATCGTTCAATTATTAGCAATGGACGTTATACCTTATCTCACTGAATTAACAAAATCCGGTCAAAGTGGAAAACAACAACTTGATCGTATTACGCGTTATTTAGGTGTGGTATTGGCATATGTGCAAGCAATTGGTATTTTATACGTATTTAATTCTCAATATGGAATCTTATTGAGTACAACTCCTGCCGACTATTTCTTCATGGGAACAGTCATGACAGCGGGAACTATGTTCTTACTTTGGATAGCTGATCAAATCACTACTAAAGGTGTTGGTAATGGTACTTCATTAATTATCTTTGCTGGTATTGTATCTGCAATGCCAAATTCATTTGTAAGTGCGTTTAACGCAATGGTTACAAATGGTGGAAGCTTAGGATGGTTATGGTTTACACTTTACGTTATATCATTTATTGCAATTATCATCTTGGTAACTTTTATGAGCGGTGCCGTTCGTAAAATATCAATCCAATACACTTCGAGTGCTGGCGGAACGATGCGTGGAAAAGGAATGAACCACTTACCATTAATGATTAACTCAGCGAGTGTTATTCCGGTTATCTTTGCAGGAGCAATCATGCAAGCACCGATTATCGCATTAAGTTGGGTAAATCAAGGAAGTGTCTATCAATTCTTGTCAACATACTTTGTAACATCTCACCCAGTGGGTCTTGCAATTTATGCTGTACTTACAATCGCATTCACATTCTTCTACACTCACTTGCAAGTTGATCCTGAGAAAATCTCAGAAGACTTTGCGAAAAATAATTCTTACATTCCAGGGGTTCGCCCAGGGAAAGATACTAAGAATTACATCAGTACAATATTAAATCGAATTACTGTGCTAGGTGCATTATTCTTAACATTTATCGCTGTATTACCACATATCTTACCAATGATTACTGACGGCAGAATTCCTGCATCAACAGCTATTGGTGGAACTGGTATCATCATCGTTGTTGGGGTAGCACTTGAAACTGTTAAAGAATTAAAAGGACGTTTAACTGAACGTTCATATAAAGGTTTATTCAGCCGATAGGAGGAACTATGAATTTATTAATTATGGGTCCTGCTGGTAGCGGTAAAGGAACAATGTCAGCGAAAATCGTTGAAGAGTTTGGCATTGCTCATATCTCTACAGGTGATATGTTCCGTTCTGCAATTGCGAACGGAACACCTGTAGGTTTAGAAGCAAAAACATACTTGGATAATGGTAACTTAGTACCTGATGATGTTACTGATCGTATGGTTAAAGAGCGTATTATGCAAGATGATACAGTAAATGGATATCTCTTAGATGGTTATCCACGTAACTTACATCAAGCAAACGCTGTAGAAGAAATGGCTCGTGAAATTGGAAAACCAATCGATCTCGTTATCAATCTACAAGTTAATTACGATACACTTGTAAAACGAATTACAGGACGTCGTCTCTGCAAAACATGTGGTGCAATATACAATATTCACTACAAACCATCTAAAGTCGAAAATGTATGCGACATTGATGGTGGAGAACTGTATCAACGATCAGATGATACAGAAGAGAAACTAGCAGTACGCTTTGAAGAATATACAAAACAAACAGAGCCTTCAATCGAGTATTTCAGAGAAAAAGGCTTAGTTCGTGACATTGATGCATCTCAAGATGCTGAAGCAGTTATGAATGAAATTAGAAACATTTTGGAGGCGGTTAAATGATTACAACCAAGTCTGAACGTGAATTAGACTTAATGCGTGAAGCAGGTCGTATCGCTTTCGAAGCACAAGAGGTTGTTCGTCAGGCTATTAAGCCAGGCGTTTCGACAAAACATCTTGACGATTTAGCACACACGTATATAATAAGTCAGGGTGCAACACCAGCGTTTCTTGGTTACGAAGGATTTACCGGATCCATATGTGCTTCAGTGAACGAAGTATTAGTTCATGGAATCCCTAGTTCGGATGTAATTCTCAAAGATGGAGATATCATTACGATTGACGTTGGAGCTGTTTACAAAGGATACTATAGTGATCATGCGTGGACATATCCAGTCGGACAAATTAGTGATGAAGCCAAACATCTATTGGAAGTTTCGGAAGCATCTCTTTTTGCAGGTATTGAAGCTGCAATTGCGGGAAATCGTGTTGGTGATATCGGTCATGCAGTTATGGGCGTTGTTACACCACATGGTTATGGTTTACCTGTTGAATATTCAGGACATGGCTTAGGAACATCAATGCATGAAGCTCCTTATGTCCCTAATGTAGGGGTACCTGGAAAAGGTGCATTACTTAGAAAAAATATGGTTATCGCTATTGAACCAATGGTTCAAGTTGGTACAAGTAAAACAGAAGTGCTTGAAGATGGTTGGAATGTGGTTTCCGCAGATCGATCATTGACGGCTCATTTTGAACATACTGTACTAATTCTAGAGAATGAATTTGAAATTCTCACTCGAACAAAGGAGGCATATAAACACTCATGAGCAAAGAAAACGTAATTGAAGTAGATGGAGTAGTACTTGATACATTGCCAGGTGCAATGTTTAAGGTGGAACTCAGTAATGGTCATGAAATTTTAGCTCACGTATCTGGTAAAATCCGTATGCACTACATTCGCATTTTACCGGGAGACCGCGTGACTGTTGAGATTTCGCCTTACGATTTATCACGTGGGCGCATTACATTTAGACATAAATAGATAGTTTTAGGAGGATATACTATGAAAGTAAGACCATCTGTAAAACCAATGTGTGAAAAATGTAGAGTTATTCGACGCAATGGTAGAGTAATGATAATTTGTGAAAATCCAAAACACAAACAAAGACAAGGATAGGAGGACGTCATATTAATGGCTCGTATAGCAGGAATTGACATTCCACGTAACAAACGTGTAGTTGTCTCATTAACATATATCTACGGAGTTGGTTTACCAACATCACAAGAAATCTTAGCGAAAACAAACATTGATGAGAACATCCGTGTTAAAGATCTAACTGAAGATCAAGTTAACGCAATTCGTCGTGAAGTAGAACAAATCAAAGTTGAAGGGGATCTTCGTCGTGAAGTAAACCTTAACATCAAACGTCTCATGGAAATCGGAAGCTTCCGTGGAATCCGCCACCGTCGTGGATTACCAGTTCGTGGACAACGTACAAAAACAAATGCACGTACACGTAAAGGACCTCGTCGTACAGTTGCGAACAAGAAAAAATAATTAAGTAGGAGGAAATCATAATGGCAAAGCAAAAAGTTACACGTAAACGCCGTGTCCGCAAGAATATAGCTCGCGGAGTTGCACATATCCATTCGACATTTAACAACACAATCGTTACAATTTCGGATGAACAAGGAAATGTTCTCGCTTGGTCAAGTGCTGGGGCTCTTGGATTTAAGGGTTCACGTAAGTCAACACCATATGCAGCTCAAATGGCTTCAGAAGCAGCAGCAAGAGCGGCAGTTGATCATGGAATGAAAACTGTAGAAGTAAGTGTTAAAGGACCTGGTCCTGGACGTGAGTCAGCAGTTCGTGCATTACAAGTTGCTGGTCTTGAGATTAGCGTAATTAACGACGTTACTCCAGTTCCACATAACGGATGCCGTCCACCAAAACGTCCACGTGGATAAAATTTTTAAACTAGTAAAAAAACCAGGAGGTATTCATAGATGAACAAGTTTGAACGTGCGAAATTTGAAGTTAAAGAATTCGATGAAACAGCAAATTACGGTAAGTTTGTAATCGAGCCTCTCGAAAGAGGGTTCGGAAATACAATCGGAAATGCCTTAAGACGCGTACTTCTTTCATCACTACCAGGCGCAGCAGTTTATTCAATTAAAATTGAAGGTGTTTACCATGAGTTCACATCAATTGCTGGAGTCGGAGAAGATGTAACTGGTATTGTTTTAAATGTAAAAGACCTTGTAATTAATATTGCAGATGATGAAGTATATACACTTCGTATATCACAAAAAGGTCCAAAGGTTGTAACCGCAGCTGACATTGAATGCCCAACAAATGTGGAAATCTTGAATAAAGATCACATTATCGCTACATTAGCTGAAGGTGCTGTTTTAGAAATGGAACTGAAAGCTCGTAATGGTCGTGGTTATGTTAGTTCCGATGAGAACAAACTAATCTATCAAAACGCATCCCAAGGGATTGGCACGATTTTCACAGATTCTATTTATACTCCAATCGAAAGAGTTAAATATCTTGTCGAGCCAACACGCGTTGGTCAAGATTCAAAGTATGATCGTTTAATTATGGAAATTTGGACAAATGGAGCAGTACAACCTCAGGTTGCACTTTCATTAGGTTCAAAAATCTTAATGGATCACTTGGAACAAATCGTAGCAATCAAAGATTCAGTTTACGAAAGTGAGTCAGTAATTCGCCCTGATGTATCAGGTGTAGAAAACCCTATGTCCACAATGATGATCGAAGATCTCGATCTATCAGTACGTTCATATAACTGCCTCAAACGTGCAGGAATCCAAACTGTTGAAGAGTTAACACTCAAATCAGAGGATGAAATGATGCGTATCCGTAACCTGGGTAAAAAGTCATTAAAAGAAGTTAAAGACAAACTCCATGATCTTGGACTAGGCTTTAAATCATTTGAATAGGAGGATATAGAATGAGAAACCGTAAATTAGGTCGTGACGCCGCTCATCGTAAAGCGTTACTTCGTAACCTTTCAACAAGTTTAATCGTCTCAGGACGTATTGAAACAACAGAAATGAAAGCTAAAGAACTTCGTTCAGTAGCTGACAAACTCGTAACACTTGCAAAACGTGGTGATCTTCACGCACGTCGTCAAGCAGCTCGTATCGTATTTAACGTTGTAGCAGACGAGAAAACAGGCCAAACAGCTTTACAAAAACTCTTTGATGAAATCGGACCAAAATATGCTGATCGTCAAGGTGGATACACACGCGTAATCAAAACTGAAATGCGTCGTGGTGATGCTGCTCCAATGGCAATCATCGAATTCGTTTAATATTCGATTCAAAAGCTATCTTCGGATAGCTTTTTCTTTACTCGAGTTGATTATTTCCGATTAAAAATGACAAGAAATGGCTTATGGGTAATAATATTTCATCCGAATGTGTGAATGAGTGAAATATCGTTGACATCGCTTACATAAATGAGTAAACTAATACTGTTGATACATGCATGTATCGAGAGGAGAGAATATGGAAGCTTTAACAAATTTCATGGACCAAAAACTTGGTGGTCCAATGACGAAACTTGCAAACCAGAGACATTTGCGAGCAATTCGTGACGGAATGGTTGCTACATTGCCAATCATCATCGTCGGTTCGTTCTTCTTAATTATTGGAGGAAACTTACCTTTCCCTGCAGACTGGGGAATTCAAATTTTCTTGAAAGAAAATGCTGCAAACATCGTATTGCCTTACCGTTTATCAATGGGAATCATGGCATTATATGCAACATTTGGTATTGGCTTCAGCTTAGCTGAGTCATATGACTTAGACGGATTGTCAGGTGGTATCTTAGGTACACTTGCATTCTTACTAACTTTCACACCTGTAAACGTTCCTGCAACTTTAAATGCTGGAATCGCTGGCTGGGTATTACCAATGGCAAACCTTGGTGGTGGAGGAATGTTCGTAGCAATCCTTACATCAATGTTAGCAGTTGAAATCTTCAGATTTACAGACCGTTCAGGAATTAAAATTTCAATGCCAGAACAAGTGCCCCCATCAGTTGCACGTTCATTTGAAGCTTTATTCCCAACAACAATCGTATTAATCCTTTTCGGATCAATTACTTACTGGTTAGGCTTTAACTGGCATACATTTATTGCTCAATTAGTATCACCACTTATCTCAGCAGCTGACAGCTACGCTTCAGTAATGATTCAAACATTCTTGAACTCATTCTTCTGGGTATTTGGTATCCACGGTGCATCAATCGTCGGAAACATCGCACGTCCAATCTGGGTTGTATTGTTAGAAAACAACCAAATCGCTTTAGAAGCAGGGCAAGCATTACCAGCTATTGCTGCTGAGCCTTTCTTCCAATGGTTCATCTACATCGGTGGATCAGGAGCAACAATCGGACTTGCATTATCAATGCTTATTGTTGGTAAATCAGCATTCTCAAAATCATTAGGAAAAACAGTATTCGTTCCTGCTTTATTCAACATCAACGAACCATTAATGTTCGGTACACCTGTTGTTATGAACCCTGTTTTAATGATTCCATTTGTCGTAACACCACTTGTACTTGGTACAATTGCATGGTTCGCAACAAAATGGGGATTTGTAAACCAAGTAACACAAATTGCTCCATGGACATTGCCTGGACCAATCGGTGCTTACATGGCTACAGGATTTGATTGGAGAGCAGCCGTACTTAGCGTCGTTCTAATTATCATTGCTACTCTAATGTACTTACCATTCTACAAAATCTATGACAACTCATTGGTTGCTGAAGAACAAGGTAAATAATAAATACAATAAATGCTTAAAAGGTCTTGCATTGAGCAAGACCTTTTAATTAGAAGGAGTCAATATGGCAAGAAGAAAAGCAGAAAAGAAGACAAGTTCCATAACACGTTTTTCATTCAAAAGTTCATTTATAGTGATGTTTGGAATCTTAGCATCAACATTAGGGTTTCCCTTGTTGCTCGATGCATTCGGATTGCAACTAAACTTTCTCCGCGTAATCGTAATTGGAGTTACTTCAGGTGGTGTCATCGCATACTGCTTGTATTTTGTTGATTCCAACAAAGGAATGCAAAAAGGATTTTGGATTGTTTTTGGACTTATTGCAATACTATCAATGTTTATATCCTACTATTGGATATTCAATATTTACCCAATCTAGTCAACCACAAGAATGTTGCAAGTCTGCAGATTTGACAACATTATAATGTTTGGTTAAACTAAGATTGTAGGTACAAATAAAAGGAGTTTTTATGAGAAAATTAGGAATATCGATTTATCCAGATAAATCAACAGTTGAAGAAATGAAAGACTATATTGTTAAAGCAGCAGATGCAGGGTTCTCACGTATCTTCTCATGCTTACTTTCTGTCGAAAAGCCACAAGAAGAAATCAAAGCAGAATTTATTGAAATCAATAATTTTGCACGTGATCATGGGTTTGAAATCATTGTTGACGTTAGTCCTAAAGTTTTCGCTGACTTAGGAATTAGCTATGATGATTTAACTTTCTTCCATGAAATAGGTGCTGATGGCGTTCGCCTCGATGCAGGATTTGGTGGTCATCAAGAATCAATGATGACATTCAATGAATTTGATCTCAAAATTGAAATCAATATGAGTAACGATACGCATTACATCGATACAATTATGGATTACCAACCAAATCAATATAACTTGATTGCATGCCATAACTTCTATCCACACCCTTACTCAGGATTGAATGAAGAACAATTTGTAAATACAACAAAACGTTTTACAAAATATGGCTTACGTACGGCTGCATTCGTTGCAAGTCAAAGTCCTGAAGCTTACGGACCATGGCCTGTAGACTACGGTTTGGTAACACTCGAGTCACATCGTAATTTACCACTTCACGTCCAAATGAAAGACTATGTTGCACGTAATGTTTTAGATGACATTATTATCTCAAACTTTGTTCCTTCAGATGCAGAAATGGCTGAAGTGAAAAAAGTAAACCTTACAAAATTAAACTTACAAGTTGAACTTGTTAATGATATTCCTGAGCTCATGAAAAAAATCGTCCTTGAAGAACCACATTTCAACCGTGGGGATGTCAATGACTATCTACTCCGTTCAACAATGTCACGTGTTAAATACAAAGGGCAAGGCTTCCCAGTCTTCAATGCTCCTGAGATGATTAAACGTGGAGACATCGTAATCGAGAGTGATAATTTTGGACACTATGCAGGTGAATTGAATATTGCGAAACGTGATATGGTTAATACAGGCCGTTCAAACGTTGTCGGTCATGTTGTTGAAGAAGAAGTATTCTTACTCGACAAGATTAAACCATGGCAAAAATTCGAGTTTACACTATGAAACAATACCTCGGTATTGATGCAGGGGGAACGCATACGCGTTTCCTCATCTTTGATGATAAAGGTGTAAACATTGACCGAATTGATCGTGATAGTATCCACTTTATGCGGGTGGGCTTTGATGGTATTAAAAAGGTACTTGAAGAAGTTCGTTTAGAGTTTGAAAAACGAGGTTATGATTTTGAATCGATGGGTGTAGCAATTGGTACTGCTGGTTATGGAGAGGATCAGCAAGTACGCAAAGGAATTGAAGATGCAATATGGGGTGTTTTCCCTAAAGCAGTTATCATGAACGATGCAAAATTTGCGATGGCATCAGCACTATCCATGAATGATGGTGTTTACCTAATTTCTGGAACAGGTTCAATTGCATTCCGCAAACAGGATTGTAACTATGATCGTCGCGGAGGGTTCGGATACCTATTGGCTGATGAAGGAAGTGCTTTTTGGATTGGTAAGCGCATCCTTGAAGTATTTACAAAAGAAGCTGATGGACGTTTACCACGAACGGATTTATATACAGCAATTATGCATCATTTTGAATTGACGGAAGCGTATGACCTCATCAGCATCGCAAACAATCATCAAAGTGATTATAGAACATGGGTTGCTCAATTCAGTAAGATTGCAGGAAATGTTCAAAGTGTTCATGCTGATAATGTTTACGAACGTGCAGGACAAGAACTAGCCGATCTCGCAAATAACTTCGAATTAAATGGTAAAACAAAGATTGCATTCGGCGGTGGCGTTTTATTGAACAATAAACATGTCTACAATGCAGTCGTGAAGAACTTATCCCCTGATTTTGAAGTTGTTACCAGTGATCATCCAGTGGAATATGCAGCATATTTATTATTCCAGTAAAAACTTGTCATAAGGCAAGTTTTTTTATATAGTTAGTAGTATACGAGGTACTCAATGAAACCAAAAATTATTGCGTTTGACATCGATGGTACAACCATCAATAACTATCGAAAAGTAGATCAATCAACATTGAAAGCCCTGATTGATCTTTCAAAGCGTGGTTACATACTTGTGCCTACAACTGGACGCTCTTTAGACGGGATTCCGAAACCGATTCGTGATTTAAATATTTGCGATTATGCAATAAGTTCAAACGGTGCTCGGATTACAAATTTACGTACAATGGAAGATATTGATTCGGATTTAATGTCCACTGAACTTGCAATCAAAATTGTGGAAATTGTAAAACCTTATCGTGTGTGGACATCGTTACATATCAATGGTGAATGTTATGATCAATCCTGGTTTCAAAAAATGGGACGAAAAATCCTTTTTCATAATGATTTCAAATCGCATCCAACAGTTCGTGATTTGGCGACTTTCATCAAGGACAATAATTACGAAGTCGAAAAAATTCAAATATTTACCTTGTCACACCGAAAATTAGAACGGGTCTTATCAGAGTTAGAACCGCTCAAATGCATTTCTTATCCAATGTCCGCTAATCGTTATTATGAAATAACACAAGAAGGTGCAAACAAAGGACGCTCACTCCAAATCCTATGCGAACATTTGGGTCTGAGCATGGATGATGTATTTGCGATCGGAGATGACTCGAATGATATCGCGATGTTAAAAATCGCAGGGATTTCCGTGGCAATGGGAAATGCACACCAAGCCGTTCGTGATGCTGCTCAATTTCAAACAGAAAAAAATACGGAGCATGGATTCGCACATGCAATCTATAAATATGTCATATCAGAAGACCGTTAGATTCAAAGAGTTCGTGATATCTTCACTTTCTAAACAAGTATGAGTATGATACACTAATAATAGAAGAAAGGCAGGAGATTCAATGAAAAAATTCTTACCACTCGTAATTATCGGTAGTGCAGTTGGTGCTGCAGCATACTATCTAAACGCAAATAATAAAAAGCATGTCGAGAAGACAATTGATGCTTTAGATGCAATCAGTCAAGAGGCAGAAAACGCAGTCTTAGATCTTGCCAATGAAGTTGTAGAAGAACCAACAGAATAGCATTATCAATTAATCCACTGAATAGTGGATTTTTTTATGAGGTTACCCTATCACTCTGTAACATTTCCGTTATCAAATATGGTAAAATAACAACAGACTAGCGAGGTAGAGACTATGAAAGATACTTTAATTGAACGCTTAGTACGTTATACTAAAATAAACACTCGATCAGATAGTGGATCTATGACAACCCCTTCAACCCAAATACAATTTGATTTGGCGAAAATGCTTTATCAAGAATGTATTGCGATTGGTTTAGAAAAAGTTAAAATCGATGATAATGCTATTGTGACTGCTTTGTTGCCTTCAAATGTGGATAGAGATGTTCGTACTGTAGGTTTCATTTCTCATATGGATACAGCTGATTTTAACTCGGAAAATGTACAGCCACGAATCATCGAAAATTACGATGGTCGCGATATTGTCTTGAATGAAGCATTAAATATTGTAACGAAAGTTGATGTGTTCCCGAATTTAAAAAAATATGTTGGAAAGACACTGGTTGTTACTGATGGGACGACACTTCTTGGTGCTGACAATAAAGCAGGAATTGCTGAAATTATGACGGCCATGGAATACTTAGTACAACACCCAGAAGTAGAGCATGGTGATGTCCGAATCGCATTTACGATTGATGAGGAAATTGGCACTGGTGCTGATGCTTTCGATGTCGAAGGATTTGAAGCAGATTTTGCATACACTGTAGATGGTGGCGGATTGGGTGAAATGGAATATGAAACTTTTAATGCTGCGGAATCACTTGTAACCATTAAGGGAGTCAGTGTTCATCCTGGGTCCGCCAAAGATACCATGATTAACGCGGGTGTTGTAGCGATGGAATTCTTTAATCAACTCCCGCCACTAGAACGTCCAGAGCATACTGAAGATTATGAAGGTTTCTTTATGATGTCAGATATGGAATCGACTGTTGAAGATGCGAAGATGATATTTATTATCCGTGATCATGATGATAGTAAATTTGAAGCACGTATGGACCTTATGGATACCATTGCAGCGAATCTTAATGCTAAATATGGCGCGGGTACAGTAATGGTAGAAACAGAAGAAACATACTATAATATGCGTAATATCATTGAAAAAGATATGAGTATTGTTGAACTAGCAAAAGAAGCAATGCTTGCTTGTGATATTGAACCTATCATTGCACCTGTACGTGGAGGGACTGACGGTTCAAGACTTTCTTACATGGGGTTACCGACACCTAATATCTTTACAGGTGGTGAGAATTTCCACGGAAAACATGAATTTGCCGTTGTTGAAACGATGGAAAAAGCAACTGAGGTTATTATTGCAATATCAAAATTAAATGCAATTCAATAGTTTGGAGTGAGTAATTTGAAACAATTAACAGTAAGTAATTTAAAATTCTCCTATAACAAAAAAGTCAATGCTGTCGATGGCATTGATTTTGAGGTTAACAAAGGAGATTATGTAACAATTATTGGCCATAATGGAAGTGGAAAATCTACTGTTGCGAAACTCATCATCGGTTTACTTGAAGCTGATGAAGGGAAAATCCAAATCGATGACATGATCCTTACACATGATAATGTTTATGACGTCCGCGAAAAAATCGCAATTGTATTCCAAAATCCAGATAATCAATTTATCGGATCCACGGTCCGTGATGATATCGCATTTGGGCTAGAAAATCGTACAGTAGAACCTGCACTTATGGATGGTGTTATTGAAACATTTGCAGGTCGTGTCGGAATGCTCGATTATTTAGGTCATGAGCCGACCAAACTGTCAGGTGGACAAAAACAACGAGTAGCAATCGCAGGGGCTCTTGCGATGAGTCCAGAACTTTTGGTTTTGGATGAAGCAACGAGTATGTTAGACCCCAAAGGCCGTAAAGAAGTAAATGATTTGGTGCATGAATTACACCACAAAAATAAAATGACAATCTTATCCATCACGCATGACATTGAAGAAGTATTGATGTCCGATTATGTCATTGTTATGAGCGGTGGGTCAATTGCAATGCAAGGAACACCAGAGAGTATCTTGAACCAAGCCGAAACGCTTGTAAAGTTACAATTAGATATTCCTTTCAGTGTTAAGTTTTATAATGCACTGAAGGTCCAGGGAATTGAACTGGAAGAGATGTATGATGTAGAAAGGATGATTGAGGAATTATGGCAATAACATTTAAAAATGTTGGTTTTGAGTATGCTCCGAAATCGCCTTTTGCATATGTAGCTTTGCGTGATATTAATGCCACAATCAACCCAGGTGTGGTTACCGCAATTATTGGTGCTACGGGTAGTGGGAAATCGACGCTTGTCCAACACCTAAACGGTTTGTTGCGCCCTACAGCAGGCGAAGTTCAAATTCTTGACCATATACATGTCGCGAATGAAAAGCCCTCTAAATTGAAAGCATTGCGTTCTAAAGTTGGATTGGTTTTTCAGTTTCCAGAAATGCAATTGTTCGAAGAAACAATTTATCAAGATGTTGCATTTGGTCCTAAGAACTTTGGGTTCAGTGACGAGACAATTAAAACAAATGTAGAACGTGCGCTCCGTTTAGTCGGAATTGATGAAGCGTTATGGCAACAATCTCCCTTTGACCTTTCTGGCGGTCAAAAACGACGTGTCGCAATTGCAGGTGTTTTGGCAACAGACCCAGAAATTATCGTACTAGACGAACCAACTGCTGGTCTTGATCCGCAAGGAAGTCGTGATATGATGCAATTGTTTATGACACTCAATAAAGACTATAACAAGACAGTTATCATGGTAACTCATGATATGGATCATGTACTAAACTACGCAGACGAAGTCCTTGTTCTAAAAGATGGTCAGGTGTTCTTTAGCGGAACAACTCAGAACTTCTTTGAAGATACCAGTCGTTTGGATAGTTTAGAATTTGTTGTCCCAAAAGTCTTACAACTGAAAGCATCTTTGAAACAAAGAGGCATCGATACAGGAACAGAACTCGACCTTGCTATCATTGCGCAAATGGTTAAGGAGGGACGTCATGAATAATATTGCATTAGGACGTTACGTTCCGCTCGATTCAAAAATCCATAAAATGGATCCGCGTTTTAAAATGGTGGCAATGATTATCTTGATGATTGCTATCTTTAATGTCAATAATGCTGCCGGAAGTATCTTTATGTTTGTTATTTTAGGTGCAGCAATTCTTGCGTCGAAACTCACATTCAAATTTATTTTAAAATCGATGAAACCGATGATGTTTATGTTGATTTTCTTATTCATTCTAAATATGTTTGCAATCCGAGAAGGCTATGTTCTTGTTTCGATTTTTGGATGGAATATTTACAGCGGTGCTATTTTTTCAACATTGTTCATCGTTAGCCGTTTAATACAGATGATCATGGTAACAACACTTTTGACAGCAACAACTCAGCCATTAGAATTGACACTTGGAATAGAGGATTTACTAAGTCCTTTACGTCGCATTAAAGTTCCCGCGCACGAGATAGCAATGATGATCTCAATTGTGCTTCGCTATATACCAACTTTAATTGAAGACACACAACGGATTATGAATGCGCAAGCAAGCCGTGGTGTAGATTTAGATGAAGGGTCGCTAAAAGAAAAAATAGCCGGAATCGTTTCGATGATCAGTCCTCTATTCATGATGAGTTATATGCGTGCGGAAGATTTAGCAGATGCGATGGAAGCACGTGGATATTACCCAGGAAAAACACGAACACGTTATAAACAACTTGAAGTAAAAGCAAGCGATTGGATGTTTATTGTTCTATCAGTTGCTATCCTCATAGCAACAATTATGATTGGACGTATCTAATGCGCTACAAAGTGACGGTTGCTTATGATGGGTCCGCCTTCTCAGGATGGCAAAAACAGCCATCGAAAGATAGTGTACAAGACGATATTGAAGGAGCACTAAAAAGGCTCCATCGTAAATCAGTACCAATTCATGGATCGGGTCGAACTGATACACAGGTTCATGCATTGGCTCAAGTCTTTCATTTTGATTCGGATATAAACATGCCAATTACAAATTGGATTAAGGCACTTAACACGCAAACCTCAGATGCAATTAATATTCTCAAAGTGGAAAGTGTTGATGATACATTTCATGCTCGCCATGATGCAATTGCAAAGACGTACGTTTACCGAATTAATGTCGGGCCGTACAATGTCTTTGAACGAAACTATGTTTACCAGTTCAATAACCCGCTTAACCTTTCAAAAATTGAAGAAGCAATGGAATATATTGTGGGCGAGCATGATTTTACAAGTTTCAATAGTTCACCACTTGACTTGTTTCCCAATCAAATTCGTACAGTTCATAGTTTTGATATGACTGTTTCGGATGATATTCTTGAATTTCGGATTACGGGAACTGGATTTTTAAGATATATGGTACGTATGATCATCGCATCGATGGTCATGGTCGGATCTGAAAAAATAAGTCCTGATACGGTCAAAATGTACCGAGATGCTAAGGACAAAGATATTGCAAAACACAATGTGCCTGGGTGTGGTCTTTATTTAGAAAAAGTCACGTACAATTCCTAATTAGTTTCTTGACTTTTATTGCCAAAGAACATATAATTTATATCGGCACTTTATGCCAATAGTAGCCCCGGAAACTACTTTTGGTTTAGGAGGAAATTTTATGCGTCAAACAACTATGACGAAACCAGCAGATGTTATGCGCCAATGGTATGTTGTTGATGGAACTGACAAGACTCTAGGACGTCTTGCAAGTGAAGTTGCAACAGTATTACGTGGAAAGCACAAACCAACTTACACACCTAACGTAGACGGTGGAGATTACGTAATCGTTATCAATGCAGACAAAATTAAAGTCAGCGGAGATCAAGAATTCAAAAAATTCTACTACAATCACTCACACTACCCTGGTGGAATGCGTACACGTTCAACACGTGTAATGCGTGAAGCATACACAGTAGAATGGGTCGAAAGAGCTATTCACGGTATGTTACCACACACAAGCTTGGGCGATGTTCAACGTAAACATTTATTTGTTTACAAAGGTGAAAACCACCCACATGCAGCTCAACAACCAGTGGAAATGGTAATCAAGGGATAGGAGAAGAGTATGACAACAAAAAACAAAGTAACTTACTTAGGTACAGGTCGTCGTAAGACATCCGTTGCTCGTGTCTATTTGACTCCAGGAACTGGTGTTATTACAATTAACCACAAACCTATTGAAGCGCATTTGCCTTCAGAATTATTACAAATGACAGTTCGTTCACCTTTTGAAGTGACATCAACTGTTGACCAATTTGACGTTAATGTTAACGTTAAAGGTGGAGGACTTACAGGTCAAGCCGGAGCAATCCGTCACGGAATTACTCGTGCTTTAATCGAAGCATCAGCAGATTACCGTCCTGCCCTCAAAGCAGCTGGATTCGTTACACGTGACCCACGTGCTAAAGAACGTAAAAAACCAGGTCTTCGCGGCGCTCGTCGTGCACCACAATTCTCAAAACGTTAATACTATTAACTTTAGAGACTATCAAGACTTCCTTTGGGAAGTCTTTTTATTTGACATGACGTAAAATTATGGCATAATGTTTAAACAAATGAGGTGATGAGTTGGTTCAAAAACTAAAACAGCTCAGAAATGTCGCAGTGGTCGTGCTCTCTTCTAAGTAAAATCGATAGAAGAGAGGTATTATCATGAAAATAGATTATCGACATTGGTCGGAGCCAAGATACTTAAAAGATATAATTACAAATCCCCTAATTGAGGTCGGAGAATATTCGTATTATTCAGGCTATTATGGGTCTGATGATTTTGAAGATGGATGTGTTCGCTTTTTATGGGGAGATGCATTTTCAAGGACTTTGTTTAACCCAATTGAATCAAATCAGTGGGAACTGGATCAATTAATAATTGGAAACTATGTCTGCATTGCTAGTGAGGTTGTAATTCTTATGGGAGGAAACAATAACCATAATACAGAATGGATTTCACTCTATCCATTTGCGGAAACGATTCAAGCATCGTATTCACCGAAAGGTAATACAATAATTGGGCATGACTCATGGATCGGGATGGGAGCAACAATTATGCCTGGCGTAACGATCGGGAATGGTGCTATTATCGCATCTGGAGCGGTTGTAACGCGTGATGTGGCGGATTATGAAGTTGTGGGCGGTAATCCTGCGAAAAGGCTTAAAATGCGCTTCAGTGAGTCGGAGATTTCGATGTTAAATGAGATTGCTTGGTATACGTGGTCTCATGATATTATTGTCTCGGCATTGCCTTACATTTCAAGTGGTGATGTAGACGCATTGTATCAATTTGCACAGAGTCATAATTTAATATAAATAAGAGGCGTTCATCAGATGATGACGCCTTTCTTACAGTTATAATAGTGTAAATTTAGATGGTGTCTTATGGGATATCTTAAATACTTGAGATATTATGAAATAAAGTTCAATTCCGGTTGACACCCCTAAATGCGAGTGGTATATTATTAAGGCAGTCAGAAATGGGCCTGTAGCTCAGTTGGTTAGAGCGCACCCCTGATAAGGGTGAGGTCGCTGGTTCGAATCCATTCAGGCCCACCATTTCTTTAAATAATAACAAAATATATGGGGCTTTAGCTCAGCTGGGAGAGCGCCTGCCTTGCACGCAGGAGGTCAGCGGTTCGATCCCGCTAAGCTCCACCATAAAATATTAAATCAACTTTCTACTTTAGAAAGTTTTTTTTATTCAACTTGATAAGTATAATAACAAAGTTGTTTGACGGAATAACTAATTCTGGGACAGGCCTATAAAAAACACCCTAAATGGATGTTTTCTATCCGCGATATGCAGACATGCCGCCTAACATATTGACGACTTTATACCCTTGCTGCGCTAAGAATTGTGCCGCAGTGTAGGAGCGAGACCCGCTTTGGCAAACAATGTGATAAGTTTTACTCTTATCCAGCAATCCTAAATTGTAAGGAATCGTCTGAAGTGGAATATTGAGTGCATTTGGTATTGAACCCATAGCAAACTCAATAGGTTCGCGAACATCAATAACGTGATGTTCCTGTTGATTATATTTGAACTCATTGATGAGTATAGTTTGAAACATAATTATCTCCTATCGTATGTGCATCATGCCGCCGCGAATATTAATGGCATCAATATTGCGTTGGCGTAATGACTTCACAGCGCGTTTACTCCTTGCGCCGCTTGCACAGATTACATAGACTGTTTTTGAACTATGAAACCCATCAAGCTGACTCAAAGGTACATTTTTTGTCCGTGGTAGTTTATGTTGTTGGTACTCATGTCGTTCGCGAACGTCTATAATGACTGCATTTGCAGGTAATTCGTGATAAGCGACTGATGGAACTTTATTGAAAAACATTGATTGCCTCCTTGATTTCATAAATACAATATACCCTATGGGGTATATTTGGTAAAGTAATATGCTCATAAAAAGAGCTCGATTACAACAATTTAAGAGATTTAGTACCTCGTATAAAAAGTAACGTACACCGCGGTTTGTGGTGGCTTAGAATCGACCAGAGCGTGCTAAATTTGTAGGTTTTTCAGAGAGGAATTCAATTGGAAAATAAAGTTCTCTTTTTTTGACTGATATTGTTCAAATTTTGTTGACACTTACAGGCCATAATGGTATATTAATTAAGCAGTCGAGATATGGGCCTGTAGCTCAGTTGGTTAGAGCGCACCCCTGATAAGGGTGAGGTCGCTGGTTCGAATCCATTCAGGCCCACCATTTCTAATGATTGCTAAATATTTGGGGCTTTAGCTCAGCTGGGAGAGCGCCTGCCTTGCACGCAGGAGGTCAGCGGTTCGATCCCGCTAAGCTCCACCAAATTTACAATTGAATGGTTACAGTATCTGTAACCAAATTATGGGGCTTTAGCTCAGCTGGGAGAGCGCCTGCCTTGCACGCAGGAGGTCAGCGGTTCGATCCCGCTAAGCTCCACCATAAATTGTAAATCACAGACCATCGTAAGATGGTTTTTTTTGACGTTATATTCTTTTTTGGATATAATATCTCCTTAAGGAGTTGATACTATGTATTTCGGTATAGATAAGCGTGTAAAAGCGTATAGCTACTCAATTTTTGATAATTGATTGAAGTAGCGTGAATAATTTACTTCTTTCAATTTTAAACGACACAATTTATTTAAAACTAAAAGGAGAAAAGCAATGAATAAATTATCAATTAACCGAGATGGTTACACACTAAATATTAATGATATGAGAAAGGATACAGATACTCCGATATTTGTAATCGGTAGTTCGGTATATTACCCCAAACTTTTTGCAGACTCAATTTTTGATTCGACAAACTTTGTCTTTGCAGACCACAGAGGGTTTTCAAAATCTGTAGATGATGGAGCGCCCTATAATCTTGATGCAATTGTTGAAGATATTGAGGCAATGCGTATAATACTTGGAATCGACACGATGCATGTGTTGGGTCACTCTGGACACGGATTCATGGCTATGGCCTATGCGAAAGCCTATCCTGATCATGTAGCGACACTAATACTGTCAAACTTAGCACCAACTAATACCGCAGAAAGACAGCAAGGTAGCATTCAATACTTTGAAGACATGGCATCAGTAGAACGTAAAGCAATGTTTTATCGAGCATGGGAAGCCTTCCAAGAGTCGGTTCAAGGTAATGAATCGGACCGTTTCTCATTGATGAATATAGCGATGCAAGCGCACAGTTTCTATGATTATACATTTGATGGTGCATACTTGTGGGATGATGTTGTGAATAACATGCCTGCTTTAGATCATTTGTGGGGCGAAGCATTTGCTACGTTCGATACGGAATCATTTCTAACAAAGTATCAAAAAACGGTCTTGCTTCTCTTGTCACCATATGACTATTTAGTTGCACCAACAAGTTTATGGAAAGACATAGTCTTTGATAATGCAAACATAATCTATGGACAGTTTCAAGCAAGTGGCCATAACCCAATGCTAGAAGAACCAATCCAATATAAAAAATACCTTGATTTAATACTGTAATCATGAAGCTGAGGAACATTCGTTCTTCAGCTTTTTTATCGACTTATAAATTTATTTTATAGGTTAAAATAATTTCTATTGGTCATGAAAGGGCATACAAACTATAATTTGGATAGAAGTTGTTAGCGCTTACAATTCTAAGTTTCAGGAAGTCAGAAGTTTATTGCTGTCATTTTTAAATGCGAAAAAGAGAGGAAATCGTATGTCTAAAAAAAGTAAAGTATTAGATTTTAAAGAGATTCTAGAAGAATCAAACAAACTTCCAGATTTATTTCAAATCATGGACGAAACTGGAAAAATTGTGAATGAGGCTTATATGCCAGAACTCACTGATGAGCAACTTGTTGAAATGATGGAAATCATGGTGTGGGGTCGAGAATACAATAATCGAGTCAGTATTCTCAGTCGCCAAGGAATTATTGGTAATCTTCCGCCAACAGAAGGCCAGGAAGCAAGTCAGTTGATTAGTCAATATGTCTTAGAAAAAGGTGATTGGCTATTACCAAGCTATCGAGATGTTCCACCAATGATTCGTCATGGTGTTCCAATGTCTCAAGCAATGAACTGGTATATTGGTCATACTAATGGCTTCTCCTATGACAAAGAAATTAAATCATTCCCACCACAAGTTATCATTGGGGCTCAAATTGTCCAAGCAACAGGTGTTGGTTTAGGGTTGAAAAAAAATAATAAGAAAAATGTCGCCCTAACCTACATTGGTGACGGGGGTACATCGCAAGGTGACTTTTATGAAGGTCTAAACTTTGCTGGTGTTTATGATGCGCCGGTCATCTTCGTAGCACAGAATAATGGATTTGGAATTTCGGTTCCACGTAGTTTCCAAACACGCTCCGCAACATTATCACAAAAAGGTCATGGCGTCGGAATTGCACACTTATTTGTGGATGGTATGGACCCTCTTGCGGTATATGCTGCAACAAAAGCGGCTCGTGATCATGCAGTGAATGGTCATGGTCCAGTACTGCTCGAATTCTTAACATTCCGATATGGGCCGCATACTTTAAGTGATGATCCACGTCGTTATCGTGAAAATGAAATGGTCGAGCGCTGGTTGCCAAAAGATCAACTTATTAGAATGCGTAATTTCTTAACGGAACGCGGCCTTTGGAATGAAGAAAAAGAGGAAGCTGTTCTAGAAAAAACGCAAGCAGAAGTTAAGGAAGCACTTGAAATCGCACGTAAAGCAGAGAAACAAACAGTCTCAGGTTACCTGAAAAATATGTTTGAAGTCATGCCGCCTTCTGTAAAAGAACAATACGAAGCATTCAAAATTAAGGAGGAGCAAGAATAATGGCACAACTCAATATGGTTGAAGCAATCACAAATGCATTGGATGAAATTTTAAAAGAAGACGAGAAAACACTTATATTTGGTGAAGATGTTGGATTAAATGGTGGCGTTTTCCGCGCTACTAATGGATTACAACAAATTCATACAGATAGCCGAGTCTTTGATACACCGCTTGCAGAATCTGCAATTTTAGGACTTGCTATTGGATTGGCCGCAGTGGGTTTCCGTCCAATTCCTGAAATTCAATTCTTTGGGTTTGTAACAGAAGCCATTGACTCACTTACAAATCAAATGGCACGTATGCGTTTTAGAACAGAAGGAAACATCACGGCTCCAATTACGATCCGCAGTCCCTTCGGTGGGGGTGTCGCAACTCCTGAAATTCACTCTGATAGTTATGAGGGTATCGTGGCTCAAATGCCGGGAATACGTGTTGTCGTCCCAACGAACGCCTATGATGCAAAAGGTTTACTCGTTTCTTCAATTCGTAGCAATGATCCAGTTGTTTTCTTAGAACATTTAAAACTCTACCGTGGTGCAAAAATGGAGGTTCCAGAAGGGCTCTATGAAGTGCCATTAGATAAAGCTGCGGTTACAAAAGAGGGTACAGATGTAACTGTTATTGCTTACGGTGCAATGGTAATTGAAGCACTTAAAGCTGCAGAAGCACTCGTTGATGAAGGCATTAGTGTTGAAGTGATCGATTTGCGAACTGTATCACATCCAGATTATGAAACAATCGGAGCTTCCGTTGGTAAAACAGGCCGAGTCGTTGTAGTTCAAGAGGCACAACGTCAGGCGGGTATTTCCGCGAATGTCGTATCAGAAATTAATGAGCGATTCTTCTTGGATTTACTTGCGCCTGTTACACGAGTCTCTGCACCGGATACAACTTATCCATTGCCTGCAGCTGAAACGATTTGGCTACCAAATGCAAAGGATATTATGGATGCAGTAAAAACTGTTAAGGAAGGATACTAGGTGATTGTATGAAATTTCAATATAGACTTCCCGATCTTGGAGAAGGAATTACAGAAAGTGAAATTGTAAGCTGGGGTGTTAAAAATGGCGATACAATTAAGCAAGACGATCTACTGCTTGAAGTTGCGAATGATAAAACGACTATAGAAGTACCATCACCAGTAACTGGTTTGGTTAAATCAATTTTTATTGATGATGGAAACATTGCGACAGTCGGTCAAGTATTAGTAGAAATTGATGTTGACGATGCATGGGCCGCAAAAACAGGTTTCAAAATTGAAGGTGAAGCGCATGTAGAAACTGAACCAGAAGTTTCAGTGGCTGAGGTTCAGACAGCAGTTGTTGCACCAAAAGAAGGTGTAGTCTTAGCTAAGGCGAAAGCAATTCCATCGGTTAGAAAATATGCGCGTGAAAAGGGTGTAGATATTAACGGAATCCCCGCTACAGGTAGAAATAATACTGTGACGCGTGAGGATATTGATTTATTCCTAAATGGTGCACCTGTAGTGGCTTCGGTCGTTGAATCTTCAGCACCTGTTGCACCTGTATTTGAACCTGAAATAACTGTGGATAGCGGTGGTTACCGTCGCGAAACTATGTCACCAATGCGTAAAGCAACGATGCAAGCGATGGTTCGTTCAGCAAATGAAATTCCGCGTGTCACAGTTTTTGCAGACTTGAATGCCACAAAATTAGTGGAACATCGTGAGAACTACAAAGCATATGCAAAAGAAAAGGGTGTTAATTTAACCTATACAGCTTATTTTGTAAAAGCAGCGACAGCGATGTTAAAAAAATATCCAATATTCAATGCGTTTGTAGATGAGAAAAACTTTGAAATTGTATATCGAAATGCAATCAACATTGGTGTAGCAACCAATACGGATGGTGGTTTATATGTACCAAACATCAAACATGCAGATTCGAAAAACTTATTTGAAATTTCCGAGGAAATCCAAAAAAATGCAGAACTTGCTACTGAAGGAAAATTACCGGGATCAAGTATGCGTGATGGCTCATTTACAATTACGAATATCGGCGGGGTTTCAAAAGATTCCGTTTACTCAACACCGATTATTAATTACCCAGAGGTTGCAATTTTGGGAACATCCCGTATTACGTATGAACCGGTCGTAAATGCGGATCGTGAACTTGAAGTAGCACCAGTTATGAAACTTTCATTCACATTTGATCATCGTGTCATTGACGGTGTCGAAGCACAGAAAGCACTAGACGAATTAAAATCACTCTTAGCTGATCCAAATAAAATCGTCTTAGAAGGGTAGGGTTATATGGTAGTAGGAGATTTTAGTAAACACGCTCAAACCCTTGTTATTGGAGGAGGTCCTGGTGGTTATGTGGCTGCGATACGCGCAGCCCAGCTGGGACAAAAGGTTACTTTAATTGAAAAAGATACTTTAGGTGGAGTTTGTCTCAATGTAGGGTGTATTCCATCAAAAGCGATGATTCATGTGAGTAAAGAATTCCGAGCTACACAAGAAAAAAATGAGTTTGGATTAACTTATGGTCCATCAACGCTAGATATGGTTCAGACACAACAATGGAAAAAGACTCAAGTTGTGGATGTACTAACTGGTGGAATTGCCGCACTCATGAAAAAAAATAAAATTTCTGTTGTATATGGTGAAGCGATGTTCATTGGCAACGAAAAAGTACGCGTGGTGGGTGGAAGTGAAGGTCAAACATTCTCTTTCGACAATGCAATTATTGCCACTGGAAGCCGACCAATCGAAATACCAGGATTTAAATTTGGTAATCGCATTTTAGATTCAACCGGAGCCCTTAACCTCAAAGAAGTACCACAATCAATGGTTATCGTTGGTGGTGGATACATTGGAAGTGAGCTCGCAGGTGTGTACGCGAATCTCGGAACGAAGGTCACAATACTAGAAGGAACGTCAACAATTTTGCCGACATTTAGTAAAGATCTTGTCAAAGAGGTGATTCGAAATTTTGAGCACAAAGGTGTTGAAATTCTGACAAATGTCAAAGCTACAAAAGCTGTATCTGAACCTGATCTTGTAACGGTGTCATTCGAAACCAATGGCAAACAAGAATCGATATCCGCTGATTACGTCTTGGTAACAGTAGGCCGAAGCGTTAACACCGATGAAATCGGTTTGGAATATACAGATGTTAAAAAAGATCAACGTGGAATAATTGAGGTTGATACCCAAGGTAGAACATCTGTCGATCATATTTATGCTATCGGTGATGTGATTCCTGGTCCTCAGCTTGCACATAAAGCAAGTTATGAAGGAAAAGTTGTTGCTGAAGTAATTGCTGGACAAGCAGCGGGATTTGACTATACTGCGATTCCAGCAGTGAGTTTTACAGATCCAGAAATTGCGGTCGTAGGTCATACCGTCGATTCAGCAAAAAAATCAGGATTTAAAGCAAAAGGATTTACATTCCCGCTTCAGGCGAATGGTCGTGCACTTTCAATGGGAAAAACACAAGGATTTGTTCGAATTACTGTAGATACTGAGACTTCATCAATTCTTGGTGCCGAGCTTGTTGGGGAACAAGCAAGTGAGTTAATTGCTGAGTTAACAATGGCAATAGAAACGCAACTGACTCTTGATGATATTAGCCTAATCATTCATGTTCACCCTTCTTTATCTGAATCAATTATGGATGCGAGTGAACTTGCGAAAGGACTTCCAATACACATATAGGAGAAAAATATGACAAAAAAACCAATTTTTGAAAAAGGATTTGGGATGAAAATATTGAATGGTATCGCTGTCGGGTCCGTTGTTGTATTAATACCTGGAGCGTTACTTAATGAGCTATTCAAAGCCCTTCTGCCAATCTTTCCACAAGGACAATTTGTCTTAGATGCAACATCCTTAGCGATGACGATGATGGCGGTGGTTATTGGATACGCAATATCTATGCAGTTTAAATTTACACCGATTGAAACGGCTTCTGTTGCTATGGCAGCAGGTCTAGGGTCAGGAGCATGGAAATTTGCGGAAGGGGGCGGTTTCCTCTTTGCAGGAAGTGGAGATATCATAAACATTTCCATTACCGCAACTATTGCGACGATCATGATTTTATACATAAATGGTCGGTTTAAAGCATATACGCTACTTTTAACACCAACACTTGTGTTGATTATTGCGGGTGGAATTGGTGTCTTGACGTTACCTTATGTCAAAATGTTCACCGGTGGATTGGCATCGATGATTGGATCATTAATGGATTTCCAACCAATTATTATGTCGCTACTCATGGCATCAATCTTTGCAGTGATGATTGTTTCGCCAATTTCAACGGTCGGTATAGCACTTGCTATCAACTTAACGGGAATTGGGTCGGCAGCTGCTAATATTGGAATCTGTGCAACTGCTTTTGGACTGGCAATCACAGGCTGGAAAGCAAACTCAACAGGTATCAGTATTGCACTTATGGCCGGTTCGCCGAAAATGGCAATGGCTAACGTTATCAAAAAACCAAAAATTATGTTGCCAATTGTCTGTAATGCTGCAATTGCAGGGATGATTGGAGCGATTCTTGGTCAACAAGGAACGCCGATGTCAGCAGGCTTTGGAATTAGTGGATTTATCGGACCAATCAATGCTATTAATCTTGCAGGTGGTTGGACATTCATCAATATTCTTCAAGCAATCATTGCATTCATTGTTGTTCCGGTCGCGCTTGCTTTCATTTTCCGCTATGTCTTTACAACAATGAAACCAATTGTTTCGCCAGAGGATTACAAAATCGAGGTGCAATAATATGATTAAAAACTTTGTCGAACTCGAAACGCTCCTAATTCGAAATAAAATAAAACCGCGCAAACTTGTGCTTGTGAATGCTCATGAGGAAGCATCACTATTATCAGTTGTTGAAATTATGAAACGAGGCTATATTAAGCCAACGTTAATTGGTGATGAACCTCAAATATTGGAAATACTTGAAGCTCATAAAATACGCGATGTCCTCAAAATTATACATGCAGATACTGATAAAGAAGCAGCTTTTAAAGCCGTTGAATGCGTTCGCGACGGGGATGCAGATATTTTAATGAAAGGCTTTATTCAGACAAGTGATCTCTTGCGTGAAGTGGTGAATCGTGATACTGGCATTCGTAATCAGCCGGTTCTATCACATGTTGCTTTGGTTGAGATTCCATATTTGGAACGTATGTTTATGATTACTGATGGCGGAATGATCCCTTATCCAAATTATGAACAAAAAATAGGTATTATTGAAAATGCTGTGCACGTTGCACATGCTTTGGGGGTTGAAGTACCGAAAGTTGCACTCATTGATGCGGCTGAACACACCAATCCACACATACAAGCCTCACTCGACTCGGAGAATCTTTCACAAAAAACTTGGAAGGATGCAACTGTCGAAGGCCCGATTTCGATCGATTTGGCAGTATCTGCTACCATCGCTAACACAAAGAAATACACGGGTAAAATTCAAGGCGATGCAAATATTCTCGTAGTTCCAGATATCATTAGCGGAAATATACTGGGAAAGGTTGGAACGCTATTTACAGAAGGGAAAATGGCAGGAATCGTTCAAGGTGCGAAAGTACCGATTGTTCTTACCTCAAGGGGTTCGACATTAGATGAAAAAATAAATTCCATTTTGCTCTCGTGCTTTATTGGAAATGAGGAATCCTAACATGACATACATTCTAAGTATTAATCCTGGTGCGACATCAACAAAGTGCGCATTATATAAAGATACAACTGAAGTATTTACGGATGAAGTGCGCTATGATATCAAACAAATTGAATCCTACAATCGCCTCATTGATCAGTTGGAGATGCGCTATGACTCCATTTTAGAAGCAATTCGTAAGCATGGATATTCTGTTTCAGATATTGATGTGGTTGTTGCTCGTGGAGGAATACTTCCACCCGTTGATGCAGGCGCCATCGAAATTGATGACGCACTTGTATCATATCTTTTGAATGAATCTAGCGTGTCACATCCAGCAAATCTAGCAGCAGCAATGGCGAAACGGATTGTTGATGCAAACGGAAAGGGTAAGGCGTATGTCTATGACCCTATATCCGTAGATCAGTTAAATGATATTGCCCGTATTTCGGGACTTAACGGTATAGAGCGAAAGAGTGTGGGTCACATGCTTAATTCTCGTGCCGTTGCTCATAAATATGCAAAAGACTCGAATAAACCTTACAACTCATTAAATTTGATTGTTGTACATGCTGGAACTGGTATAACTGTGACAGCACACCAACGTGGTCGTATGATTGATCTTGTAGGTGATGATGAAGGCGCATTTTCACCAGAGCGGTCTGGAGGATTGCCACTACGACCATTTATGGATTTATGCTATAATAAACCTAAAGAATCGGTTACGAAAGACATTCGCCATCGTGGGGGGTTAGTATCATATTTTGACACTAACGACGTTCGTGATGTTGAAGCATTAATTGATGCTGGTAATACCGAAGCAGCACTCATTCTCGAAGCAATGGCATATCAGATTGCGAAGAGTGTTGGAACACTAGCTCCAGTTTTATCGGGAGACATTGATGCAATCGTAATAAGTGGTGGTTTCTCTCGTTCTGCCCGCGTCATGAACTGGGTAACAGAGCGTGTTTCTTTCCTTGCTGAGGTAGTCATTTACCCAGGTGAGTATGAACTTGAAGCATTATCAATGGGTGGTTATCGTGCCTATAAACAAGAGGAGCCTGTACAGCGTTTCAAAAGAAACACGTAGGGGGCAGCATGGACCTAAAAAAATTAGGGTATTTTGTAACATTAGTTGAAGAAGGTAATTTTTCTCGTGCTGCGAAAGCACTATATATAACACAACCAGCACTTAGTTGGAATGTTAAAGAACTTGAAGAAATGATGGGAACCCAGTTGGTTAAAAGATCAACAACCGGCATTGAAATAACTGAGGCAGGAAATGCGCTCTATACAGGTGCGAAAACTTTACTAATGGATGCAGATAACCTAATGCGTTCAGTTCGTTATGCTGGTCAACTTCAAAAACGGCGTATTCGTTTTGGATTAACAATACTCTCTTCAATTGAATACATGAGTATCTTTCAAAAATTTACAGAGTTCTATCCCGACTATCGCCTTGACTATACGCAACGCGGTTCAAAAGAAATTCAGCAACTCGTCGCAAATGGACAGTTGGATATTGGGATGGTCTCAACACCAATTTATTTTCCGATTCTCAATGAATCAAAAGTAATTCTTGATGACTACTATTATGACGTTGCCGTCGTTTTGCCAAAGGGGCATCGTCTGTGTCAAGCAACCTCCTTATCGCTTGAACAGCTTAAAAATGAACGATTCAGTATGATGACAAATGCCTTTGCAATGGGAAACGAGATCGAGAAACGTTGCATTAATCTTGGTTACTATCCTGACATTGTCTTCGTGAATGAAAATTGGGAGGTTATCGTTGAACATGTTGCGACATATAAATCGGTAACATTCCTTCCATTCGCAATCCAAGATGTCTTACAACGGGATGATATTGTATGGATTCCCTTGGAAGATGCTGAAGTTGCTCGCTTCAATGTGGTTTTGATCACAAGTCTTGATTTAAAGGACTACGATAACCGAATTTTCTATAATAGTTTCCAACAGACACTTCTCAGTACTGAGTCAACATCGAAATAAAACGAATCCAATGCCAGGATTCGTTTTATTATTATGGATTGAATAGATGATTGAATCTAAATAGTAGCGTTGGATTAATATGATACAATTCGGCGCATAAAAAAGGAGTCTTGAAGACTCCTTAGTAAAAATTTACTCTTTAGCTGAAAGTGCAGCCATCGTAATGTAGTTGTAAGGTTGATTGAAGTGAGGTAAGAAGAAGATATCTAAGAGTTGGATTTCTTCAATTGTGACTTCTTTCATGATTGCTAATGAGAACATATGGATGGTCATTGAAATATCAGTGTAAGACGCAAGTTGTGCTCCGATTACGCGGCGGCTTGCACGTTCGTATAGAATACGGATCTTGACTTTATTATTCTCGCTCATGAAGCCAGGTTTTTGAAGATCTTCAAAGTCTGTGTAGACAACATCAATACCTGCTTTTTTAGCTGCTTCGATGTTAAGACCTGTCGAAACCATGTTATATCCGTAAATAGAAATACCATTTGAACCTTGGACCCCTAATGATTTAAGAGGTGTTCCTCCAACATTATGTCCAGCAACAATTCCTGAACGCACAGCGTTCGTAGCAAGCGCAATATATGTTGTTTCTTGTAAGGCATTTGAATACAATGTTGCACAGTCACCGACAGCATATACATCTGGTAAGCTTGTACGTTGTTGTAAATCAACAAGGTAAGCGCCATTGTTAAATAATCTAAGATCGTTCTTGCCTAATTCATTATTTGGTCTAAAGCCAATTGCCATGATGACAAGTTCAGCATCATAAGAACCTTTATCTGTAACAACTTTTGAAACATTGCCATCACCCTCGAAGGCAGTAACCATTTCGCCATAGTTAAGATCAATGCCCTTATCGCTCATAACTTTGTCCATGTCTTTAGAGAACCATTCATCATAGTAGCTACTTAAGCATGTCGATGCAGATTCGACGATTCGAACATTTTTACCGCGACGGCGCGCAGCTTCTGCCATTTCAACACCAATATATCCAGCACCAACGACAACAACATTTTTAACATGGTCTTGACTTAATAATGCGTCAACTTTTTGTGAGTCTTGGAAGAGTTTGACGAAGTGAACCCCGCCTAAATCCATACCTGGTAATTTTGGTGTAATTGGTAGTGATCCAGTTGCCAAAATTAATTGGTCATAATCGATGACTGTTTCACGATTTTCGGAGTCAACATAGTGAATCTTCTTTGCCGCAAAGTCAACGTGATCAACGTTTGTTTGCATATGCACATCAGCACCTTTAGCGATAAATGCATCTTTGTTCGTATAGAACAATTGGTCAGAAGAATCAATTTGTTGCCCCACCCATAGAGCTGTACCACAACCTAAATAACTAAGGTTTGTGTTACGGTCAAGTATTGTTAATGTGTGATCTGGATAGTTGTCCAAGATCGTATTTGCTGCTGCAATTCCAGCATGGTTTGCACCAATTAAAACTACTTTACTCATTTTACTTCCTCCTGTAGTGAATCGTTCACTATAGTTAGTATAGCACTGCGAATATTTGATGAATGTGTTTGAAAATAGAGAATTATAAAAATGTTCTTAACAAATAGCATACATAATCCATGAAAGGGTATGATAGTGATTATTATTTCACTATTCACGAATTATGCGATGAAATTTCTGTAAAAACAGACAAAAGAATGTAATGTTGGGATGATTTTCGATGGATTTAGGATTAATTGGGAATAATTATGAAAACGTGTTGACACTCCCAATTCAGAATGATATATTATCTTAGCAATAAGGAATGGGCCTGTAGCTCAGTTGGTTAGAGCGCACCCCTGATAAGGGTGAGGTCGCTGGTTCGAATCCATTCAGGCCCACCATTTCTTTAAGTAATAACATAATATATGGGGCTTTAGCTCAGCTGGGAGAGCGCCTGCCTTGCACGCAGGAGGTCAGCGGTTCGATCCCGCTAAGCTCCACCATATTTAAAATAACGACATCCATAACGGGTGTCTTTTTTTGTTCCTGAAACGTCCATTATACTTCTACATCAAGACACGTTATAATAAAGATACAAAGGGGTGGCACAATGATTACAAAAATTAATGTTTTAGAAGATGATTTGAATCGGTTACTTGATGTTTGGGAACAATCTGTAAAAGCGACGCATACGACAATCAATGAATCTATGATTGAATCAATGCGCCCAACAATACTTACTGGACTCGCGTCAATGGATGCTGTCTATGTTTTCGAAAGCAACCGCTTCATGCAAGGATTTATTGGGGTTCTAAATGGCGCAATCGAGATGTTGTACGTAAGTCCAGAGTTTCGTAACAAAGATATTGCAGGTTCACTGGTTCGAGAAGTTTTACAGCTCAGTCAAACAATTACAGTGGATATTCCAGAGACAAATTTACACGAAAAACTGTTCTATCAAAATTTGGGATTCAAGCTGGATCGGGTTAATCCAATCGATCAAGCAGGAAATCGTAATCCGATGCTTCACATGAAGTATCAGTCACAATAGAATTGTTAATTTCTTTTCACACTATTGTGAAAATTTCATGATATTATGAGCATGGTCTATATTGATGGAGGATGCTCATGGAGCTTATTAATGCATTTACTCAAACCTGGATGGATTTGGGAATACATATTATTTTAGGGGGATTTGGCTTGTTCATGCTGGGAATCACCCTTTTAGGGGATGGTTTCAAGGCAGTTGCGGGAGACCGCATGCGGGACTATATCGACAAATATACAAGCAACTTATTATCAGCAATTTTAGTAGGAGCGATCATGACTGGGATTATGCAGTCAAGTTCAGCAGCAACCGTAATTTCAATCAGTCTCGTCCGTGCGGGATTAATGCGATTGGATCAAGCAATTGGAATTTCTTTAGGAGCAAACATTGGAACAACAATGACTGCAATTATTATTGGTCTCAATGTTGACGAAATGGGTTATTTCTTCCTATTCTTAGGTGCTATGATGTTACTCTTTTCAGGAAAACAATCAATTAAAAACTATGGCAAAGTTGTCTTGGCATTTGGGATGACCTTTGTCGGATTACAAATTATGAGTGATAAACTACTTTTAGTACAACAAATGCCTTGGTTTGAAGCAATGATGCTTCAACTTTCAGAACATCCATGGTGGTCAATGTTGGGCGGTGCGGGATTAACTGCGATTGTTAACTCATCGTCGGCGACGATTGCTGTTGTGCAAAAGATTTACGAAAATGGTGGAATGTCAATTATTGCAGCTGTTGCCTTTGTTTTTGGATCAAACATTGGAACGACAATTACAGCATTTTTTGCATCCATTGGAGGATCGGCATCCGCACGCCGTGCATCCTTGTTCCATACACTCTTCAACGTGTTTGGCGCAGTGATTATGATGTTCTTCATTGTTCCTTATTCTAACTTTATTCTTTATGTAAATGGAATGATGGGTGGATCAAATGCGATGGCTATCGGTGTTGCGCATTTCTTCTTTAACTTAATCTTCTGTATTCTTGTAATACCGTTTGTTCCATCATTTATCAAACTCTTGAAAGTTATTATTCCAGGGGAAGATAAGATTAAGAACCGAGATAAACTCGAACCGTTGGATGAAGAAATTATTTCACGATTCCCAGAAGGTGCACTACGCCTTGTGAAGGACCGTACAATCGTTATGGCTGATTTAGTTCATGAATCTCTAGAAGCATCGCAAAGTTATTTGCGTACGAAAGATAAAGAAGATTACGATGTCGTAATGCAGTTGGAGGAAATGGTAAATAAAATTGATACCAACCTGACTGCTTATCTTCTGAAAATTATGAAGTCTGCAGGCAATCAACCAAACATTGCAGAAGCATACACACGTCAGCTCGAAATTATTAAAAACTACGAACGTATGAGTGATTTATCGACAAATTTAGTTGAACTTTATCAATTAGCGTTTGATAATCGTGAGGATTTCTCGAGTGAAGCAATTCGAGATTTAGATACAATGTATCAACTCCTCGATGACATGTTACGTCGTTCGTTGAAAATCTTTAAGACAGAAGATATCTCGCGCTTTGAAAAACTTTCTAAAGATGAAGAATATCTTGATCTGATTGAAGAAAAATACCGTGAGAAACATTTCCAACGTCTTGCAGAAGGAATCTGTGAAACAAAAGTTGCAAGTAGTATCTTTATTGATATTCTTGGAATCTTAGAACGGATTGGGGATCATGGTGTCAATGTCTCACGTTATATGGTTTCAACAGTAAAACGTCACGATAGTGATAATGAACTTTAGAATAGAGCAGTCGTCATGGCTGCTTTTTCTGTATACAGCATTAATTTTTCGCTTTCAAGATACATCGGAAACGATGTATAATAGAACACATATGGGTGGAGGAAATGACGATGGATGTAACGTCAAGTCTAGGAAGTTTGTCAGATATACAATTTAATGTAATCCTTGGTGGATTTGGTTTATTTCTATTAGGAATCAAATTACTGGGTGATGGTTTTAAGGACGCCGCGGGACCTCGAATACGTGACTATATCGAGAAATATACCGGGAATATCTTTTCGGCAATTCTAGTCGGTACAATATTAACTGCATTGATGCAGTCAAGTACTGCAGCGACCGTAATTTCAATAAGTCTTGTTAGAGCGGGCTTAATGCGACTTGAACAAGCAATTGGTATTTCAGTAGGAGCAAACCTTGGTACAACTGTGACTGCTTTGATGGTTGGGTTAAATATCGAAGCCTTTGGGTACTATTTCGTATTTGTGGGTGCTTTTATGCTAATGTTTGTCAAACGAAATCAAATTAAAGCCTACGCACAAATTATCTTTGGGTTTGGAATTACCTTTGTGGGACTCCAACTGATGAGTAATGAACTGATTATTCTGTCAACGTTACCTGAATTTGAATCATTCATGGTGTACATGTCTCAAAACCCTTGGCTTGCATTGCTTGCGGGTACTCTCGCTACTGCTTTAATCAACTCTTCAATGGCTGTTATCGTTTTGGTGCAAACTATTTATGGAGCAGGTGGCATGACTATGGTGGCTGCATCCGCATTTGTCTTTGGGTCAAACGTCGGAACCACGCTGACTGCGGTGCTTGCTTCGGTCGGAGGTTCCGTGTCAACACGCCGTGCTGGATGGTTCCATGCTCTCTATAATATTCTAGGTGCCTTGGTTATGATGCCGTTCATCGGAATCTATTCGGACTTTATTATATCGTTGAATGCATCGATGGGTGGTTCGCCAGAAATGGCGGTTGGACTCAATCATTTCGTATTTAATTTAATTTGGGTTGTAGGCATTATTCCATTCATTCCATTCTGTATCCGTATTTTGGAGAAAGTTATTCCAGGTGAGGATCGAATCAAAGAACGCGAGAAAATTAAACCACTTGATTACAATCTAATCGAAAGCTATCCAGAAGGGGCGAAGCAACTTGCAAAGCAAGGTATCGCAAGTATGTCTGATCTTGTGATAGAGTCTTTTGAGACTTCTAAGAGTTATCTAAACTCAAGAGATGAAGAAGAGTTTGATATTGTTATGCAACTTGAAGAGATGATTAATGATCTCGACAAGCAATTGACACGATACCTTCTTGAAATTGCGAAAAAGGTTTCGACAACCGATTATTTTGCTGAAGAGTATGCAATTAGTTTGGACACAGTAAAAAACTTAGAACGTGTTGCGGATTTATCAACGAGTCTTGTAGGTATTTACCAAACAATTTTTAATAACCGCGAATCAATGAGTGAAGCAGCTCGTCAAGATTTAAACACGATGTACGACCATGTCAAAATTATGTTAGATCAGGCATTAAAGATGTTTGAGACTGATGATATGCAAGACTTTATTGTTCTTGCTGAGAATAATCGCGCATTACACCTAATGGACATGAAATACCGAGAACGTCACTTTAAGCGGATGGCACAGGGAACCTGTGACTCGAACTATGCAAGTTCGCTATTCATCGACATATTGACCACACTTGTGCGGATTGGTGGCCATGCTGTTAATATTTCTGAGTATGTGTACGGTGGTCTTTTGAAAGATGTGACATTAGAAGTATCACAATGATATCGTGACAATTTCATTAAGATTAGATAGAATAGAAGAAACACAAGGAGGCGTCATTCATGAAAAAAATGTATTTTGCAAGTCCGCTATTCTCAAATATGGAGTTTCGATACAACGCAAGTGTTGTTGCTGAAATTCGTAAAGCATACCCCGAGTTAGAAGTTTACTTGCCCCAAGAACAAGGGGATATTAACGATAAATCAAGCTATGCAGATTCGACGATGATTGCTAAATTTGACACAGAAGCATTGCTAGCATCCGATGTTGTTGTGGCTGTACTCGATGGTATTAGTATCGATGCTGGCGTAGCTTCAGAAATTGGCGTTGCGTATCACGCTAATATCCCAGTGATTGGCTTGTATACAGACTCCCGTCAGCAAGGTTTTGAAAATCCGAAAAAAATTGCTGCTTTAGCTGAAATAGGCGAGTCTCAATTTTCATATGTTAACCTCTATACTATCGGCCTCATCAAATTAAATGGAGTTGTTGTTAATGATGAGGCAAGTATGATTGAACTTATTGGAAACTATATTTAATCTCTAATTAAGGAAGTGTAGATATGAAAGAACATGTTATTAAATTAATGCCTGGTGAAGATATCATTGTGGCGTTGGATCAATACTGTAAAAAATATGAAATAAAAGCAGCATACATTGGAACTGTCGTCGGAAGTCTTGAAAAAGTTGTATTCCGCAAAGGATACAATCAGACCATGTTTGTGATGGATGGTCCATTTGAAATCGTATCGTGTGTTGGGACATTGTCCATGCAAGGGATGCACATTCATGCATCTGTGAGTGATTCTGAGTTTAAAGTCTTTGGCGGACACATCGTTCAAGGGAGTCAGGTAAAATCGACAGCAGAAATAGTCCTCATAGAATTAGAAAATCACGAGTTGTCGCGCACGAAAGGCGAACTAACAGATTTTAAAGAATTACGCATTCGCGAAATCAGCAATCAATGCCAAAAAGGCTAAAGCAAGGACCGTGTAACGATTGATACACGGTCCTTACTTTATTGTAAGGATCCGTGATAGAATCTCGTGTTACCATAGAAAGGAAAGTCGAGGACAGTTGAAATGACACAAATTGTTGTAATACGAGGAAACAGTGGTAGTGGGAAAACAACGATTGCGCATATGCTTCGGGAGCACTATTCTGGGTCCACAATGATCTTGTCGCAAGACGTGATTCGTCGAGAGATTCTCGATGTAAAAGATACTGAAGGAAACCTCTCAGTATCACTTATTGTTAATATGCTTAAATTTGGTTTGGGAAAATACGATTTAATTGTGATGGAAGGAATTTTTAACAGTTGGAAATATCAGGAAATGTTCCGAGAAATTACGGCGTTAGCAGTCCCTACTTATTTCTACTATTTCGATTTGTCGTTTGAGGCAAGCTATACACGTCATCTTATGAAAGATACAGCAGAGTTTGGGTTAGATGCCTTAAAACGCTGGTGGGTCAAGGGTGATTTGCTCAGTGATATTGATGAAACCCTACTTAACGAACAACAAGATGCATTAGAAATTACTCAACTTATTATAAGTACCCTAAATGCTAAATAATGTGTTGCCCTATAATATCAAAATAATACAGTAAAGCAAAAGCGGCAATTTTGTCGCTTCTTGTATTCTTACGACAGCAACTTGAGTAAATCAATTAATCCGAAATCATTCGAAAAAGATTGAAACCTGTGTCAAAAAGGAATACAATAATCTTACGCCGACTTAGCTCAATTGGTAGAGCAACTGAATCGTAATCAGTAGGTTGGGGGTTCAAGTCCTCTAGTCGGCACCATTTGCTAAGTACACTGTATGTAAACATACAGTTTTTTTATGTAATGGGAAGAAAACGCAATACAAGGCTATTTGACTAGGAAAGCAAAATGAAATTTGTTATAATGATTCTGTAATAAAAGGAGAGTAATTAACTATGGAAGGTATTGAACTACTAAGTTTTCAAATGATCTCATTCAACGGATCAGCACGCTCATGCTTCATTGAAGCAATTGCAGCTGCAAAAGAAGGCGATTTCGATCGTGCAGAACAATTGATGGCAGAAGGTGAAGAACAATTCGTTGAAGGACACCGTGTACACGCTCAATTAATTCAACAAGAAGCTCAAGAAGGAAATACAGCAATCAACTTATTGTTAATCCATGCGGAAGATCAAATGATGAGTGCAGAAGTATTAAAAATTATTGCAGCTGAACTTATTGATATTCACAAACGAATTCAGTAATAAAAACCACCCTAGGGTGGTTTTTTGTTAAGAAAGTGCCTAAAATATATGACTACATGATACAATGTACAAAAGTGAGGAAAGAAAATGAACATGAGTGAAATTGTCGTTATGATTTGTCGATTTGTAATCATAGCGCTCTACGGATTTGAAATGATGCGATACAATCGCGGAAAACGTATTGATGATACGTTGAAATTGAAGTTTGACGTAAGAAGTTGGATCGAAATTGTCGTTGTGGGTGTGCTGAATATTGGCTTTATTATTTATCCAGACTTGAAAGCTAATGTTTCATTCTTGACCTTTTATGGTTTCATTATGCTCATTGTGACGTTTTATCATACACGTCGCGTTGTGGCATGGGGTAAAAAAGTGATTTTTATACTCGAACACTCATTTTACGTTAAGGACATTACACGTGTTAAGTATGAAAAAGGCCGCTTATCTTTCTTATTAAAGGGACAACCTTTCAAACTACGAATGCCACTTACAGACATGAAGGCCCTTGAACAAAAATTTGCTGGGAAAAATTTCCGTTAAGGATTTGCACTAGTTAGTGCAATGTCAACGCTTTCTTATAGACTATTGAAACGTAAATTGTTATAATGTTCTTGTATCAAGGAGGGTATTATGAGAAAAATTATTCTACTATGTTCAGCTGGTATGTCAACAAGCATCTTAGTGAACAAAATGAAAGAGTCAGCAGACTCACAAGGTTATGAAGTTGAAATCTCAGCTCACTCAGTAAGTGAAGCTGCACGTGTTGGAGCGGATGCAGATATCGTTCTTTTAGGACCACAAGTTCGTTTTAACTTAAGTACAGTTCAAAAACAACTTCCTGAAAAACCAATCGAAGTTATCGATATGCGCGCATACGGAACAATGAACGGTGAAGCAGTTATTGCTGAAGTTAAAAAAGTATTGGGTGACTAATTAAATCACTAAAAATGTTAGGAAACTAACATTTTTTATTGTCAAAGCAAGGAGCAAAATATGAAACCATCAATCGTATACTGGACAGGGTCTGGTAACACACAAATTATCGCTGAAGCGATACAAGAAGCAATTGAAGACTTAGGAATGCAATGCGAAAGTAATTACGTCAGTGATGTCACTGCTGATGACGTAAAGGATTCTGATATATTCTTTTTGGGATGTCCTTCGATGTCCGGTGAAGCTGTTGAAGAATATGAGTTTAGACCATTTTTAGACGATTTACTCCCATATGTTGCTGGAAAAAAAGTCGTTCTTTTTGGTTCATACGACTGGGGTGATGGCGAATGGATGGTCAGCTGGAATCAGGAGATGATTGATTCAGGTGCAGAGGTACTTGATCGCTATCAAATCCAATGGGAACCTAACGATGAACAACTCGCAAATGTGAAGGAAAAAGTAACGTCTTACTTCAAAATGTAATTTGTTTCATAAATAATGTAAAAATAGTGTAAAAATAGTGAAAGTCCGTTGACTTTTACATTTTTCAATGTATAATGTAAACATAGATAGCCAAACTATCTTATATAATACTTGTCCTCAAGAAGATTCGTTGACACTATTTCCTCAACTAATGAAATACATTTATATTTCCTCCATCAGTAACAACGAATCGTCTCCTTTATAAAAACACACGGTAGGGTGTGTTTTTTGTTTGTCATAGCGTATAATGTTAACGAGAGGTATTCATATGAGAGTTATGTATCCTGGGTCATTTGATCCAATCACTTTAGGTCACATTGACTTAATTGAACGTTGTTCTCGAATGTTTGAAGAAGTTGTTGTTGCAATTATGGGTAACGACAGCAAGCAAGGAACATTTTCGATGGCGGAACGTTTAGAGTTAGCGCAAGAAAGTGTTAAACATCTATCCAATGTTGAAGTTAAAATTGGTGATGGTCTGACCGTGGACTATGCAGTTAAAGAAAACTGTACACTGTTAATTCGTGGTATTCGTGCGGTTATGGATTACGAGTATGAGTTGCAACACGCTGCAACGAACCGAGTCTTAAATCCTAAAATCGAAACACTATTTTTGGTGGCAGATCCCCATTATTCATATATTTCGTCGTCAGTTGCTCGAGAAATTGCACGCTTTGGTGGCGATTTAAAATCACTCGTTCCGTGCAACGTAGCGGATCGACTCATCGAGCGCTATGCTCAAAAGAAATAGCTTAAATCTGCTATTTCTTTTTTGCGGACATAGCTCAGTAGGATAGAGCGAGCGCCTCCTAAGCGCTAGGCCACAGGTTCGATTCCTGTTGTTCGCACCAATATCAAGCCAACCCACCTAAACGTGGGTTTTTTAGTGTCGTAAAAGACACTTAAGGAAACTTTTGAAATTTCCTCTGGAATTATATAGCGATTTAGTCGCCAAAGATGACTATATAAACATTATCTTCTATGGGTAGACCAATGGCATGATATAGTGGATATCTAGTGAAGAAATATGGTTAAAAAGGAGAATATCATGGAAATTCTAGATATCGTGGTCATTATTTCATTGATAATAGGTGTCGTTTTTCGACGACAGATTGACAAGGTTTTAGGTGATTATAAACTTAAAGTATTTCTATTATTGTTGTTACTTGTACCAATTATATTTTTTCTAATCTATGAGTTTCTTTAAACGAAGAGTACGTAATTCATAAAAAATGGTTAAGATACCTAATTGAAAGTACATAATTTGCATATAATCAAAAGGATTGATTGTAGAAATGGGGGAAATAGTGATAAGATAGCCTATATGTATGTCTATCAACCAAGACTGTAGAAAGGAAGAATAAATGGGAAATCAACTCCGCGTTCTCGATGCCCTAGAATTCCATCGCGCAGACTTAACACAAACCGAGCAAAGACTCGCTGACTTTATTTTAGAGAAACCCCAACGCGTCGTCGGTATGTCAATTCAAACCCTTGCGGTTGAAACAGAGACGAGTGCATCAGCGGTGAGTCGCTTATGCCGTAAAATCGGAGTCGAAAGTTTTCAAACATTCAAGGTTATGCTTTCAAGTGAACTTGCGCGCCACAGCTATAAGTCGGCGAATGAAATCTTGCATTATTCAAAACCACAAGAAGCCAAGCATGATATTTTGAAATCAGCATTTGAGGCAATGAATCAAACAACAGAAGATTTGACAATGGAAGAGATCAATCCCATTGTTGAATTACTCTATCATGCGAAGAACATATTCTTATATGGGGATGGATTTTCTGTGTTGGCTGTTGAGAACTTTAGACAAAAATGGTTACGTGTTGGTAAAGCGGTGTTTGTGGTAAACGACCAAGGGTCGGATCGTGTGACCATGTATTCGCAAAAGGAAGACTCTGTTTATGTTGCAATTTCAAATTCAGGGAACTCATCAAAAGTCTTAGAACTGATGTTGTTTGCGAAGAGTATCGGGTTTAAGACATTAGCAATTAGTCGTCGTGCAGACAGCCGCATTGAACACAATAGTGATTATAATCTCTATACTGCACCGGTAAGCACCGAACCAACTGCACTTACAAATTCTATTTATGCACAGTTTATTGCAATCGATATCTTGTACAGTGCTTACGTGACCCGATATGGCTTGCAAAAAGCTATTGTCGTTTCAGATTATTTCAAATAATAAAAAAAAGATGGAATCCGTAGACGATTACCATCTTTTTACTCGTAGGCATAAAAAAACTGAGAGTGAATCTCAGCTAAATTGTTTATTGGTGCACCAGAGAAGATTTGAACTTCCACAGATTGCTCTACACGCCCCTCAAGCGTGCGCGTCTACCGTTCCGCCACTGGTGCATTTCCTTAATGCTAATGTATTATAACATTAGATTTCACATTATACAATACTAAAAGATATAAAAATAAAGTCAGAAATTAAAGTGTAAAAAAGGCAGTAAAAAACGAGCTGTGATATGATTAAAGCGAGGTGGTTGTATGAAAAAATTATATATGATAGTTGATGTACAAAATGATTTTGTTGATGGTGCGCTAGGATTTGAAAAAGCCGAGGATGTTGTGAAGCAAATCGTCGCGACATTAGAAACAAAGCTTGAACCTGAAGATGTCGTTGTATTTACACGAGACACCCATTTTGAAAACTACTTAGAAACGCAAGAAGGGATACGATTACCCATTCCTCATTGCATTCATGGAACATATGGTTGGGAAATCGTTGAAGCATTATCGCCATGGATCAAAACTACGACGCTGATATTTGATAAACCAACATTCGGCTCACTCGAACTGGGAAATTATTTAAAAACACAGAATTTTGATGAAATTGAAATCATGGGTTTAGTCTCGAATATTTGCGTCATCACAAATGCTGCGATTGCGAAAGCTGCACTTCCAGAAGCTCGGATTGTTGTGAATCGAAATTTAACATCGAGTTTTGATGAATCCTTAGATTTAAAAGCATTGGAAGCTATGGCAGGATTCCAAATTGATATTGTTGGTACTGAAGAGTGAAACAATACCAACGCAACATTATTGGCATATTTCTAACACTCACAATCGTTTTTTCGGGGCTGTTTGGTTATATCTATTTTAATCCGTATGTATCTGCGACGGTGGTTCGTCGTGCTTTTGATGTGGGTATTGCGAAACCGCCTGAAAATTATGATGAAATTCGAGCACAAGTTGATGTCCAAGAAAATCTGGTTTATCCATCAGTTGAAATAGATAACATCTTTGATCTCTATAAACCCAAAAATGCAACTGGAATGGAGCCGGTCATAATTTGGGTTCATGGTGGTGCATTTGTAGGTGGCGATAAGGCGGATATCACAGAGTATTCAGTATTATTAGCACAACGTGGTTTTGTTGTGGCAAATATGAATTATCAACGTGCTCCAGAGGCAAACTACCCAAGTCAAATTATACAAGTTGGAGAGCTTTACTCGCATTTGTCATCCAATCGCGATTTGTACAACCTGAACATGGATAAAGTGTTTTATGCGGGAGATTCTGCCGGTGCTCACATAGTGTCACAATTTGTTCTCATTCAAAATGATGCTGCTTATTCAGAAAAAGTAGGCATCAAGTCTGTGATGGCTCCGAATACAATAGCAGGAGTCGGATTATTCAGTGGTCCGTATGACTTGAATGAAATTCTTTCGTTTGCCGATTTTGGTAAAGGAGCATTGGATTTCTTCTTTGAGCGAATTGGTTGGGCATACTTTGGAGAAAGAAATTGGCGTCAAGGCGACTACATTGATGAACTAACTATCATCGATTATGTAAATGAAGATTTTCCACCTGCCTTCGTTACTGATGGCAATACAATGACATTCACTCAAGATGGTTTGAAACTGGTAGATGCACTTGAAAATCTCGGGGTTGATGTGACTGCAGCATTTTATGATGAATCTGAAGCGGAGTTAGTTCACGAATACCAATTTATCATGACACTCGAACAGTCGCAAATGACATTTGAACGCTTTGTTGAATTTTTAGTGAGGGTCGCTGGTTAGCGGTCCTTTTTTAATGCAACGATACGCATAGCGTGTTATAATAAATCATAAAGCGAGGAATTTATGAAAAAACTATTATTGGTATTAAGTGCAGGAATCTTAGCACTTGATTTATTCGTAAAATATTGGATTGAATCGACATTACGCTTAGGTCAATCTATAACAATTATCCCTAATTTTTTCGAATTAACATATGTCCGTAATTATGGTGCTGCATGGAGCCTATTATCAGGCAAGCAATTTGTGTTCTTATTTGTGACACCAATTATTATTGGAGCATTAGTCTATTACTACGTAAAACAATCTGAACCGCTCCACTTAACAGCAATTGCTTTTATACTTGCTGGTGCTGTCGGGAATTTTGTAGATCGTGTCGTATTTGGATATGTAAGAGATATGTTTAGTTTTAATATATTTGGATATGCCTTCCCAGTTTTCAATGTTGCGGACATGGCAGTGGTATTTGGAGTTTTTTTAGTAATATTGATTATTCTTCGTGAGGAGATGAGGTTAAAACATGAACAAAATAATGATTGATGAACAATTAGAAGGAATACGCATTGACCAGTATATGGCACTACTGCTTGGAGATTACTCCCGTAGCGTTATTCAAGCATGGATTGAAGATGGGAAGATTCTCGTCAATGATAAAACAACAAAGCGCAATTATCGCTTGAAAGAGTCTGATGTTGTGAGTTATGAAATTACAGAGAAAGATACAACAATTCAACCGATAAAAATGGATTTAGATATCGTATATGAAGATGAGCATCTCATGGTCGTAAACAAACCTAAAGGGTTAATTGTTCACCCTTCACCGTCGACACTAAATCAAGCGACGTTGGTACATGGACTGCTTGCACACACAAACCATTTGAGTGATTTAAATGGTGAATTGCGCCCAGGTATTGTTCATCGTCTTGATAAAGATACATCAGGTCTATTAATTGTTGCTAAAACAAATGAAGCACATGAACTTTTGGTGGAGGCCTTAAAAAATCGTGAGATTTCCCGTGAGTATTATGCACTGGTACACCATGCATTCCCACACCAAAGTGCAACTGTAGATGCACCAATCGGTCGCGATACCCGTAATCGTCAACGAATGACTGTTACAGATAAAAATAGTAAAGAGGCAGTTACACACCTCTTCTTGGTCGAAAAGTTTAAAGATCATAGCTTACTCAGATGTAAACTTGAAACAGGTCGTACGCACCAAATTCGTGTTCACTGCAGTTATATCCAACACCCAATTGTGGGTGATGCAACCTACAGTTACAAAAATACACTGGATACACAAGGACAATGTCTTCATGCATTCCGTCTTAAATTTACGCACCCTATTACACATGAAGCCCTAGAATTTGAAAGTCAAATGCCACAAATTATGCAAGATACAATCGATGAAGTGAGACGCCTCGATTCGTGAATAAGCTCTATGGTGCATGGCTTATCGAACTTTCAAATTATTTAATTAAAGAACATGGTTATCAAATGATTACAATGACAAAAGCAAATGATGAGATTTGGTTAACCAATGCAACACATGCGTCATTGCCAATTATTATGATTACGAGCAAACCGCTGCAGGCGATTGATCCACTTGCAATTCAAGCGCATCGAGAATCGCTTGCTGTAGTTTTTAAAACAGAGGCTAAGGGCCTTAATATTTCTGTTGATGACAATACAACGGTACGTAATGACGAAAATGTCGTTGTGTTACCGGGATATACATCGCATTCAAAATTCATGGAACAATTTCCAAACATTGAAAACTCAATTTCAATGAGTAGTAATCCAGAAAAATCATTGTCGAAAGCAGTAATGGATCTGCGAAAAACAATGTTTAAAGCACAAAAACAAGTCCAACGAAAAATGTTCCCAGCTACTAATGCTATTATGATTATGGCGATGATTGGGTATGGACTTGCACTGTTCTTGGCAATGCAGGGCTTCGACTTTGATAGTGTTATGATCATGGCAGGCGGATTTTATAAACCCTTAGTCGGCTATGGTTACGAAGTGTGGCGTTTTGTCACATCAGCATTTGTGCATATTGATTTCTTTCATCTTCTGCTAAATCTGATGATACTAAGAAACATTGCAACATTGTTAGAGCCCGTTGTTGGGTGGAAACGTTTCCTAATCATATTCTTTGTTGGAACGATATCAGGAAATATGTTCCTCTTCATCATGCAAGATACTGCAATTGGATATGGTATGGCTGCAGGACTTGCGGCAACACTGGGTGCACTTCTAATCTATGTATATGAAACTCAAATTTATAAAGTGCCACGTGTTCTTAGTCAAATTTCTTCGATTGTGTTCATGAACATTTTGATTATGATGCTACCAGGCTCTAGCTATACAGCGATGGGTGGTGGCCTGTTTGCAGGTCTTCTTCTTGGCTTCTTGTTCTCCAAGCGTCGAGATTGGGAAAGCATTCGCACAGGATTGAAAGTTTTAATGCCTATTTTCTATATTCTGCTTATTGCGATCATGGTGATGCAACGAGATGCAATCAGTAATGCAACGATTGCAGAGAATTTGATCAAATCATGGGATAGTTTTGGATTTACTGGCTATTCTGAACACTTAAAAAATATACTTTCATAGGAGGCTTTATGTCGAAACGTCAAAATGCAATTTCTTGGGATGAATATTTTATGGGTTTAGCACATTTATCTGCTAAACGCTCAAAGGATCCCTCAACCCAGGTCGGAGCAGCAATCATTGATCCACACAAAAAAATTGTCGGAATCGGATACAACGGATTTCCAATCGGAGTAAGTGATGATGAATTTCCGTGGGAACGGGACGGTGAAATGTTAGCTACAAAATATCCTTATGTTGTACATGCTGAACTCAATGCAATTCTGAATGCCACGACATCTTTAAGAGGATGTTCGATTTATGTTTCGCTATTTCCGTGTCATGAGTGCACGAAAGCGATAGTTCAGAGTGGCATTACCGAAGTTGTCTATGAAGATGATAAGTATGCGACAACGGATTCTGTCATCGCTTCAAAAAGAATGCTTACGAGCGCAGGTGTTTCGTTACGACGTTTAGAAAAACCAGTCCGTATTGAACTGGTTAAAGATTAATTATTTTTTGAGTATTGGCGAAATGGGTTTTGGCAACCTTATGTAAGGCCTCCTGCCCATGGCGTTCGATAAATGCTTTACCTGCAATATCTACATGTGCTCCAGCCCCTTTAGGGAATTCGAAATCATAAAGTGTTCCTAATTGGTCGAGTGCTTCGAGAAATGCAAAGCGTGCAATGATTGCAGCACATGCTACAGCTAAATATTTATTCTCAGCCTTTGTTTCAAACGTTAAGTCTTTATAGACTTCGGGTTCTTGAGCAAGGGCTTTGAAATAAGCATCCTTAGGCATGAATTGATCAATTACGGAGAGAGTGGGCATTGTTATTTTCTTCGATAAATTCAGAAAAGCCTTATTATGAAGCTTTGCTTTGATAACGTTCATATTCATTGTTTTATGGACACTGTTATATTTTGCATTTTCTAATACGAGCAGGCTATATGTGATGGTCTCCATGATTACGGGTGCGAGTTGGCGAATCGTGTCGTCATTAATCTGTTTAGAATCTACGATTTTGCTGACGGGAAGGACATTTAAGTCCGCATCCGTAAGATAGGCAGCACATACGGTTATTGGACCAAAGTAGTCTCCAGTACCAACCTCGTCAGATCCTGACATAGGATAGCGAGTTGGTGTTGCGCTACTTTGTGTAGATTCTTTCTTACTCGATTGGGTTACCTCTGATTCGACGTATCCATAAAGAGAAGCATGAAAAAAAGCAGCCTGACCTTGAAATACTACTTTTCCACTTGTGTATGCGGTAATTGTAAAATCGTCACCACGAATCTGGAAATGTGTGTATGGTAAGTCAGTCCGTATTTTGTAAGCGTAATAACGCTTTTTAAGATCAAAGATTTGATCGTTTGTAAGTTTTAATGTGATTGGTTTCATAACAATAATATAGACTATTTGAAGTTGAATCACAAATATTTTTAGATTATGATTAAACAAAGGAGTGATACAATGATTACATTTCCATCAGATTGGATGATCTACTTAAACGGTGTGATTATCATATGGTTCCTCATTGACCTATACAGAGGTTATAAACGGGGAATGCTCTTGCAGATCGTAGACGTAGTAGGAACGTTCGTTGCGCTTTTTGCAGCATGGCTTCTTTCTCCTGCATTTTCCAAAGTCATCACGTTCGTCAAGTTAGATGGTAACGGACTCGTTACGGTCAATCAATTCGTAGGCAATCAGGTTAACCGACTGATTTGGTTCGTAGTTCTATTTGTAGTTATACGTATCCTCTTGTTACTTGTAACACCACTAGCTTCATTCATTTCCAAGATGCCATTAATCAAACAGGTTAATTCAGCAATTGGCGGTGTGTTTGCTGTCGTGATGTTCGGGGTTAAATTAATGATTGCGATTCTACTACTCTCAACACCATTAATTATCAACGGACAAGATGTCGTTAATAATACGTGGTTGAAACAAGTCAATGAAGTTGGACAGCCTGTACTTGCAATTGTCGATGACTTTATCGTTCGAAATGATGCAATTCAGTCGATTATCATGGAACAAAAACTACCCGATGAACAAGAACAGGCAATGGTAAAATGGCTAACCGATAATAATTTTACAGATCAAGAAATTAAGGAGTTTTTAAATAAATATGAATAATATATCGTCTCGTCTCGAGTTCGATAAAGTACTAGAACGAGTATCATTTTACGCATCGTTCTCACTAGGGAAAGAGAAGGTGCTACAAAGTGAGCCTTCTTTTTCTGCTTTAATCGTTCGTCGAGATTTAGCACGTGCAAAAGATGCACTGCAACTAGTTATAACCAACGGATCATTATCTTTTGGTGGTATTACCGATGTTAATTTTGCACTGGGGTTCGCAGCAAAAGGTGGAACCCTCGCAATTGATGAAATCATCGATGTCGGTCGCTTTATGCAAGGGATTCAACGATTAAAAAATCAATACGAGAAAGTTGAAGGCAGTTATCCTGCTTTAGACGACTTGTTTGAAAGTTTAGTTGTGAACGTAAAAGTTCTTGACCATATCAATCATGCATTTGGAGAACAAGGGAATGTTCTTGATCGGGCAAGTACAACACTTTCTTCAATTCGAAGAAGTATTACACAACTTGAAGGAAATATTGATAAACAAACGCAAGAGTTCTTGACGAAAAATCGTTCCATGTTGAGTGAAGCCGTTGTTTCATTACAACATGGCCGTAAAACATTCTTAATCAAGCCATCCGAGAAAAACAAACTCGATGGAACAATATATGGAGAATCTGCAAGTGGACAGTCTGTATATTTTGAGCCTGCGTTTTTATCTCGCATGCAAAATGAACTTCAAGGCTTACATCATCAGGAAGCCGATGAAATTGAGCGAATTTGTCGTGAAACATCGGGTTTAATTGCTGGGGAAGCCCTACAATTAGAGGCTGATGTTGATACTGCTGGGATTCTTGATGCACTCTTTGCGAAAGCAGAATGGGGCCATAAAAATGACGCCGTCGTTGCAACATTGACCAAAGATTCTTTAAAGTTAAAGAACGCACGTCATCCACTAATTGATCCGAAAACAGTCGTTTCAAATACATATCAAATGATTCCCCCGCACCGAATGATACTCATTTCAGGACCGAACACCGGTGGTAAATCGGTGTCGCTCAAAACAATTGGTTTGAGTATTATGATGACCTTAGCAGGCTTCCCAGTGTGCGCAGAAGAAGCGGAAGTTATGTTAGTTGATAAAATCTTTGTGGATATTGGGGATCAACAATCTATTGAGAAGTCGCTATCGTCGTTTTCAGCACATATGCAAACGATGACAACGGTAAGTGAAGACGCAACACGCAATTCGATAGTACTGCTTGACGAGCTCGGTTCACAAACAGATCCTCTCGAAGGAGAGAGTCTTTCAATGGCGATTCTTGACCATTTCCGAGATGTTGGATGCTGGGTTGTCGCAACAACGCACTTTTCAAGATTAAAGCAATATGGTACACAATTTGAGGATATCTTAATTGCTAGCGTTGAATTTGATCTTCAAAATTTAATGCCAACGTATCGTTACCGTGAAAACATTATGGGCGAATCGAATGCGTTTGCAATTGCAAAACGACTTGGCTTAAACGAAGCGATTATCAACCAGGCCCAGGAATATAAAGAAGCAAGTCAATATGAAACCGAACATATGATGGAAATTCTTGAGGCGAAAATTCAAGAGCAAGAACAAAAAATTGTTGAACTGAATGAGAAAGAAAATGAACTAGAAAAAGACAAAGCGCAGCTTCTGTTAGATCGTGAAGCAATGCAGCGTGCATTTGAAAAAGAGAAAGAAAAATTAGTTGAAGAAAATGAATCCTATCTCGAAGAGATGCTTTCAGAAGCTCAGAAACAACTTGATGTGATTAATCAATCAAGCCGTCCTGATTTTAGGAAGCAAGCTGTCAAAAAGATTGAATCAATGCAACGTGAAATTGTAGTAGATGATATTGCGATTGGTGATCGGGTCAAACTTAAATCAACCAGTCAGGTAGGTGTGGTAGAAAGTATTGAAAAGAACACGGCACATGTATCAATCTCAGGTCTAAAAGTTAAAGTCGATTTATCAAAATTGACGAAGATTGCTGGACCAGCGCCAAAAGTAAAATCAAAACAACGGAAATCACATTCTATCAGTGCCCGTTCATCATTCAATACAGAGCTAAATATAATCGGTAAACGTGTTGCGGAAGGAATTCCAATGGTAGATAAATTTATTGATGATGCCCTTGTGAACAATGTTGTTCAATTCCGAATAGTACATGGTCATGGAACCGGACAACTTCGTAACGCTGTTCACGATAGACTTCGAAAGAATAAACATGTCGGTTCATTCGAACTGGGAAGTATTGGTGAAGGTGGCTCGGGAGCTACAGTCGTTAAACTAAAACAGTCATGAAACATACAATTGAAGAAAAACTAGCATTACTTCCAACAGAGCCCGGCTGTTATCTCATGAAAGATAAAAACGGAGAAATTATCTACGTTGGTAAAGCAAAGAAACTTAAGAACCGTGTAAGTTCCTATTTTCATGGTGCGCATGATCACAAGACAACCAAGATGGTCAGTCAAGTGCGAGATTTTGACACAATTATAACGTCAACAGAGAAGGAATCGTTGATTCTCGAGATTAACCTCATTAAAGAACACCGTCCGCGCTTCAATATCCTTTTTATGGATGATAAATCATATCCGTACCTCAAGGTGAGTCGCACTGGAAAACCGGAAGTTATTGTTTCCCGTGATAAAAAACACTCGCCGAATTACACCTACTTTGGTCCATATCCGGATGCCACTGCTGCTCGAGCAATGGCAAGTGTTCTAAATGATTCTATTCCAACAGGAGAGGATTTACTTCCTAATACACAAGCGATCTACAATAGCTTTAACCGGACTGAAAAAAAATACTCGAAAGAAGAGTTATCGTTATGGCGACAAAACGTTATCAGCATCCTTAATGGTAATTCGAAATCATTCATTGATGCTCTAGAAGCGAAGATGCTTGAAGCCAGTCAAGATATGAATTTTGAGTTAGCGCAACGCTATAAAGAAAAACTTCAGGCAATCGAATATGTAGGAGACCGCCAACAAGTCCAATTCAGTCGCACTGAAAACTTTGACGTATTCAACTATGCATATTATCAAGGATACATTGCGATTACCGGGTTGTTTGTTCGTGCAGGTCGTTTGCTTGAGCGAACCATGGCGGTTGAAGCAAGCCTCGAAGAACCAGAAGATGCGCTGACATCATTCATCGCACAGTTCTACCAAAACCAACCCACTCCTAAATACGTATATGTACCAGAATTGCTAGATAAAGATTCGATACAGGCGATGATTCAAACCGAAGTTTTGCATGCTCAACGTGGGAAAAAGCGAGCATTAATGGATATTGCTGAAAAGAATGCACACCAACAATTGGATGATCAGTTTCAACTCCTCAAAAATCGTCAAAATTTCAAAGAAGAAGCACTCTTGCACTTATCGCAATTACTATCATTTTCTGAGACAATTCATCGGATTGAGGTTTTTGATAACTCTCATATTTCAGGAACCTTCGCCGTTTCGGCATGTGTTGTCTTTGATGATGGGGAACCGAACAAATCGTTATATCGTCGATACCGTCTACATCAAGGTAATGATGATGTAGCATCAATGAAAGAAGTTCTATACCGTCGTTATTTTAGAATTTTGAAAGAAGATGGCGTCTTTCCAGATTTAATTTTAGTAGATGGTGGGAAGCCGCAAGTCAATGCTGCACTTGAAATTATGGAAATGTTAGATTTAAGCATAACCGTTGCAGGACTTGTGAAAGATGATCGTCACCGCACACATGCACTACTAAATGCAAGTGGCGAGATTCTCAACGTCGATAAAACATCATCCTTGTATGCACTAATGACGCATATGCAAGATGAGGTCCACCGTTACGTTATTGGTTACCATCGAAATTTACGTAAAAAAGCAATGACCAAATCAATATTAGACGAGGTTCCGGGTTTAGGACCGGTACGACAGAAGCAACTCTTTAAGACATTTGGATCGCTTCGTGGAATTCGTGGTGCAAGCATTGAAGCATTAGAAACGGTTATTCCAGAAGATGTTGCACGCGAACTCTATGATATAATTCATATAGATTGGACGGAACATAATGATGAGAAATAATAAGACAATAGGACTTTTTGATTCTGGATTGGGTGGATACAGCGTCTTTCAATACTTAAAAACCCATCTACCATCGTTAAATCTCGTGCTTTATGCGGATCAAAAAAATGCGCCATATGGAAACCAGAGTGATCAAGCAATTATTGAGCATACAATTCATGCGATGGCTTGGTTTGAAGCTCAAGGAATTACTGATGTCGTGATTGCATGTAATACTGTATCTTCGATTGCGATGTCAGCAATCTCGGAAGTCTATCCCGCTTTAAATATTATGGGGATTATTGATCTCACGACGTCACAAATGACAAGTACCAACGAAACGGTGGCGGTCGTATCAACATTGGCAACACATCGATCCAAGGCATATACCAAATCTTTACATGCTCGTGGTATCTATAATGTTGTGAGTCTGCCGTTGAGCGACCTCGTGAACTATATAGAAAACATGGAAGATCCGTCAGAGTATCTTCAAAAAGCACTGGAACCTATTCAAGAGGCAACAACGCTAATTCTAGGCTGTACACACTACCCTTTGATATTAGATACATTTGAACGCTTCTTTCATGGGGAAATTGTAGATTCAAGAGAACCAATCTATAAGGTATTAAAACATTATGAAAGCAATCAGGTTGGATCCATTCGCGTTGTAACGAGTGGAAATCCTGATATTATGCGAGATCAAATCAAAGCATTATTTTTAGAAGACATCGAGGTTGAAGGCGTATGAAAGAGTTTATCGTTGTAAGTGATAATCATGGCAATGCAAAGGTACTCCAACAAATTTTGGAAAAACACCCAAATGCGGAAGGATTTATCCATTGTGGCGACAGTGAGATGGATCCCCGTGATTTAAAGAATTTTACTGTCGTTACGGGTAACAACGACTATTACTTCAAATTTCCAGAATACATGATAGTGACGCTTGGCGGAAAACGTATCTACATTACACACAGTCATACGCTTCCGTATGGCAAAGCAATTGAGACTTTAGTCGCACGTGCAAAAGCCCAAGACTGTGAAATTGCTTGCTATGGGCACACCCATAAATTTGATTTTAGAACGATTGATGGAGTAACTGTCATTAACCCAGGATCGCTCTATTATAATCGTGATGGAAGTGACCCAAGTTACGCCAAAATTACGATAGAAAATGACATAATCTCCGCTGAAAAATTATTTTCGAAAGATTTATAAAAGGCGTTGTAAATGGCTGTACTATTTGTTATTATAATAGTCGCAGTGTCTTCGTAGCTCAGTGGATAGAGCACGCGCCTTCTAAGCGTGTGGTCGGGGGTTCAAATCCCTCCGAGGACGCCAATTGAAATTACACCCACTTAATAGTGGGTTTTTTTGTACCCTTATGTAGAAAACCCCTACAAAACCCCTACAATCTTAGATTTTTTCAATTATATCAAGTAATTCATCATCGCTCTTTTGCATTAAATGCGCGTAGGTTTTAAGTGTTTGTGAGGTTGTTGAGTGCCCAAGTCGTCTAGAAACGGCAATAATATTGGCTCCCTGGTTAATTAATATTGTAGCGTGTGAGTGCCTTAAATCATGTAATCTGATTTCTTTCACACCACTATCTTTAATTGCTTGTTTAAAGTGCCTTGTGAGCGTTGTTTTGGAAATAGGTTCAATGCCACCGAAAATGAACTCTCCTTCGAATTTGAGCACTTCTTTTATCTCTAGGGCCAACTCTTCATGAATCTTCACGATGCGACTGCTGCCTGCGGTTTTTAATGTTCTGTATTTGTTATCTCGGATCATAAATGAATTATTCTTAATATCAAAGTCACTTTTAGTCATCATCCTTAATTCTTCTCGCCTTGCACCTGTATAGAAGAGTGATTTCACCAAAAGTCGAGTTGTTCTATTAGAAATGGAATCCAAGACTTTTGTCATTTCCTCAGCATCCCAAAAAGGGTGGTCAATCTTTTTCCGTTCTGGAATTGTTTCTAATAGTTTAGTGTTGTCCGGCAAATCATAATAAAGGTATGCGTGATGGGCTACGGCTTTAAGG
>NZ_WTSY02000001.1 GCF_009828775.2 Erysipelothrix aquatica | reverse complement strand
CTACTGGTTTTTTATATAATGAACATACTAAAAACAATTGGAAAAGATAACATCTCAAAGTGCCAAATAGGCATTTTCAGTGGGTGTTATCTTGTTTCAATGTGTTTTAGCCTGTGATATAATAGATTAGGATGTGATAATTATGCAAATAAACTTTATTAATAACAGTTCAGAGGCGTCATGGCGCGGATATCAAAAATATTTAAAGCCAATTCTGAAAGAAACGTTGCGTTTAACGGGTAATCAAGAACAGGTGAGTGTTAACGTCGTGTTGGTTGACGATGCTGAAATTCATACATACAACAAGGATTTTCGTGATATTGATAGACCAACCGATGTATTGAGTTTTGAAGATGGAGAAACTGAAGATGGAGTCTTCCAAATGGGAGACATTATCATTAGTGTTGATGCAATTCGACGCCAAGCAACAGACTATGAGCACACACTCAAAAGAGAGTTCTGTTTTTTGGTTGCTCACGGCTATCTACATTTACTCGGATATGACCACCATACTCCTGAGGAAGAGAAAGAAATGTTTGGGCTTCAAAAGGAGATACTCAATGACATCGCTCCAAAAAACGATTAAGCGCGGGGCATCAAAATTTGGTGCAGCATTCGCTGGAATAAAAGCTGGGCTTTTATATGATCGAAGCATTTTGCTTCAAGTCGTTCTTGGTGTAATTACTGTCATTGTTTTTGCACTTCTTGATATCAGTACAGTGGAGTGGTTGTTTGTAATTAGTGCGATTTTCATTGTCTTAATTACAGAATTTTTGAATTCCGCAGTGGAAGATTTATGTGACTTGCTCATTCAAAGTTACAATTTACATGTAAAGGAAATAAAAGATATTGCAGCAGCGGCAGTACTTCTAGCAGCAATATACGCAATTATAGTGGCCAGTGTTATTCTGGCGGGGAGAATCTTATGAAAGAAGAATTGATTGAATTAGCATTTGGTGCAATGGAAAATGCATATGCGCCATATTCCAACTACCATGTTGGATCATGCATTCGCACACGCGATGGGCAAACCTTCATTGGGGCAAACATTGAAAATGCTTCCTATGGAGCAACAAACTGTGGAGAGCGCTCTGCCGTATTTGCATGTTACTCACATGGTTATCGTGCGGATGATATTGTAGGGATTGCGATTGTAACCGATGGCGATATTCTAGCAGGCCCATGTGGAATATGTCGTCAAGTACTTTCGGAACTTCTTCATGAAGATACGCCAATTTATCTGTCAAACCGTAAAGAAACACAGACAACGAATATGCAAAATTTATTACCAATGATGTTTGGAAAGAAGGACCTTAAATAGTGAGTTTTAAATCAGGATTTATATCTATTATTGGACGACCTAATGCAGGGAAATCCACGTTAATTAATCAACTCGTAAAACAAAAAATTGCAATAGTTTCCGAGAAAGCACAAACGACACGCGATGCCATTATTGGGGTACTAACAGAAGAGGAATATCAACTTGTATTTATTGATACACCTGGAATTCATAAACCAAAGCATGAATTAGGATCACGTATGAATCGCGCATCATACGCTCACTTTAAAGGTGTTGATGTAATTTACTATATCATTGATGGGACCGAACCTTTTGGTAAAGGTGATCAGTTCGTTATGGATAAATTAGCAACAGTTAAACTTCCTAAATTTCTTATCATCAACAAAGTTGATGCGATGAGTGAAAATGATTTAATTGCGAAAATCAATCAATTTTCTGAATTTGGTTTCACTGAAATTATTCCAATTTCTGCAAAAGAAAATAATAATGTCGACAAGCTCTTAGAAGTAACACTTGATTATACGGAAGAAGGGGTTATGTATTACCCTAAAGACCAAGTAAGTGCCTATCCTGAACAATTTATTTACGCAGAAATAATACGTGAAAAAATCTTACAATTAACTGAAGAAGAAATTCCACACTCAGTTGCTGTAACGATCGAACGTATTGTGAAGAAAAAGAATTCGACACTTATTAATGCGGTAATTCTTGTTGATCGAATGTCTCAAAAAGGAATAATTATTGGAAAACAAGGGTCAATGATTAAAGAAATTGGATTGCGTGCTCGTGAAGAGTTAGAAACAATTATCGGTGAAAGTGTCTATTTAGAGACATTTGTTCGCGTTGAGAAAAACTGGCGCAACCGCAGTCGAATGCTAAATCAATTAGGTTATATCGAAACTGAGTATGAGTAACCAATCGAGTGATATTGGTTTTGTATTAAGTACGACACCATATAGAGAATTTGACTGTATGGTGCATTTTCTTGGGGAAAAGACTGGTCTCATTAGACTTGTTGTTCCAGGATACTATAAACCCACTTCAAAACAAGGAAGTTTGGGGTTAGAGTTTTCAAAAGTAAACTATCGTTTTAACTTTAAAGAAAACAGTTTAAATCGAGTCAGAACGGGAGAACTCTTAGAGAGTCATCACCAATTACGACAAAATTTTAAGTGGTTACTGCAAATGTCATTGATTTGTGAGATAATCATTCGGACCTATGATCCAAGTCATCATGACATTTTCTATGCAAGAATGGATAAAATTATGGGAAGTGATGCGACACAGATACAAATAATTTTAGCAATCACTGAAATAATTAGGCTCCAGGGAGTTTCTCCCAATGTCGATGCGTGTGTTCGATGTGGGGATACGGGAATTAATACATTCTCCATTGAGTACGGTGGTTTTCTGTGTGCTAAGCACAGTCCGTCGACACATAAAGATTCAAAAATGGTATTGGTTGCATTAAAAGGTCTGTTTGATAATCAAAATGTTGAAGCATATCTCAAGTCATTTGATACTACGCCACTACTAGAGAGACTTGTGCGCTATTTAGAATATCATTCTGATATGACATTAAATAGTTGGCAGCTCATGTTAAATGTTTAAATATTGAAAGGTGATATTATGAAGAATAAAAATTTTGAAACAGTCGTTAACCATGTACGAACTTCGGGATTTGTTTTCCAAGGAAGTGAAATTTATGGTGGTTTAGCAAATACATGGGACTTTGGACCATTAGGAGTTGAACTCAAAGAAAATGTAAAGAAATTATGGTGGGAGTCCTTTGTTTCACGAAACCCTTATAACGTTGGAATCCAATCTGCGATTCTAATGAATCCGCAGGTTTGGAAAGCAAGTGGCCACTTAGATACATTTAATGATCCACTCATGGATTGTCGCATATGTAATACACGTCACCGTGCTGATAAATTAATCGAAGATTTTAGTGATGTTGAAATAAATGCGGGAATTATGACTTTGGAAGAAATGGAAAACTATATCGAAACACATAAAGTTCCATGTCCAAAATGTGGTGGTCATGATTTCACGAAGATTCGCCAATTTAACTTAATGTTTAAGACATTCCAAGGCGTTATCGAGGACAGTTCAAATGCTATCTATTTACGTCCGGAAACTGCACAGGGAATGTTTGTAAACTATCGTAATGTTCAACGCTCAATGCGTAAAAAATTACCATTCGGTATTGCTCAAATTGGTAAATCTTTTAGAAATGAAATCACACCAGGTCAGTTCATTTTCCGTACACGTGAGTTTGAACAAATGGAACTTGAATTCTTTGTTAAACCAGGTGAAGACATTAAATGGTATGAGCATTGGCAAAAATTTGCGATGGATTGGTTGGTAAGTCTTGGTATAGATCGTGATAATTTACGAATTCGCGAGCATGATGCTGAAGAATTATCACACTACTCGGTAGCAACTTCAGATATCGAATACCGTTACCCATGGGGCTTTGATGAGCTTTGGGGTATTGCTGATAGAACTGACTTTGACCTTAAACAACACCAAGAACACTCAAAAGTAAGCATGGAGTATCATGATCCTGAAACTAACGAAAAGTATATTCCTTATACTGTTGAGCCATCATTGGGAGTGGAACGCTTGATGCTGGCACTTATGTGTGAAGCATACGATGAAGAAACGCTTGAAAATGACGATACACGTATTGTTATGCATTTCCATCCTAAAGTTGCACCAACTCAAGTAACAGTCTTGCCACTTTCAAAAAAATTAGGCGAAAAAGCGACTGAAGTGATGCATGAATTAATTGGCGATTTCGCATGTGACTATGACGAAACTGGAAGCATCGGAAAACGCTACCGACGTCAGGATGCAGTTGGAACACCATACTGTATTACAGTTGACTTTGACTCTTTAGAAGATAACCAAGTTACAATTCGTTTCCGCGATTCAATGGAACAAAAACGTGTAACGATTGATGAAGCTAAATCAATCATGAAACAAGAAATTTACGGGTGATGTAAATGCGGCGAATGCCAGAAGAACTCATCAACGATATCCGCTCAAAGAGCGATATCGTTGATACAATTTCACAGTATATGACGCTGACGAAAAAGGGCAAAAACTATTGGGGAGTTTGTCCTTTTCATGATGACCACGATCCATCGATGTCGGTTTCTCCCGATCGTCAAATTTATAAATGCTTTGTATGTGGTGCGGCAGGTAACGTGTTTTCATTTATAGAAAACTTTGAACATATTACCTTTATTGAATCAGTCACACGGGCTGCAAGCCGCCTTAACATAGATGTCTCGGAGTACCAAACGGTCAATGTTGTACCCAAGGACCCCGAAAAAGAAAAACTTTATGAGGCACTCAAAGAGGCGCAGCAATTTACTGCATTACAATTATCAACTAAAGATGGTAAAGAAGCACATGAAAAGCTGCAACAAAGAGGGTATACTCAAGCTACGATTGACCGCTTCGGCATCGGTGTAGCGCTTGGTAATAATCAAATATACAATTATCTATCTGCTAAAGGATTTGATGATGAATTATTGATTAAAGCGGACCTTGTCCGAATGACAGACGATGGGTTTAGAGATGTATTTTACAATCGAATTATGTTCCCTTTACATGATCCATACGGGAAAGCAATTGGATTTAGTGCCCGAGCTTTACATGATTCAAATTCCGTCAAATACATCAATACGTCCGAAACTGAAGTGTATACCAAGGGAAATATGGTCTATAACTTTCATAATGCGAAGGAATATGCGCGAAAAGAAGGATATTTAATCATTACTGAAGGGGTAACAGATGCGATTTCATTTAGTGCCATAGGCGTTGAGAACGTCGTGTCACTATTAGGGGTAGCTTGTACTCCACAGCAGATTAGAATCTTGAAGCAAGCAACTAATGACATCGTGTTAGCGTTTGACGGGGACCGTGCCGGTCTTGAAGCGACATTTGCTATTGGACAGAAGTTAAGAGATGCGCAATGTACAGTGTCAATATGGTATAATGATACAGGTATGGACCCAGATGATGCGATACGAAATCTTGGCCCAGAAAAAGTGAAAAGCGGTCTGGTAGACCGCATTGGTTGGCTCGATTTTCTAATTAGTTATGCAATTGGAAATTATGGTCTCGAATCATTTGAAAATCGTAAGCGTATTGTAGAATTTATGCTCGAACATTTACGAACCGAAGATGAATTGACCCAAAGTTACTACACGAAGAAAATTGCAGATATGACAAATTTTGAAGTAAGTGTTTTAAATCAACAATTACAAGCAAAAGTTCAAGCACCAATCCATCGACAGACACCCCTAGTTGTTCAGAGTAAAGACTTTAAAGTACTGATACCTGAGCGTGCTATCTTAAAGCAAATGTTGGAGTCGAAGGAAGCAGCATATCAATACCGTGACCAACTTGGATTTTTGGTCAATGATATCGCAACTGATTTTGCATTAATTATTCTTGATTTGTATCGTAAAAACGATGCAATAGAAATTGCTGATATCTTATCACATGATATTCAAGAAAATATGAGACAATTTGCAATAGAAATCGATTCGAGTGATGTTGTTGGTGACTACGATGTTCGCAGTCTTGAACAGAACATAGCGCTAATTCGCACTGAATTGAGTCGCCTTGGGATTCGAGGGCTAAAAGATGAAGGGCGGAAGCAACTTCAACTTGATGAGCAACAAAGGCTTCTTGAAGCTGCAATACGATTAAAAAGAGAGAATAATAATCAAGGAGGAGAGAATTAGTATGACACGTAAAAAAATGAAAACACTTGATGAAGTAAAAGAGTTTTTTATTAAAGAAAATGAAAAGCAAGGTGCCTTACTGAATGCTGTTGTTGAAAAATCGACAAGTCATTTATCACTAAGTGACGAAGATAACGAGGAATTGTTCCAATGGTTTAGCGATAACGATATTCGTTTAGTAGATGAAATCGGCGAAGCAGAAATTTCTGAGGAAATGATTGAAGACGATGATGAAATTGCTGAAGAGTATCTTGGTGAAGATGGCGAAGATGGCGAAGGGCCATTCGACGATTCAATGAACAAAGTTGATCTCAGCTCCTATGAAAATGAATTAACAAGTGCCAACATGGTTCGTATTAATGATCCAGTTAAAATGTATCTCAAAGAGATAGGCCGCGTTAACTTACTCGATGCGAAAGATGAGCCAGAAATTGCACGTCGACTCCAAGAAGGGGAAGAAGCACGGGTTCTCATTATAAATATTTATCGCGAGCGCTATGCACCAGATGTAACCGATGAAGAATTTGATGAATTATTAACGACAATTAAAATTGAAGAAATATTTGAAATTTTAAAAGAACATTTTGTTGATGATGAAGCAAACCTTGCTTATATCGAAAACTGTGAAACTACTTATTATGACGGACTCGAAGCACGCCGTATTTTGATTTCAGCAAACTTACGTCTTGTGGTATCGATTGCTAAAAAATACGTTGGTCGTGGTATGTTGTTCCTTGACTTAATTCAAGAAGGAAACATGGGGCTTGTTAAGGCTGTTGAAAAATTTGACTATACTAAAGGCTTTAAGTTCTCAACATACGCAACATGGTGGATTCGCCAAGCAATCACACGTGCGATTGCTGACCAAGCGCGTACTATTCGTATCCCAGTTCACATGGTGGAGACTATCAATAAATTAACACGTATTCAACGTTCATTAGTCCAAACATTAGGACGTGAGCCAACAGCAGAAGAAATTGCCGCTGAAATGGAAAATATGACACCTGATAAAGTACGCGAGATTCAAAAAATTGCACTTGATCCGGTATCGCTCGAAACCCCAATTGGTGAAGAAGATGATTCACATCTTGGTGATTTCATTGAGGATAAAGATGCGATGTCACCAGATGACTATGCAAATAATCAACTCTTAAAAGAAGAAATTAATATGGTTTTAGAGGGTCTTACTGAACGCGAAGAAAAAGTCCTACGTCTTCGTTTTGGTCTTGAAGATGGCCGTACTCGTACGCTTGAAGAAGTTGGTAAAGAATTTAATGTCACACGTGAACGGATTCGTCAAATCGAGGCAAAAGCGCTTCGTAAATTGAAACATCCAACACGCTCAAAACGTCTTCGTGACTTTGTTGACAAACGATAATTTATGAAGTTATCGCAACGATTACAAAGACTCTTAGATATGGTTCCTGAAGGATCACGAATGGCAGATATTGGGACTGATCATGGGTTACTAATGATCAAATGTCTTGAAGATGGCATTTGTGACTTTGCCTACGGACTCGATATTGCCCCGATGCCTTTGGATGCAGCACGTCAAAACGTCGTGAAGCATGGTTATGAAGATGTGACGGAGCTTGTTTTAAGCGATGGTCTCAAATCGTTTAAAGGGCTTGCAAATTGTTATGTTGCTGCTGGTATGGGAGCGGAAACGATTTGGGAAATTATCAAAGAATATCCATTTAAGGATAACGATGTAATTTTGATACAGTCTAATACTAAGAATGCATGGTTTCGGGATATTGTGTCACAATCGGGGTTTACGATTGTTGACGAAGCGTTTCTAATGGAACGCGATATCCCAGTCTTTATGATGAAGCTCCAAAAGACCGGAATTGCTGTCAACCTAAGTTATGAAGAGATGACTCTCGGTCCAATTCTTATGAAGAATCTGGATACTAACTACAAGAAATATCTGATGGGACGTAAAGACCATCTGGATCGCATCAAGCAACATGACTTGACGCTTGAAGAAGAATTTCAATTATTAAACAAAATTGTATAGAAAGGAGTGTTAGTATGAATAATATCAATAAAGCACTAATTAAGAAAAATGGTTTTAAATCATTAACATCAGTTCAAGAAAAGGTGCTCGACCAAATCTCAAAAAAACGTGACTTGATTGTAAAATCGGACACGGGTACAGGGAAAACACATGCCTTTCTATTTGCGATTTTAGAACTTATTGAAGTAGATTTAGAACAAACACAAGCAGTAATACTCGCGCCAACTCGCGAATTAGCAATGCAAATTTTCGAATTTTCGAAAGATATCATGGAAATCGATGATCGTTATACCATCGATTTAGCCATTGGAGGTATGGACAACTCACGTTTACGTAGTAAACTTGAAAAACAACCCCATATTTTAATTACAACTCCAGGAAAACTTTTAGATATACTATCGTGGAATGTTATTCGTATGGACTACATCAAAGCTTTTATTGTTGATGAAGCCGATATGATGCTTGACTATGGATTTATTGAAGAAGTAAACACTATTGCGTCACGAATTAAAGATGATGCGGTATTTATGTTGTTTAGTGCGACAATTCCGCAAGGATTACGTGCATTTATTAAAAAATATTTGAAAAATCCAATTGAAATTGTTTCTGAGGAAGAAGTTCTTAAACCTCGAATTGAACATATTTTAATTAATCAACGTCATCGTGATATGAATGAGGCAGTTCTTGATGTTCTTGGAAGCATTAATCCATTACTTGCCATTGTATTTACCAATACAAAAACACAGGCAACTGAGATTGCTGCATATTTACGAGATTATGGTATTGATTGTGTTGAAATTCATGGTGATGTGAGTGACCGCGGACGTAAACAAGTTATTAGCCGAATTCATAGCAAAAAAGTTCGTTACATCGTTGCAACTGATTTGGCGGCCCGTGGTATCGATTTACCAGAGATTAGCCATGTTATTAATGCAGGATTACCAACCCATGATTTGGACTTCTACACACACCGTACAGGCCGTACAGGCCGTAGTGGTCGTGAAGGGTTTGCGATTAGTATTGTTGGACCTAAAGATCAAAGTTCGGTTACACGTTTGATGAAAACCGGTGTGAACTTTGAATATAAACGAATTCGTGATGGTCAATTGGATGATGTCCGTCCTTGGTACAATATTCAGAAACGTACAAAACAACTTGATCCTGAAGTTGTTCAAATTCTAAACCGTAAAAACGTTAAAGTTAAACCGGGTTATAAAAAGAAACGAAAACGTGAAATTGAATCACTAATGCAAAAGAAACGTAGAGATATGATTCGAAACGAGATTCGTGAGCAAAAGAAAGAACGTGCTAAAGAACGCCAACGTGAACGTGAGACTTACGAAAATTCATAGGAGGTAGTTATGGATCGTCGAAGACAAAAAGATAAAGTCAAAAACTACAGTGGTAGTAGTGAACATTTGAAAAAAGATCTCAATATCAAAAAAGTCATCGATGTCCGTTTACAGATATTTATGATTTTGTTGGCGGCAATTGCCGGAGGTTTGATTTATCGTCTTTATACGATTCAAATCGTTCAAGCAGATCATTATGCAAACCTATATGAGAAATACCAAACACCACCACTTTACTCTCAAACAATGCGAGGTGAAATGGTGGACCGTAATGGTGTTAACTTAGTTTCAAATCAAGCTAAAAAAGTTATTGTTTATGACCGACCAAGAAATACATCTGCGGATGATCAATGGGATGTTGCAAAACTGTTTGCCAAAACTTTCAATATCCAACATTCATTGAATGAAGATGATAACAAGGTACTATGGCTAAGACTAAATGACTATGGTGAAGATTTAGTTACTGAAGAAGAATACAAGTCGTATACAAAAGGAAACATGACTAAGGAAGAGTATGATGAACTTATAAAATCACGCATTACTCCAGATCATTTGAATACACTTACAGAAGAAGACAAAGCAACTTTTGAAATTCAAGTAAAGATGAATAATGGTCAACTGGGTCAGTCGTCTATCGTGTATGAAAATGCAACCAACGAACAGATATCATATCTTGCTGAACATTCAAATGATTTTCCAGGGTTTAGCTATGATACAGAGTGGGAACGTGTCTATAACGAAACGGTTGATATCAAGAATTTATACGGATCGCTTGGAGATATTCCCGAACAAAAACTTGACACCTACATTGCCAAGGGATATCAAGCAGATGATGAGGTCGGTGTTTCGGGACTCGAGTATCAATATGAAAACGAGTTATCAGGTATTGATACACAATATGAGTATCAATCAGGAACAAAACAATTGCGCTCTGAAGGGCGCAAGGGTTATGGTTTAAAACTTGCCTTGGATACAGATCTACAAAAGTTTGTAGAAGCAGAACTTACCAAAAGAATTACGGATGTTAATAAAGATCCACAACGTACAGCTATGGATCAAATGCACATGATTGTTTCAGACCCACGGACAGGAGATATTCTTGCAATTGCTGCAATGAAGGAAAATAATTCAAGTGGTGAAATGAAGTATTGGAATGATATTCAAAGTACAATGCTTTCAAACGGAACTTTTGCTGTTGGTTCGACTGTCAAACCGGCAACAGTATATATGGGTCTATCCGAAGATGTAATTCAACCGAATGAATTAATTCACGATGCACCGATGAATATCGGAGGACTGATTCGACATTCATGGAAAGATGGAATTGGCAATGTTGATGCGCGTTCGGCGCTTCAAATGTCAAGTAACATCTACATGTTTAATGTTGCAATTCGCCTTGGCAATGCAACATACGTACCTGGAAGTTCACTAATTTTCCCAGATGGACCAGCAACATATGACTTAATGCGTTCATACTATTCTCAATTTGGTTTAGGGGTGCCAACTAATGTTGACTTCCCACGTGAAGAAATTGGATACATTGGATCTCGTGAAGCTGATAGCAAATTACTCGAACTTGCTATTGGTCAATATGATACCTATAATGTCATGGAATTGAATCAATTTGTTGCAACCATTGCAAATAATGGAACGAGAATGAAACCACGTCTTGCGACAGGAACATTCAACCAAGATACCAAAGCAATGGTTAGTGAAAACACTCCTCAAGCATTGAGTACGCTTGATGATCTCGAATCGTTGCGTGTTGTTCAAGAGGGTATGAGACTTTATATTTCCTCTGGAGAAGGGTATGCCTCTGGAAAAGAAAACTACAAATCAGCTGGCAAATCTGGAACGGCTCAAATAAGTTCTGACGGCATTGAATTACGAAATAGTACGTATATCGGATATGCTCCTTATGAACAACCAGAAATCGCGGTAAGCTGTATTGCACCTAAATCTGTAACTGAAGCACAAGCGACGCGACAAACAATCGCTAACGAATGTGGGTATGCAACACATGCTGTTATGGATTACTATATGGCACGTAAATCACAATAATTTAGTATAGGCATTGCAAATAAAGTATGGTATAATGTCTAGGCTATGAGTAAATGGAGGTAATTATGAGAGCACAAGCTATTTTAAAATGCACAGAGTGTGGCGAAGAAAACTACTACACATCACGTAACAAAAAAGTCCAATTAGAGCGTATGGAAATCAATAAATATTGCCCACGTGATCGTAAACACACTTTACATAAAGAGAAAAAATAAGTCGTAAATCGACTTTTTTTCTATTATGAAAATAACGAAACAAGTAATGGGGTATGTTGAGACCAATACATACTATCTTGAAATTGATAATAAGGTAGTTGTAATTGATCCATGTATGGACCCGCATAATAACGCTCAACGTTTATTGAAACCACTAGAAGGTAAAGAAGTCATTGCAATTTACCTTACCCATGGACATTTTGACCATATATCTGGTGTTGATGCAATTGCTGAAATATATAAGTGTCCAGTCTTTGTATTTCATGAAGAAGCACACTATTTAACGAACCCCAATGTTAATCTCTCAAATCAAATGCCTGAATCTGTTGTTCTGACTTCGGATTTTGAGACATTTTTTGAAGAACCACAAACGGTCGGACCGTTTAGTTTTGATGTTATCAAGACTCCAGGTCATACAAGTGGTTCGGTGAGCTTTATTTTTGAAGAGGATGCCATTGTCGGTGATTTTATATTTAAAGGAACCATTGGACGTACTGATTTACCTACGGGAAGTATGGCAATGATGAATGACTCTTTGAAGATGTTTATTGAAATGTTTGAGGATGAGCAAATAAATCTTTATCCTGGACATGGTGATATCACTGATTTAGAAACCGAAAAATTTAGCAATCCATTTATTCAAAAAATAAAATAGCCGTAAGGCTATTTTATTTTAGGTGAAATTAAAAAACAAGTGTATTTAGAAGTATGACTAAAATAGAGATACAATTCGACCAACTTATTAAACAGTGTGTTCAACATCGAATCAGTGATATTCATATTTATGGGTCGGAATCACAGAAAGAGATAATTTTACGGAAGCATAAGCAAATGATAAAGAAAGTAGACGACATTGATCCGAGAGCGTTATTTATCTATTTGAAGTTTATTGCAGGTTTTGATGTTACAAACCCCAATCCGCAGACAAAGGTATTCCATTACTATATTGCTGAACAAGAACTTCAAATACGGTTTGCGGGCATTCACAATTCAAATAAATACAGTGGCGTTGTTCGAGTTTTAAACATAAACGATAGTGATCTTTGGACTGACTTATGTCCCTTTGAAACGATCCGTTGCAAAATTCATAAAATCATACAAAACAATTGTGGCATACTCTTGTTTGTTGGCCGAACTGGAAGTGGGAAATCAACGAGTATGTTTTATGCACTATCTCAACTCAGGACCAAGCAAATCTATACCTTAGAGAATCCGGTTGAACGAATCAACGAACGGTGGATTCAAATCGATACAGATTGTATTGGTACTCATCTAACACAACTGCTGCGACATGATCCTGACATTATTGTCCTTGGAGAACTAAGAACAGTTCTAGATATATCCGAGTTAATACGTGCAGGACTCAGCGGGCATATGATTGTAGCAACAATGCACGCATCAACGTTACAACAGGCATTACGAAGGCTCGCTGATTTGGGAGCATGTAAGGAAGATCTACGTGAATTATTGGAAGGCGTTGTACTTCAGGAAATGAAGATGGATGCTAATGGAGAGGTGAAGGTTGTTTTTGAAATGTTTGATAAAGAAGAAATTAGAGAAAATCTATAAGCAACACCGATTGAAGATGCAAAGCGAAGAGATTTTGGAGTCTTTAAAAAACGGTATGAATATTCAAGATATCAATACACAGTATGGGTGTAACTTTACTTCACTTGAGACACTTTATGAGTGTTTGGATGCAAAAGGTGAAGGTATTGTTATAAATCCCTTTATTAGTTTAAAATCTTATGTGTTTTGGATTAAACTCAAACAAAAAATTTACAACGAAATTGTGCAGAAAATTGCTTATCCAATTCTTCTTCATGTAGTGTGTGTTGTGATGATTAGCATTTACTCGAATCAGATAAAGTACCAAATAAGCGGTCTTTTGGAAGATAGTGCATTGAGTAGTGCTAGTATCGAAAGTGTATCCAATCTGTTTACAATCATTTTAGCAATACACTGCATCGTGGTTGGAGCAATTTCATGTTGTTATTTTAGTCATCGTGCTTATCCAACGCTAACTTTAATCTTAATTAACAAATTATCCCGGACATATCGACTCATGGGCACGATACGGATTATTGATATTTATAGTAATAGCACACTATTTGGAATCTCATTTCATGACACGTTTTCATCACTAAAAACCTCGAACTGTGAGATTCTAAAATGGTATGGATATCACATTCTAGACAATTTAGAAGCTGGGAAAAGCATCCAAGAAATATTTTCGCATGATATTTTTGACAAGGATTTAGGTAGATACTACGTATTCAAACAAAATGTTTTAAAGCAAAAAGAAGGGCTAGATTTCTACATGCGGCATGCTACAAAGAAACTTACTAGGTGTTTTAGACGCGTAATCTTGACTTACAAACTGCTTGTATATGGTTTTGTGATATTAACGGTGTACGGATACTATCAAGTAATGTTGATTCCAATCAACTTGATGGAGGGATTATGAAAAAAGGATTTACATTGATAGAAATGGTCTTGGTTATGGCAGTAATTGTTGTGTTGTTATTGCTAACAATGCCGAATATTCAACGAACATTGAATGTAATTAATGAAAAAGGATGCGATGCGCAACTAAAAATAATCGATGCGGCTATTTTACAGTGGCAATTGAAGCATGATGGAGTTCCTGTATCTATTCAAGATCTCGTTACAGATGAGTTTATAACAGAAAGGCAGACACGATGTTCTGATGGAAAAAATATTGAAATTGTTCAGGGCCAAGCGACAATACAGTAATGGATTCACGATGATTGAATTATTAATTGTACTGAGTTTTGTTGTTTTTGTTACAACGATGGTCAGTCATCATCAAATTTTCAAGGGATTACCGTATGCAAACAAAGGGATTCTCACACGTCAAGTTGAGGCGATGTACAAACTGAGACGTAAGTATGTTACTGCAGATGTGTGGTTTAATGCTAACGGAAATGTAAATCATGCAGGAGATTTTGATTACAACAACAAAAAATGTACGATACAACTTGGTTTTGGACGGTATCGTTGTGTATAAAGGATACATAATAGTTGAGCTTCTTTTGGCAATTTTGATACTTGGAGGTGTTTTAAGGTTAATCGTCGATGTTTTCAAGCTGGTTTCACGTTAGTTGAGTGCATGATAGGTTTTACAGTGTGGGGACTTATCACCATATTAATTCATCAAACTCTCATATTAATGGTGAAAATTCACCGTCCAACAATATACCCAATTTCAGTATTTAAACTGCAGCTAACGCAACTCATTAACCGCGCAAGCAATGTTAATGTCGAGAATGGTATTTTATCTTTTTCTTTTGATGAGCAACAATTTGCTATTTCATGCAAGGACTCACGGGTAGTCAAAGAACCAGGATATGAAATTTTAATTGATGAGGTAACAACATGTCAAATTGATAGGAGTCTTATGAATGTGTGTACAAAAGATAAATGTGAAGCGATGTCAACGCGGCATGATTTTAATACATAGTCTTATATTTTTGACAGTTGTTTGCTTCTGGATTAAACGGGAAGTTTATATATCCAAAGAGTATTATGAAACCGTAAGTTTTATGGAAAAGATTGAAAAGCGACTAAATATTGAAAAAGCAGTCTTTAATTTCTTTAGAATAAATCCTGAAAGCACCGTATATACGGATTATGGAAACCAGCTTACTGCTGAAAAAATTGATAATAAAATCTACATAAATACAAATGGAGATATCCCATATAGATTAGAGTATGGTATAATGAAAGACGAAAGTTTCAAACTTTACATAACGGAGGAATAAATATGATTTCATCAAACGACTTACGTTCTGGAATGTCAATTTTACATGAAGGCAATCTTTATGTAGTTATTGATACATCACACAATAAAACAGCACAACGTCAAATGATTATTAAAGCAAAAGTACGTAATATGCGTACAGGTTCAGTAACTGAACTCAGCTTCATCGGAGGAGACAAGATTGAGCAAGCGCACGTTGAAAAACGACCTATGCAATATCTGTACGATGCTGGTGATATGATCGTGTTTATGGATAATGAAACATATGAACAAACAGAAATCGATAAAGCTCGCCTCGAGTGGGAATTGAATTTTATGAAAGAGAATTCAGAAGTAACAGTTGTAGTTTATGAAAGTGAAATTCTAGGAGTTACACTTCCAGAAAAAATTGCACTTACAATTACACAAGCGGAACCAGCAGTTAAAGGTGACACAGCTACTAACGCACAAAAAAATGCAGTACTTGAAACGGGATATGAAATCCGAGTTCCATTATTCATTAGCGAAGGTGAAGTTGTTGTTGTAAATACTTCTGACGGAAAATACTCAGGACGTGCATAATTAATTAAAAAAGACCTTTATTACACATAGATACAGGTCTTTTTTTATATTTGTAAAAAACTATTAAAATCATTACGTAAGAAAGAGTATAAGTGTAGACAAATAAGTGTTGAGTTCATATAATTACAATGTACTTCAGGGCAGGGTGAGATTCCCGACCGGCGGTAGACCCCGCGACCCATCAATGATGGTTGAATTGGTGAAATTCCAATGGCGACAGTATAGTCTGGATGAAAGAAGTTGTTTTTTCATGTCGCCTTGAGTCTTATTTTTTCACAAGGAGGACAAAAATGAAAAAATTAAGCACTCGAATTATGGTGAAGATATCAATACTTACAGCAATGTCGGTGATATTTTACTATTTTGAATTTAGGGTTATCCCTGGTTCGCCATTAAAAGTTGATTTGAGCGATATACCAGTCTTAATTGGTGCATGGTTAATGGGACCACTTGCAGGTTTTATGATCGCGTTTTTGAAAAATTTAGTTCACTTTCTAACAATTTCAAGTGATGGAAATATTGCTGGAGAACTTGCAAACTTTGGATTTTCGGTATTACTCATGCTTCCGGTGGTGTTCATTAAAACCGATCATAAATTCAAGAATGTGATACTAATGATTGTTTCTGTTGTCGGCGTTTCTCTTATCATGAACGTGTTCAACTACTATGTAACATTTCCTTTATATGGGTTAGACCAATCGAATGCATGGGAGATACTAAACGCTGTTTACTTACCATTCAATATCGTTAAAGGTACCATACTTATGGTCTTGTTTATGCTTATTAAACCAACATTAAAAAGAATTCAATAGGACTCCGGTCCTTTTTTTTTATGAATGCATGGAAAAATTTGTTATAATAGATAAAGGTCATGAAGCAATTAAAATAACTTATGTAACTAATCCAATCATTAGTGACTTTTAATATGCTATAATTTATCAAAGGAGTGATATTGTCATGAAATCTCGCGTTCAAAAAAATCAAGCACTACATGAGGCATTGTCTTCAAATGCAGAGAGTGGAATCGAAAATTCAAATCTTTCACAATTTGCTAATCGATTAAATCAAATTGATGATCAGTTTAGAAAAATGGATGAAAACGAACCAAAAGTCGACCATGAACCAACTCGGGCGCGTCAACATATTCCAACACAAAGTGAACCAGTTGAACCCAACACATTTGACACATTTGAGAATACATATTTAAAAGAGTTTTTAAATGAAGTTAAAGAGTACAATGTTAAAAAAGGGTATCGTGATGAAGGCAATACACAGTCCAATATCTTTAAAGAACTTGACATTGATACCGAAACAATTCAAAAAATCAACCCAGACATTATGCAATCGGTTATCAATGAAATTGATCCAAGTCTAAAATCAGATGCTGATATACTAGAAGAAACACGTGTTTTCCGTGTTGATTCACTTCAAGATGAACATAGTGTTCCAGATTTAGAAAAGACAATTTCAATGGCCGTTCATGAGATGGCGCAAGATGTTGATACTCCTGCGGATAATCAAGTGGCTAAAACACAAATTCAAGAAACTGAAGTGGATCCTGCTGTCGAAGTATCTCAAGACGATTATGTTGATGTTGCACCAATAGATGAAGTTGTTGAATTGGATATTGATATGATAGACGATAAATATGAAGAGAGCTTAGATGAGGTTGGATCATTTAATTTTGACTCAGAAAAATTCAAACGAGAATTATTAGACCAAACACAAACGTTACAACACAAAATTATAGATCAAGAACGTCATATTGAGGAAATCAGTGATACGATGGTTAAAACGAATCGTATGATGAATGTCGTTATTTCACTTCTTGTCTTAGCAATTTTTGTTGTTATTATTTTAATATTGATTCAAAAAGTATAATTAGAGGTGAAAAAGTGATTAATATAGCAATTGATGGGCCGAGTGCATCAGGAAAAAGTACGATCGCAAAGCGGTTAGCAAAAGATTTAGGATATACACATATTGATACTGGTGCGATGTATCGTGCAGTAGCATTTGAGTGTATTAGACAAAACGTGGATCTCGAGGATGAAGTAGCTTGCTTTGAGGTTGCTATGAAAACAGAAATAGAACTTTCGCCAGAAGGTTCTATCTTTGTGAATGGCAAAGACGTGAGCAATAATATTCGTACTGATGAAGTGTCTCAAGGTGCTTCAAAAGTATCGAAATTTGCAAGAGTACGTGAGTTACTTGTTGCTAAACAACGTAAAATGGCTGAAAAGAAGGGATTTGTGATGGATGGTCGAGATATAACCTCCGTTGTACTTCCAGATGCTGAGATTAAAATTTTCCAAACTGCGGACGTTACTGTACGTGCTCAGCGAAGATTTGAAGAGTTATCAAAAAAAGGATTCGATGTAGAGTTCGATACCTTATACAAAGAATTAGTGGATCGAGACTATCGTGATATGAATCGAGAAGAATCACCATTAATTAAAGTTGAAGATGCAATTGAAATTGATACAACCTATCTCAGTGTTGATGAAATTGTAGCGTTAATTAAGAAATATATAGAGAGTAGGTAGTAAAAATGATAGATGGAGTTGTTGCGATCGTTGGTCGCCCAAATGTAGGGAAATCCTCATTGTTCAACCGTATCATGGGTGAGCGATTATCAATCGTTCATGATGAAGCAGGAGTCACACGAGATCGCTTATACGGAAAAGCAACATGGTTAACTAAAGATTTAAGATTTATCGATACAGGTGGAATTCAAATCGAGGGACAAGCATTCGCTGACGAAATTCAAATGCAGGTCGATATCGCTATTGATGAAGCAGATGTAATTGTTTTTGTCGTAAGTGGAATGGAAGGTCTGACTAATGATGACCAGCATATTGCCCGTTTATTACGTGAAACGAATAAACCTGTTATTGTAGCTGTCAATAAAGTTGATGATATTCAATTTCAAGCAGATATTTATGAATTCTATGCACTTGGTTATGATGAGCCAATGGCAGTAAGTAGTTTGCATGGAATTGGTGTTGGGGACTTACTTGACACAATTATTCGAAAACTCCCTGAAAAGGGTCTAACAATGTATGAAGATGAATTAAAGTTTTCAATTATTGGTCGTCCAAATGTTGGGAAGAGTTCACTTGTTAATGCAATGCTTAACCAAGAACGTGTAATTGTTTCTAATATTGAGGGAACAACTCGTGATGCTGTTGATACACCGTTTAGATTTCACGATAAAGATTATGTCGTTATTGATACAGCAGGAATTCGTAAGCGCGGTAAAGTATACGAAGACGTTGAAAAGTACTCAGTCTTACGTGCGATGAGTGCTATAGAACGATCAGATGTAGTTTTATTTGTATTGGACGGAGAGCAAGGAATTCGTGCTCAAGATAAGCACGTTGTTGGTTTTGCGCACGATGCAGGAAAACCTATCATTATCGTTTATAACAAATGGGATACAGTCGATAAAGAAGAAACACTGATGGATGATGTGCGCAAGCAGGTTGCTAGTGAATTCTTATATCTTTCATATGCACCAATTGCGTTCGTATCGGCTCTAACCAAAAAGCGTGTTCATACATTGCTACCTCTTATTGATCAAGCGTATGAAAATAGTAAACGCCGAATAGGAACAAGCGTGCTAAATGAAGTTATTCAGGATGCAATTCGTTTAACGCCACCTCCATCACACCATGGAAAACGTTTAAAAATTCTGTATACATCACAGGTTGCTACAGCACCACCTACGTTTGTCGTGTTTGTAAACGATCCAGAGTTGTTACACTTCTCTTACAAACGTTATCTAGAAAATGCTTTACGTCGTGCGTTTAACTTTGATGGTACGCCGATTCGTATTTTAGTCAGGAAGCGAGGAGCATAATGAAAATTGGGATTATTGGTTCAGGAAGTTGGGGAACCGCATTAGGACAAGTTCTTGCTGATAATCAACATGAAGTTCTCATCTGGGGGCGTAAGCTGGATGAAGTTGTTGATATACATCTGTACAGCCAAAACGAAACATATTTTCCAGGTATTAAATTGAATGAATCTTTGGATGCAACACAAGATTTTGAAGAAGTAGTAAATGCCGATGTCGTATTACTCGCAGTACCGACAAGTGCTGTTGAAGAAGTCGCGAAGCGTTTGAATGAAACATTAACGCGACCAGTCACAATTATTAATGTCGCCAAAGGGTTTCATCCTGAGACTCATGAGCTCTTAATTGATGTGATTGAGCGAGTGGTTGATGCTGAAAAGCGTCTTGGAGTTGTTAGTTTAATTGGGCCTTCCCATGCTGAGGAAGTTGTATTACGTGATTTGACAACAATTAATGCGGTATCTTTAAATCAAGATGCTGCAGAGCTTGTACAGAATCTTTTTTCAAATGATTATTTCCGTGTCTATACTAATAATGATGTGATTGGAACGCAGGTTGGTGTTGCAATTAAAAATATCATTGCGATAGCAAGTGGATGCTTGCAAGGATTAGACTATGGGGATAATGCTCGTGCTGCTTTAATGACACGTGGTCTTGCAGAAATGACACGTTTTGGAGTTGCATTAGGTGGAGAAGCAGAGACTTTCTTAGGGCTTTGTGGGGTTGGAGATTTGATTGTAACAGCTACAAGTCAACATTCACGAAATTTTCAAGCTGGGTTTATGATTGGAAAAAACAACTCATCCCAAGCATTTTTTGACACAAATGACAAGACTGTAGAGGGTGTTTTTGCAGCTAAAGTTGTCCATAATATGGCGAAATCAATGAATGTATCGATGCCAATCACAGAAGAGGTCTATAAAGTCGTCTTTGAAGGCAAAGAGCCAGTCACCGCAATTCGTGAATTAATGCAACGCGATTTAAAAGCAGAGTAGCTTTAACTTGTGTTTTAAGCAGTATAATGATATTATTTCAATATGAAATGGAGGTTTCAATATGAGTGAAACATACAACAAAAAGTTATTAGGGGAAGCAATTGCAACAAACCTAGACGTAAGTAAGAAACAAGCTAATGAGTTTATTGATGCATTCTTAGATGAAGTCAAAAAAGTCTTAGAAGAAAAAGGTACAGTTGATCTTGCAGGGTTCGGTAAATTTGAAGTTCGTCACCGCGCAGCACGTGATGGTTTCAATCCACAAACAAAAGAAAAGATCCGTATCGAAGCTTCATACAGTGTAGGGTTCAAACCTGCAAAAGCATTAAAAGACGCAGTTAAATAATAATTAATTGAGGAGCGATGCTCCTCTTTTATTAATAGAAATTTGGAGATTAATTTATGATGCCATATCTTTATTTTAATCCCGTAGGTATGGGTTTTATTCTAATTGCTGCAATTTTATCATTAGTTGCACAAATGTTTGTAAAATCTAACTATAGCAAATATAGCAAAGTTAAAACTATGGGATCAATGACGGGTGCTGATGTTGCACGCCGTATACTTGAATTGAATAATATTACAGACGTTGAAGTGGTTCAATCAAAAGGCGGGGTCTTAAGTGACCATTATGATCCTACAAAGAAAATTGTAGCCCTTTCACCAGATGTATATAAAAATAATTCAATTGCTTCAGTGTCTGTTGCAGCCCACGAAGTCGGGCACGCTATTCAACATGCGGAAGCATATGCTTTTATCGGAATAAGAAACAAGTTGTTGCCTTTGGCAATTACAGGTAACAGTATTTCAATGATTGCAATCATGATTGGGATTTTTGCGCAAGATACTACGATTTTCTATGTCGGAATTGGAGCCTTATTATTGATGGCTGCGTTCCAGTTGGTGACACTTCCAGTTGAGTTCAACGCTTCTGCAAGAGCCTTGAAGATTTTAGATCAACAAGCAATTTTAACCCAAAATGAGCTTCCTGGAGCTCGCAAAATGTTATCAGCAGCAGCATTAACATATGTTGCAGCTTTAGTAGCGACACTAATGTCGGTGCTAAGATACATCGCAGTTTTTAATAGCAGAAAAGACTAGCATGAATATGCTAGTCTTTTTTTATGATTAGGTGAGCAGATAGCATATTTAAGATAGAGGTGACGTAATGAAACGATTCACGAGTATCTTTATCATGTTAGTTTGTTTCTTTTTTTCTCATTGTACTTCGATAAAGGTTGTAGCGGAACGTCAGAGTTTTATGCATGAAGTATCAAACATCCAATTGAATGAAACAGGGTTAGTGATAGAAGGGTGGGCATTAGTACGAAATCGGACTCACTTATTGAATGATAAAACACATTCATTTAAATTGGAATTAAGAGGGAATGCGCATTCAATGTGGGAGTCAGGTACGGTTGAAGATGTTTCGCTAACGGATTTGATGGAATATCGTGGTTATCCCAAGTGTAACTTTTTCGAAAAGTATAAAGCGGATTGCAATTACGACTATGAGAACGTTGGGTTTAAATTTGAAGTTCCACTGTCAAAACTAAAAATTGATGATTACTCAATACGAATTCATATGAGTGTAGCAAGCACCGGTGAAAATTTTTCGAGTCGAGTCAACTATTTAAACGAAAGTGACATTGTGCACAAATCTAAAATTCTATCCTATACACTAAATAGTGATTTTAGATATCAAAATATTAAAATCATACATCCCACAGTGGTTGCTAGGGCTAAACCATATTTGAATTTTCAAACGCCAACTGTTCAATATGAAAATTGCTCACAAAACTATGGAAGAGATAGTTTTTACACGCACAATAGCTCTTTTAAGAAAATTAAGAGTGTTCGGCCAAACGGCCTGGTAAAAGCAATCGAACTTGGTGTTCGTCTGGATAGATGTGATGGTTTGCGTAATCGTGTTGTAGAAGGTGATGAAAAGAAAGCTTTCGTACAAAGTAATTTTGTATCGTATCCACAAGATAAAGGCTTAACATTAAGTATCGTTTCACTTAAAAGTGATCCTGTAATCATAGCTCCTGATTTAACGGTATTACAGTATGATACGATTGATGTAATGCATAATGTAACTGCTAAAGGCTACGATAACGAATCAGTAACGCATCTGGTTAAGCCAAGTCAATCATCAGTCAATACGCGTATACCCGGCAAACAAAAAGTAAAGTATCGTTTTGATAATCATAGTGTTAAAAGAACAATTTTAGTTCTCCCAATCAAGAAGAGATATCGTTATATATCGAATGAAAACATAAACCAACTTATCTTATGGAATCAAAAAGAGTTTAATAATGAGCTCCAAAAGTTGGTAAAATAAAAAACTCAGCCGAAGCTGAGCTTTTTATTAAGCGTTTTCTTTATCAAGTGCGGCTTGAGCAAGAATGTTTAAGTAATTCCAAGGACGGTCAAAATGTGGTTGGAAGAAGAAATCAACATATGCAAGATCTTCAATCGTCATTTTATTTTGAACTGCCAAGGATAATGTGTTTGCGGATTGTGTTACGTCATATTTTGAAATAACTTGCCCACCAACAATTCGTCCAGTTCCTTTTTCCCAAACAAGTTTCATCATAACTTCTTCAGTTGTAGGCATAAACTCAGGACGGTAGTTATCTTTAACAACAACAGAATCAACTTCAAGACCGAAGTGTGGTGCTGAGTTTACAGTGACTCCAGTTGATCCAATGTTGTAGCCAAATAAGTAAAGACCAGAAGTTCCTTGTGTTCCTCGGTATTTTACTTTGTTCTCGACGATGTTACGACCTACAAGTGATCCCATACGTACCGCATTTGTTGCAAGAGGGATGTATGCATTTTGTCCATTAGGATTGTAATGAACAGCAACATTATCACCAGCTGCAAAAATTTCTGGGCGGCTTGTTTGCATGTATTCGTTAACAATAACAGCACCATTTGGTAATGTATCTACTTTACCTTGGATTAATTCATTGCTTGGACGGAATCCAACGCAAAGAATGACCATGTCTGCTTCGAATTCACCTTCTGAGGTAACGACTTTATTAACTTTACCGTTTTCATCAGCTTTGAATTCTTGAACAACTTGATTTAATGCGATGTTTACGCCGCGTTCTGTAAGGTCTGCTTCTAAAACGTCTGTAAACTCAGGATCAAGATATTTATTCAAAATACGATCTAGACCATCAACAAGTGTTACTTGTTTTCCTGATTCAACAAAAGCTTCAACGAGTTCGATTCCGATGTATCCACCACCGACAACAACGATTCGTTCAGCATCTTCTTTGCGAGCGATGATTTCTTGAGCTTGGTTGTAGTTTTTACATAACAAGATATTTTCAGATTGGATACCTGGGATTGGTGGCGTAATTGGCCATGATCCTGTTGTTAGTACCAATTTGTCATATGACTCAGTAAATGATTCATTTGTAAGCATATTTGTTACACTTACAGTTTTTGTGTCAACATCAATGTTGGTGACATTGTGTTCCATATGTACGTCTGCGCCAAGACCTTTTAATTCTTCTGGATTTGAGTAAAAAAGTTCTTCCGCTTTTTTAACAACGCCTCCAACATAGAGAGCGATTCCACATGATAAGAATGATACGTTATCATTTCTTTCGAAGACTTTAACTTCTGCTTGTGGTGCTTCTTTCAAAATTGCTTTAACTGCTGATGTACCCGCGTGTGTACATCCGATTACTACTACTTTCATACATAAACCTCCTATATGTACTTTCCAATTATACGTGAGCAAATTGAGAGAAGATATACTTTAAAAGTGAAAAGTAGTGAAAATCGTTGACAAAAATAACAAGCAAATCTATAATTGTAGTTGCAAAAAATTTGCAACTGGAGGAAATATGAAAAAAATACTGATCATCATAAGCTCTATGCTTATGTTAGCAGGGTGCTCAGTGGCACCACAAAGAGCGTCTTTGAATGTCGTTACAAGTTTCTATCCACTTGCAGATTTCGCTACACGAGTGGGTGGAGAGCATGTAAACGTCTATAATATTCTGCCGAGCGGGGCAGATGCTCATAGTTTTGAGCCAACACCCAAAGACATGCAAAAAATTTCGGAAGCAGATGTTTTTATAATTCATGGTCTTGGATTTGAAGCTTGGACAGATTCAGTACTCAAAAGTTCAATTGTGAAAAATACGAGCGTATTAACAAGCGGTATGTATAGTGAAGTCATCGAACGTGAAGAGATTCACAATGATGAAGGCGAAACAGGTCATGAAAGCCATGACCATGATCACGATGATCATGATCATGGTCCAATGGATCCCCACACTTGGTTAGATCCGCTTAATGCACTTCGTCAGGTTGAGGCAATCAAAGATACTTTTATCGCTCTTGACCCAGTGCATGCTTCAGATTACACGGATAATTTTGAAATACTGAAAAAAGAACTGGAAGACTTAGATAATGCCTACCGAACTGCATTAGGTCCGTATAAAGGCAATACTATTGTTGTTGAGCATGAAGCTTTTGGTTATTTAGCACACGCATATGGATTAGAACAACGTGGCGTAATTAATGGACTTCTTAGTGAAGAACCGACACCTCGACGACTTCAACAATCAATTGACTATATTAAGGAAAATAATATATCTGTATTATATGCGACACCATCGGGTTCATCCAAAACGCTTGATGTCATTCAAAAGGAAACAGGTTCTCACATTTTGGAACTCTATACCTTAGAAAGTTTGACCCGAGCACAGATTGCGGAAGGGGAGAACTATACAACTATTATGTATAAAAATTTAGATTCATTGAAGGAGGGATTATCTTATGGAAAATAGTCCAATAATAATGGTGCGTGACTTATCATTTTCGTATGATAAACGGTCCGTATTAAAAGATGTTAGTTTTGACATCAATCAAGGAGATTTCTTGGCGCTTGTCGGCGCAAATGGTTCGGGTAAGTCAACATTGATGAAGCTCATGTTGGGGCTTCTAACGCCGCAACAAGGTTCGGTTGAAATATTTGGGTCCAACATTTTGAATCTCAAAAATTTTGCGTCAATCGGATATGTCCCGCAAGGTGGTCTGGGTACAGTTTCTAACTTTCCAGCTACCGCTTTGGAAGTTGTATTATTACGAATTAAGGGTGGCAATTTTTTCAATTTTTCAAATAAAAAACGTAAAAAACAGGCGATGGATGCATTACGTCACGTTGGACTTGAATCAAAAGCGAATGATTTAATTTCAAATCTTTCAGGTGGTCAATTGCAACGTGTTCTTATTGCACGTGAACTCATGATGAATCCGGAAATTATGTTTCTTGATGAACCTACGAGTGGATTGGATAGTCAATCGATTGCGACACTTTTCGAATTGCTCCAACATATAAACGAAAAGCATAATATAACTATAGTAATGGTTACGCATCAATTGGATCAAGAGAACTTACCCATTAATCGTGTACTGACAGTATCCGATTATGATGTAAAGGAGATATAGAATGTTTCAGTATGAATTTATGAGAAATGCCTTTATTATTGGTGGCATTCTGGCAGTTGCTATTCCATTAATTGGGGTCGTCATTGTATTTAAACACATGTCGATGATTGGAGATGCATTGTCCCATGTATCTTTGAGCGGTATTGCTTTAGGACTTATTTTAAATGTTAATCCATTAATAGGTGCGATTGTGATGGCTCTGATTGCGACATTAAGTATCCAAATTATTCAAAATCGTTTTGGAAAATATACTGAGTTAGCGATTGCTGTAATCATGTCTTTTGGGATTGGATTATCAGCAATTCTGATGGGATTTGTAGATAATCCGGCCAATTTTAACAGTTTCCTTTTTGGCAGTATCGTGGCGATAGGCGGAAGTGATAATATTTTGGCTATCATTCTATCAATTGTACTTATTATTGCATCCATATATTTTTACCGTCAATTCTTCTTTATCGCTTTTGACGAAACTTCTGCACATTTTTCAGGAATTAATGTCAAAAGAACAAATATAATTTTCTTAATACTAACTGCATTAACAGTATCCGTCGCTTCTAGGATTGTTGGAGCTCTAATTGTTTCCTCTCTCATGGTAATTCCGACTGCCACAGCAATGCAAGTCGGAAAGAGCTATCGTCAAACCATGTATTATGCAATCCTATTCTCACTTATGTCGGTATGGGGTGGTCTTGCTGCATCGTACACATTCGATATTGCACCTGGAGGAACTATCGTTATGATGGGTATTCTGATTTTACTTGCAGTCATCATTCCAACAGCTATAAAGCATCGACTTAAGTCATACTGACTATGATATACTATAAGTGTAAGTGTAAATTACAATATGATTTACACTTTTTTTATTGGGAGGTCACCATGCGATTTTCAAGTATTTCACCGATCACGTTCAAGATTGCTGTGAAAGGTCATATCTTTAAGCGACATGCTCGCAATTTTTTTGATTCTAATCGTTATGCTAAAACATTTTCCGATAAACTGTTACCTTATAAAATTTATAGTCATAAGTCATTAATAATGAGAAAGCTAGGAAATACGAACCTGCAGCTCCAAGCCAATAAAAAAATTAACCTTGGCATCGCTGCACCAAAAATCACGAATATTCTAATTCGTCCTCAAGAAACCTTTTCTTTTTGGAGCCTTGTTGGACCACAATCTTCACGAAGAGGGTATCTTGAGGGTGTGACCATATCAAACGATCGGATATCTCAGGACTATGGTGGTGGCATGTGTCAATTCACCAATCTATTACATTGGATTGTTTTGCACACACCTCTAACAGTTACAGAATATCATTCACATGATCGTTTTGATTTGTTTCCGGATTATAAACGCCAAGTTCCATTTGGAATTGGAACATCAATTTACTACAATTATCTTGATTACTGTTTTAAAAACGAAACAGAAAATACATATCAATTATGCGTATGGTGTGATGATACGTATTTAAATGGTGAAATCTACTGTTCAAATCCGCTCCCGATGAAATATCACGTCCGGTGTGAAAATGAAGTCTTTGTAATGGAGGATGGGGTTGTTTACCGAAAAAATGAAATTTACCGAATCATGAATGATAAAACTACAGGAATTCAATTAAAAAGAGAATTACTAAAAAGGAATCATGCACGGGTTATGTACGATTATGATTTAATTCCTGTACCTGTTGATGGGATGACTAATGAAGTTGTAAGTTAGGACATTGTTTTTAATGCGTTAGATAAGTGGTAAACAAGGAAACATCCTTGATTAATACCAGTGAATTAGGTATAATTGATTCGATATAAATCGTTGAAGAGGAATAGTAATAACACCCTTTAATTTACAGAAACTTAGGATGATGAGACCTAGGAATTAAACTGTTGTGAATTCACCTTGAAGAGAAGCTAATCACTTCCGTGTTGTTTGCGTTAAAAACTTTAGAGATGTATACATTAGTATAAATCAGGATGGTACCGCGCTTGACGTTCCTGGACGTGTGGTACTTTTTTATATTTTAGGAGGAAATTATGGACTTAAAAGAAATTATGGAAAAAGGTCTTGCAGCAATCGGACATGCACATTCATTAGAAGCATTAAATGATGTACGTATCGAATATTTAAGCAAAAAAGGCCATCTAACCAAAGTAATGGGAACAATGAAAGATCTCTCAAATGAGGAGAAGCCGCTGTTTGGAAAACGTGTCAATGAAGCTAAAGAAGCGATTGATTCGGCGCTTAAAGCGAAACAGCAACATTTGGAATCAGTACGATTAGACGAACAAATGAAAGCTGATGCAATTGACGTAACTATGCCTGGAACGCTCTTTAATATTGGAACACAAAACCCAATCATATCAATTCAACGAGAAATTGAAGAACTATTCCGTGAAATGGGGTATCAAGTTGTTGAAGGGGATGAGGTTGAATTGGATCTATATAACTTCGAACGTGCCAATATTCCTCAAGATCACCCTGCTCGAGAAATGCAAGACACTTTCTACATCGATGAGCATACGTTACTTCGTACGCATACCACAGCCATTCAAACACGCACCTTGGAAGCATATGCACCTCATGTTCCGTTAAAAGTAATTTGCCCTGGAAAAGTTTACCGACGTGATGATGATGATGCGACACACTCCCACCAATTTGTTCAAATTGAAGGACTTGTTGTCGGTCATGGTATCACATTGAGTGACTTAAAAGGAACTTTATCATTGTTTGCGAAGCGTATGTTTGGGGAGTCACGTGTGATTCGTTTCCGTCCGTCATACTTCCAGTTTACTGAACCTTCAGTTGAAGTTGACGTATCTTGTCATATTTGTGATGGCAAGGGCTGCAATGTCTGCAAGCAAACTGGTTGGATTGAGATTTTAGGTGCTGGGATGGTTCACCCCCAAGTATTGAAAGATGCTGGTTATACCGATGAAACCCTTACTGGATTTGCATTTGGTGCTGGTGTTGAACGTATTGCCATGCTCAAGTATGGAATCGAAGATATTCGATCATTCTATATTAACGATAAGCGCTTTATCGAGCAGTTTAAGCGATACGAGTAGGAGGAGTCTATGTTAGTTAGTCGAAAATTATTAGGAAGATATGTAGATATTAAAGGAATTACAACTCAAGAAATTGCAGATACCTTAACAAATGCTGGATTAGAAGTTGAAGGCGTCGATAGTTTACTGCAAGGAACAAAACTTGTAGTGGGTCATGTTCTTGAGTGTGAACCACATCCAGACAGTGATCATTTGAACGTCACTCAAGTCGATTTAGGGACTCATGTCGAGCAAATCGTCTGTGGTGCTTCGAATATTGCGAAAGGGCAATACGTTGTTGTTGCGACTGTGGGCGCAGAACTTAAAGATTTGACCATCAAAGAAACTAAAATTCGTGGCGTCGAATCAAAAGGAATGATTTGCTCTTTAACTGAGTTAGGAGTTGCAGAAAAATTTCTCACAGATGAGCAAAAAGAAGGCATCGTTGTTTTACCAGAAGCTAAACCAGGTAGTAACCCAGCAGAAGCATTGGGCTTGGACGATGAGATTATGGATGTGTCACAAACACCAAATCGCTCAGATTTCTTATCAATGTTCGCGATAGCACACGAAGTGAGTGCACTCTTTAAACGTCCATTGACCTTACCAACTTTTGAGAATGCCGCATCCGGTGGCGCACCAACAAATCTCAAGATCACATCATACACAGAGAAAAGTCCATTATTCTTGGGTAAAGTTATCAATAGCGTCACAATAGGCCAATCTCCAGACTGGATTCGTGAAGCACTGATTGGTTCAGGCATTAAGCCAATCAATAACGTTGTTGATATTTCAAACCTTGTTATGTTAGAAACAGGTCAACCACTTCATTTCTATGACATCGATTTCTTAGCAAATCAAGACTTATCCGTCCGTGATGATATTGAAGGAAGTTACGAAGCCCTTGACGATAAAACCTACACATTGAACAAAGGAGACCTCGTTATTATGAATGGCGATACACCAGTTGGAATCGCCGGCATCATGGGACTTGGAAATTCAATGATTCAGGACAATTCACGCGGAATTGTGATTGAAGCTGCTCGCTTTAATCATGTTTCAGTACGAAAAACTGCAACAAGAATTGGTGTAAACACAGACGCTTCAGCACGATTCACAAAAGCTATGGATCCTTTATCGGCACACCAAGCAATGGACCGTGCAGTGCAGCTCTTAATTGAATACGCTGATGCAACTGAAATTGAAGCGACAGTTCAATATGGATCTATTTCCTACGAACCAAAACAAGTATCCATTACAGTTGACCGTATCAATGCTTACCTTGGAACGCATTTATCGGAAGATGTTGTGATGGATGTATTCGAACGACTCTATTTCGCGCCGACGATTACGGACGGTGTTATTACATGTACCGCACCTTCATTTAGAAACGATATCGAAATTGAAGTGGACCTAATCGAAGAAGTCATCCGCGTTGTAGGATATGATGTTCTTGAAGAAACATTACCGCTCATGGATTTAACCTTGGGTAACTTGACACCGTTCCAAAGAAATATTCGATTAATTGAATCAGTTATGTTGGGTTTTGGTGCCTATCAAACCAACACATATACTTTAGTTGAAAAAGCGATGACTGAGGGATTCGAAAGTCTTGGTGAACCTGTTGGACTCATGAGTCCAATGAGTGATAAACGTGCACATTTGCGAACCCAATTATTCCCATCAATGCTGGAAGTAGTCGCTTATAACAATGCTCATAAAGTAACTGATGGTCTTTATTTCGAACATAGTGCAATTACGGCGAAAGACAAAACATCATACCGACTTGCAATAATTGGCCAAGGAAAAGTGTTCAGTGAAAACTGGACAAAGTCATCAGTGGATATTGATTTCTTTAACGTAAAAGGAATGTTGATGTCGTTACTTGATAAACTCGGCTTTAGCGAAAAACGTATCGGCTTCAGTACAGATACTGTAGATACATCAGTTTTACATCCTTATAAATCTGCGGAAATTACTTTGAATCGACAACATCTTGGTGTGATTGGTCAGGTGCATCCAACACTTGCATCTAAACATGACCTCAAAGATGTTATGTATGTTGAGATTGATTTGGACTTCCTTCTCAATCAAAAGCGTGGTCAAATTAAAGCCGCACCTGTTGCGAAATATCCAATTGTTACACGAGATCTTGCAATCTTATGCGAGAAGTCTGTTAAAGTTAGCGACTTGAGTGCATCTATTGAGAAAGCATCCCGTCGTTACCTTGTTGGATTAAATGTATTTGATGTGTTTACATCTGAAAAACTTGGTGACAAGCAATCCATTGCATTTAAATTATCAATGGGCCAAAACCGTACTTTATCGGTTGAAGAAGTTCAAGAAGTAATGGATGCCATTACGCAAGAACTTGTATCAAAATATAATGTAGAAATTCGTTAACATAGACAATAGAGGAGGAAAATTTATGGGACGCGCATTTGAAGTTCGAAAAGCATCCATGGCGAAAACGAACGCAGCTAAAACAAAAGTTTATTCACGCTATGGAAAAGAGATTTATATGGCTGCGAAGGCAGGGGTTCCTGACCCGGAAATGAACGTTGGCTTGAAACGTATTATAGATGAAGCCCGTGCAAAACAAGTTCCTGCTGATGTCATTAAACGTGCTATTGAAAAAGCTAAAGGTGGATCAGAAGAGAGTTATCATGCTGTAACGTATGAAGGATTTGGACCTGGAGCTTCAACCTTTATTGTTGAATGTTTAACGGACAATGATAACCGTACTGTCAGTGAGGTGCGCAACTGCTTCACAAAATCCAAAGGTAAAATGGGTGTAAGTGGTAGTGTAATGCATGGTTATGACCATGTTGGAATTCTTTCATTTGAATTCGATAACGACGAAGCAATCATGGAGGTCTTACTCGAAAATGATGTTGATCTTCAAGATATCGAACTGGAAGAAGGCTCTATTACAGTAACAGTAGATACTGCTAGCCTCCATAAAGCAAAAGAGGCAATCGAAACATTATTACCAGATGTGACGTTTGATCTTCTTGAAATTACTTTCTTACCACATGAGTATGTTGGGGTTGATGAAGAAGACCAAGCCAATTTTGAAAAACTCATTAACATGCTTGATGAAGTCGAAGATGTTCAAAATGTCTTCCATAATGCACAACTTTAAGATGAAAATTGTATGGTAAATAATCACCACACTTGAGACTTCTTAACAAATCCCTTATAATTTAAACATGAAAAGGGGGTATACATATGGAAAATATTGTAGATAAAGCAAAAGAACTTTTAGAAAAAACAAAAGATCAAGCAAGCGAAACCACCGACGAACTTAAAGATAAAGCCAGTGATGTAGCTGAAGATCTTAAAGAAAAGGCAGATGAGCTAGCCGATAAAGCTGGTAAAACTGCTGAAAATCTAAAAGACAAAGCTGAAGATGTCGTTGAAGACATCAAAGAAAAATTCAATAAATAAAAAGACGCCATCAGGCGTTTTTTTATGTGTGAGTGTGTAAATGAAATCGGTGTGTGATATGATAAAGAAAACGGAGGTATTGTGATGTTCGACTATCTAAATGTTTCAGATAATGTTTCACTATTTTATATGAAGCACTTGGTTCCAAATCCACGTGGAACTATTGTGATGTGTCACGGATTTACAAATCATAGTGGAGATTATGAACATTATATTAAAATGCTTAATGCCGAGAACTATTCAGTGTACAGCTATGATATGCGTGGTCATGGAAAAACATCTTCTGAACTGGGTGATCTTGATCATTATCAAACGTATGTCAATGATTTACATGTCATGGTTCGCATGGCTTTAAGGGAAAACCTACACATACCACTATTTACACTTGGGTTTAGCATGGGTGGGTTGGTTTCGGCTATGCTTGGAGTTCAGTATCCCAATACGCTTAGTGGGCAACTCTTTCTAGGACCTGCAGTTGGTTATGTTGCTGCAGTCGAAGGAAATTTGAAATATTTAACGTCTTTAGGTGGTAAAATTGCTCCAAATCTATGGGTTGAATTCAAGGGTGATACAATTAGTTTGAATGATCCGCGCAAAAAAGAAACCCTTGAAGATAACTTTGTTTTCACGAGCAAAAATCCATTGCAACGAAAATACTACACAATGCGATTTGTGAATACGGTATTTGTTGCAGCGCCTAATTATCTTCTAGACGTACTTCAAGATTATCGTTATCCATGTTTTATTATGCATGGTGCACTGGATAAAACAGTCCATTCAAGTGTTGGGAAACACTTTTATGATACGGTTTCGTCAAAAGACAAGTCGTGGAAGTTGTACGAAGGCATGCATCATGTCCTTTATGATGAGCCTGATGGTGATACTGTAATCATGGATTCAATTGCGTGGCTTAACGCAAGGACATCTCCACAAAAATAAAAACTGTCAGATAACGGAACTGACAGTTTTTTTTCTTATAATTCTTCGAGTTTTTTAGGAAAGTGAGTGCGTCCCAAACGAATCATCCATTTGTAGCATAAAAATGCAAAGACAACGATCATCACTGTAATTAAAGGTGCCGATATAATAAGCTCAGTATTTAAGATAATAAAGACGCTAATAATCGATAGCCCCATCATAACAAACATTGGGACAACCGCCATAAAGTTATTCTTAACGGCTTGTTGTTCGTTTTCCCAGTTCAGTTTTGGTGCGTATACGTCAGTCACCATTGCGATTGTATTCTCACAGACAGTAGCAAGTACTGCAGCAATCATATAACCTATAAATGATAAGACCGGGACCTTAACAATAATAAGTCCGACCACCCCGATTAGAAGTGGAACGATAACCATCGTTAATGTACCAAGTAAGATTTTTGCTTGGAGTAGTGTTTCAAACGGAATCGGCATGACTGAGAAGCTCAGCATTGAGCGTCCTTCTCTAGAAAATGCTGTGGACGATATTGTTCCCATTGCACTCATGAAAAATGCGATTAAGAATCCTCCGATAAAGAAAATCATGAGGAGTTGCATACTATCAATTTGTTTGAAGAAGTCTGCAACCATTGGTAAACCACCCATAATTTCAACCAAACCGCCACTGAGAAATATTGGAAGGAACATAAAGAGAGGCATGATTAATACGATTAAGAAGTAATTCATCATGTATGTTGGTGTTCGTAAAATATTTTTAAAATCATATTCCAGTATAGCCCGGCGTTGTGATTTTGAAATGCTTTCACTGTAGGTTTCGGAATGTGACATTTTACGTTTTTTAGCGGTACCTTCGCTAATACCGATAGCCCCTTTAAAATACATAAATTGTGTTAAGAAAATAATTGCTATCGTACTTACGATAGAAATAACAATTCCAATTAAAATGGACAATAAGGAGGTATTCACGATACCTCGTGCTAAGAAATCGCTACTTGGGAAGATGCCACTCAAGAGATTAACAAGTGCGTTATCGCCAGATTGTAGCGAAAGAAGCATTTGTTCGATATTAAAAGATGACTCTGGATCCGCAATTTGAATTGCGAATATAAAGAAGAAGACCATCGCAAATCCAATGAACATGGATATATAGGTAAATATATCTTTATTCTTAAAGAAAGGAATAAATGTAAAGAGAATAATAATGATTCCAACTGATAATGCAACCGGTAATAAGGGTAAGAAGAGATTCGCAAGGATGTAAAATGGAATGAAAGACCATCCCGGATTCACAACAACAAAGTATGCGATTCCAAAGGGAATCGTAAACATTGCCATTTGCTCAACCATAAGGACAAACGTTGTCAGCAATTTTGCACTTACAATCTCAAGTGGTCGAATCGGCATAACGAGGAGCCGCTCTATGTCTTTAGAAAAATAGAATACTGTGGGTGTAAAGATGATTCCCATTAGTAATAGATAGACAGATACTCCAATAAATAACATTTGGATTGCTAAGCCAGGTTGACCGACTGCATTGAGTGCAGCAATTAGTTGGTATGAGAAAAATCCGACAATTCCGAAGATATACAGATAGAGAATTCCGAATAGAATTTTACGTCCCACAGAGGACATACGCTTGTTCTTTTTCTTTTTACGTTGACTGAGGCCAGTTTGCATAATCTGATCGCGCGATGTTTTAAGGAGCACTCGAGTCAAAGTGATGATACGACTTATCATTTGGTAAGCTCCAAGAAGATTTCTTCAAGTGAAAGTTCATCATACTGTGCTTTCAAGTCTTCAAGGATACCGGTATAGACGATTTTTCCATGATTAATGATTGCAATGCGATCACATAGTTTTTCTGCAACCTCCAGGACGTGTGTCGAAAAGAAGACTGATTTTTGTTGATTAGCGCGCTCACGCATTAATTGCTTGAGAACATATGAAGATTGAGGGTCGAGTCCTGTAAGTGGTTCATCTAAAATCAACAGGTATGGATCATGAATTAAGACACCCATAACCATCATTTTTTGACGCATTCCATGTGAATACGAGTCAATACGATCTCCGAGTGCTTCTTCCATTTTTAATAATTCAGAATAATGACGAATTCGTTCTTGACGTAACTGAGTATCGACTCCGTACATATCAGCGACAAAGTTTAAGTACTCGATGCCTTTCAATTTTAAGAAAGCGTTTGGATCATCAGATACATATCCAAATTGTTGTTTTGCGTGGATAGGATCACTAAAGATATTGTAACCATTGATCTCGATATTCCCCGAATCCGGAGCAAGAATCCCTGTAAGCATCTTAATGGTTGTTGTTTTTCCAGCACCATTTGGTCCGATAAATCCAACAATTTCCCCTGGTTGGATTGTTAATGTTAAATCATCAACGGCTTTGTGTTCTCCGCTGTAAGTCTTTGATACATTTTGAATAGCAATCATAAACTTCTCCTTTTAGTGTGTGACTACACTAACACAATAGCACGACAACATAAAAAAAGCAACGAATTCGTTGCTTACATCCATGTTATTTTTCGTTCAGTATGGCTCATAATACGCTTGATATTTTCACGATGTCTAACAACGACAATGACGGAAATAATGACGCTAGCCAACGTTACACGAATATCAGGTTGTGTTAATGCGATAATCAATGCTCCAGCAGGAACTGCAATAATTGATGAGAGCGAAACAATCTTTGTAATATAAAGTAATAAGACAAAGATCGCGAGCGGTAATACAAAGTGCAACAACACATTATGTGTTATTAATATGGAAACACTTAAATAAAACCCCATAGCAGTTGAAACGGCTTTACCACCTCTGAAATTTGCAAAAACAGGAAAACAATGACCGATTGTTGCAAAGAATCCCGCAAATATCATTGCATCAGGTGCAATGAAATACGTGATCACCATTGCAATCGCAGCTTTCAATACATCGAAGATAATGACGAAAATCCCAGCTTTTTTACCTAACGTACGACCAGCATTGGTCCCGCCAAGATTTCCGGATCCGTGTTGGCGTATATCTGTTTTATAGAAAACTTTTCCAATAACTAATGCAAATGGAATCGAGCCTAAGAGATAACCAATCAAGGATGCAATAAAATAATTCATATGTTCACCTCAAATTGTTTGAATACCAAATAATTATACACTATTTGATAGTTTTGAAGCAAAAGAATTGGTGATAACTTCAATTCTTTGAAAAGCGTGTTATAATTACGCTTGAAAAGGAGTTGGGGTAACTTGAGTAAACAAGATTATTCAGCATCAAGTATTGAAATACTTGAGGGGCTTGAAGCCGTTCGTAAGCGTCCCGGGATGTATATCGGATCTACAGATCAACGTGGTCTACATCATTTAGTTTGGGAAATTATGGATAATGCGATAGACGAAGCGCTTAACGGTTATGGTAAGTCTATTAAAATAGTAATTGAAGATGATATGACACTTTCAGTACGTGATGAAGGACGTGGAATGCCGATTGAACTCCATAAGAGTGGAGTTAGTGCACTTCAGGTTATTTTTACAGTGTTGCATGCAGGTGGAAAATTTTCAGCTGAAGGAGGCTATAAAACGAGTGGAGGGCTTCACGGTGTTGGAGCATCTGTCGTTAATGCCTTAAGTGAAGAAGTAGAAGTCAAAGTGTACCGTAAAGATGGTACTTATAAAATGAATTTTAGTAATGGTGGAAAAGCCACAACAGAACTTGAACAAATTTCTGAACGCGGGCCAATTGGAAGTTACGTGCGTTTCAAAGCAGATCCACTAATTTTTAAAAATAGTAAGTTCAATTTCGATACCATTTGCGAGCGTGTGCAAGAGAGCGCGTTTCTCTTGCAAGGCATTCGTTTTACCGTTGTCGACGAACGAATTGATGAGACACGTGACTTTGAATACGAAGACGGACTCAATGCATTCATGGCATATATTCATGAAGATACTGAAGTCTTAAGTGAAGTTATTACCTTGACAGGGAAGTCTGAGTCCATTGATGTTAAAATAGCATTACAATACAACGAAGGATACAACGAAGATACCTATTCATACGTAAACTTAGTGCGCACTCATGATGGAGGAACCCACGTTGCAGGTTTTCGTAGTGGCTTTACCAAGGTAATTAACGAATATGCGCGTAAACACAATATTCTAAAAGAAAAAGATAAGAACTTTGAGGGTGGTGACATCCGCGAAGGTTTATCGACTATTATTTCAGTCGGAATTCCTGAAGATATTTTACAATTTGAGGGACAAACAAAAGGGAAGTTAGGGACACCAATTGCACGGGTCGTCGTTGATTCAATTATCACCGAACAACTTCCATACTATTTGGATACACATCATGAAGAAGCCATGAAGATTATTCAAAAGATCCAAAAAGCGACCCATGCTCGACAAGCTGCACGTAAGGCTCGTGAACAAGCCCGTTCAGGGAAGAAAAACCGCATCGAACGCTTGTTGTCAGGGAAACTTGCGAATGCTCAAACACGAAACAAGAATAAAAATGAACTTTTCCTTGTAGAGGGTGACTCTGCTGGTGGAAGTGCAAAACAAGGCCGTGACAGTAAGTTTCAGGCAATTCTACCATTACGTGGTAAAGTGTTGAATACACAAAAAGCAAAGTTTGATGATATCTTGAAAAACGAAGAGTTGAACACGATTATTCATACAATTGGTGCCGGTGTCGGGAAAGAATTTGATGTTGATGACAGCAACTACCGTAAAATTATCATTATGACCGATGCGGATACCGATGGTGCGCACATTCAGGTGCTACTGTTAACTTTCTTCTTTAGACATATGCGTCCGCTTGTTGAAGCTGGGTATGTTTACATCGCTCAACCGCCGTTGTATCGCGTAAAATCAGGAAAAAATCTCCATTACTGCTACAGTGATGAAGAACTGGATAACTACCGCGAAAAATATGGCAAAATTGAAATTCAACGTTATAAAGGACTTGGTGAAATGAACGCTGATCAACTATGGGAAACTACAATGGATCCTTCAACACGATCACTTATCCAAGTTCAAATTGATGACTTTTTAGCTGCTGACAAACGTGTGTCAGTTCTCATGGGTGATAAAGTTGATCCACGTCGTGACTGGATTGAAAAGAATGTCGCGTTTACATTGGAGGAGGAACAAAATGTCGCATGATACAATAATTCAATTACCAATTGAAGACATCGTTGGTGAACGTTTTGGTCGTTATTCCAAGTACATTATTCAAGAACGCGCGCTTCCTGATGTTCGAGATGGGTTAAAACCTGTTCAACGTCGTATTTTGTACGCGATGCACCACGATCGAAATCATTTTGACAAAGCATACCGTAAGTCTGCGAAAACAGTTGGACTTGTAATTGGTAACTATCACCCTCATGGTGACAGTTCAGTCTATGATGCCATGGTTCGTATGTCACAAGATTGGAAATACAATATGCCCTTGATTGATATGCAAGGGAATAATGGGAGTATTGATGATGACCCTGCGGCGGCGATGCGATATACCGAAGCACGTCTCAGTAAAATTTCCCATTCGTTGTTAGAAAATATCGATGAAGACGTTGTTCCGTTTGTATTGAACTTTGATGATACTGAATGGGAACCGTCCGTATTGCCAGCTCGCTATCCAAACTTGTTGATTAATGGATCAACAGGAATTGCCGCAGGTTATGCAACGAATATTCCGCCTTTCAACTTAAAAGAAGTTATGGATGCGGCAATCTTCCGTTTACACAACCCTGAAAGCAACGTCGATGATATCATGACATTTATTCAAGGACCAGATTTTCCTACTGGTGCAATCATCCAAGGAAAAGAGGGCATCCGTGATATCTTAACCAAAGGTCGCGGTCGTGTTGTCGTTCGTGCAAAAACAGAAATTGTCGAAAACAAGACCATGAAGCAAATTGTAATTACGGAATTACCTTATGAAGTTATTAAATCCAATGTTGTCAAAAAGATTGATGAACTTCGTTTTACGAAAGCGAATCAAGGGTTTGGTGATGTCATGGATGTACGTGATGAATCGGACCGTAATGGATTGCGAATTGTTATTGATTGCAAACGCGATGCAGATGCTGAAAGCATTCTAAACCTCTTTTACAAACAGACAGAATTACAAGTTTATTACAATGCGAATATGGTAGCGATTGTTAATCAACGTCCGCAAGTCTGTGGTGTACTCGAAATTCTCGATGCGTATCTAGAATTTCGTCAAGAAATTGTCCTGAATCGAAGTAAGCACCGCTATGCACAAAAAGAAAAACGAATCCATATTCTCGAAGGACTCATGAAAGCAACATCGATTTTAGATGAAATTATCACAATTATTCGTGCTTCCAATAACCGCGGTGAGTCACGCGATAACATTATGGAGGCGTTCGGCTTCACACATGAACAAGCAAGTGCAATCGTTGATTTACAACTTTACCGTTTATCATCAACTGATATCAATGCGTTACGTGATGAATTTGCGAAACTTGCGAATGAAATGGATTATTTAGAGACTGTAATCAACCACAAAGAAATGTTAAACAGCCTCATCATTAAAGAATTCCAAGAAGTTCGTGACACATTTGAAGTGCCACGCCGTTCTGTTATTGAAAATGAAATTTCTAACCTGGAAGTTGACCATTTAAGTTTGATTTCAAATGAACAAGTAATGCTCACACTTACACGAAATGGATATCTCAAACGAGTATCACTTCGTTCTTATGGCTCCAGTCAGAAAGAAATCTTTGCACTTAACGAAGACGATCGTATGGTCTTGAGTAGTGAAGTTGAAACAACGGACTATCTTGTTTATACGACAACAAAGGGCCGCTATGGTATCCTTCTTGTTCATGAAATTGAAGAAGCACGTTGGCGTGATATTGGATCACATATGACGCAATATATGAAACTTGATCCGGAAGAGAAAATAATTAGTGCATTTACACTTAAATCATTTGATACACACATGTTTGTTGTAACCACGAGTGCACAAGGAATGATTAAGAAAACTGCACTATCTGATTTGGAAGTTAAACGTACCAATAGACTTTATGACATCATGAAACTGGGTAAAGATGACGTCCTCATTGATACTTCGATTGCCTATGAACATGATCATCTCATGATTGTAACGCGATTGGGGCAATTAATCCGTATTGATTTGGCCGATGTAAATCCAATTGGTGTTCGAGCTAAAGGTGTGATTGGAATTAAAGTTCGAGTAGGGGATCGTGCCGTAGCTGCAGGAATTTTCCATGATGAGACAGAAGTTGTGATAATGTCTGAACGCGGTCAATTCAAACGTATGAAACAAGATGAGATTCCAGTTCATAATCGCGCAACACTTGGCTCAAGTATTATGAAAACTGTGAAGAGTAATCCTCATTACGTTCAAGATGTTGTTATTGCTAAACTCCAAGATGATATTTTCATCTATAACGACCATCTCACAATTGTATTAGTAAAAGATGTTCCACTTATGGGGGTTGATGCAACATTCTCAAACGTAACCTCTGAAGCAGGTTTCACAATCTTGCATCCACGAATTCACGTTCCAGTTGTTGCAATCCCGCAAAATGCGGAAATAACGCATACTGAACCTTTGAAGTTTGATATATAATTCTGTATAATTGTTAGGTGATATAACCAAGCAAATACAACCAACATCTGGTGGTAATATCCGCCAGATGTTTCTTTTTAAGGAGGCTTTATGATCAATCGTTATTCAAGACCTGAAATGCGACGTTTATTTGAAGATTCGGCTCGTTTCAATGCATGGCTTGAAGTTGAGCTATGTGCTGCGGAAGCATTTTCTGAAATGGGAGTTATTCCGCGTGACGATGTGAAAGTGCTGCGTGAACAAGCGCACTTTGATATCAACCGAATTTACGAAATTGAACAAGAAACACGACACGATGTGGTTGCATTTACACGTGCCGTTAGTGAGTCGCTCGGTGTTGAAAAACGGTGGATTCATTATGGGTTAACAAGTACCGATGTTGTTGACACAGCGTATGGTTACATATATAAGCAAGCGAATGAAATTCTTGAGCAAGGAATCATGACACTTCTTGAGTCATTAAGACTCCAAGCAGTAAAATATAAAGACGTTCCAACAATTGGTCGTACCCATGGTGTCCATGCGGATATTACGAGTTTCGGTCTTAAGTTTGCATTATGGTATGACGAGATGAATCGTCAGCTTGATCGCTTTCGCCATGCTCGAAAAGATATTGAAGCAGGGAAAATATCTGGAGCAGTTGGAAACTTTGCCAATACGCCACCTTTCGTTCAAGATTATGTGTGCGAAAAACTTGGCATTACATCAACGCATATCTCAACACAGGTGCTCCAACGTGATCGCCACGCTTATTACATATCAACACTAGCACTTATTGCGACATCCATCGAAAAGATGGCGACCGAAATTCGTCACTTACAACGCACCGAAGTTCGTGAGGCTGAAGAGTATTTTAATCCAGGCCAAAAGGGTTCATCCGCAATGCCCCATAAACGAAACCCAATCGGTAGTGAAAACATGAGTGGCTGTGCACGTGTAATTCGTGGCTATATGACAACCGCTTTTGAAAATGTTGCACTTTGGCATGAACGTGATATTTCACATTCAAGTGCAGAACGCATTATTTTCCCAGATGCAATAATGTTACTTGATTACATGCTTGTACGCTTTAACCGTATCGTTAGCAATCTTGTTGTCTATGAAGAAGTGATGATGAAGAACATTCATCTAACGCATGGTGTTATTTTCGCACAACGTGTGATGACGACACTCATTGAGACAGGAGGCATGAGCCGAGAAGGGGCATATGATTTTATTCAGCCACTCTCGATGCGCGCATTCAATTCATCTGAACATTTCAAAAATGTTCTCTTAGAGGATAAAAGAATTTTAGATTTCATGGATCTTCAAACATTGGAATCATGTTTCGATGTCGCGTACTTCTTGCGCGAAGTCGACACAATATATGAAAGGGTAAATATAAATGGAAATTAAAAAATGCATGGGCTGTGGGAGCGAACTACAGATAACACATGCGGATCAACGTGGTTATGCGCGATCGATGGATCACGACTATTGTCAATCATGCTTTAGGCTGAAGCACTACCGTGATTTTAAACGGGTTAAAGCACGTGTTGATGATGGAGCAACACTCGAATTTATCGATGGTTTCAAAGGTAATATTTTTTGGGTGTTGGATATCATGCACCTAAACCAAAGTATTCATACAGGATTATTGCGCTCACTCCGTGGTAAAAAAGTCGTACTTGTCGTGAATAAACGCGATTTACTACCAAAATCAGTATCAAATACTAAAATTGAGCATGCAATTATGCGTGCACTCCGTGACGAACCAGTTTCAGTAATGGAAATAGTCTATGTTTCTGCACTTAAACGTGAAACACTTGAACCACTGCTGCCATATATCGAAAACGATGAAACGGCGTTTGTGGGTTGCGTGAATGCAGGTAAATCATCGCTTCTTAACGCACTACTTGGAAATCAGAACTTATCGGTATCACCTGTTGCATCTACAACCGCAGATGTTGTTCGAATTGAAACAGGGCTCGGAGATGTAATTGATACACCCGGATTAAGCAATGAGACAGAGCTTGTCGATAAAATCTCTGATGATACATTAGTGTCGTTGTCCCCACAAAAAACTATTAAACCAACGGTTTTCCAAATCTATGAAAAGCAAACGATTTTATTTGGTAATTTGGGAGCAATCACAATTACGCCAAAGACAACCGTCAACATCATTTCTTATTTACCACTAACCTTAAAGCGTATTAAACCAGAACGATTGGATGCAAACTTAGCCCTCGAACACGAGTTCATGATTGAAAATCCGGAATATCGTCTTCGTAACTGGCCACAACTTGAGGACAAAATTGATATGGAAATCTACGACCTTGGCTTCGTAAGCATTCAAGGCGAAACAGTGGCTGTTGAAACATACTTTGACAAGTCAGCTGTAATTACAATCAGAAAGGCAATGATTTAATGTTAAATAAAGATCAATTAAAAGAATTACGTCGTTTATCACACAATGAAAACGCAATCGTATCCGTAGGGAAGAATGGTATGACACCAACACTTCTCGAAAGTTTTGAATCCGCATTAATTGCACACAACCTTGTTAAGGTATCGATTCAAAAAAACTCAGACATTACCAAAGAAGCACTCATCGAAGAAATTGAAGATCGTTTTGGTGCAACAACTGTCAGCAAAGTCGGACGTGTTGTTGTCTTCTACCGCTATAGCGTAAAAGGCCGTATTAAAGTTTGAGACATGTCATTTTATTTGGAGGGAGCTTTGATCCCATCCACTATGGTCATCTAGAGATAGCCAAAGCTGCTCTTGCATCACGTAATGCCGATGAGTTATGGTTTATTCCAACAAAACGAAGTCCGTTTAAAACTGACAGTACATCATTTGACGATAGGAAACATATGATTGAGATGATGATTTCGGGGCTTAAAAAAATGTCCGTAAATTCTGTCGAATCAATGTTGCCAGAACCTTCATATTCGATTGATACTGTCAGTGAGTTAAAAAAACAGTACCCTGATTATACGTTTGATTGGTTGATTGGTTCAGACCAACTTCCAAGAATGCATGAATGGAAACAATTTGACATGCTTAAAGACAGTGTGCAATTTATTGTATACAATCGAGGAACCGAACATTTAACAACCGATTATCCAATAATCTCTGGTAGTGTCTTTCCATACAGTTCGACGAAGATTCGCGAAGGGAAGTCGATGGCTACCAAACCATCAATATTGCGATACATGACGGAACAAAGTTTGTATATGCAAACACTAAACAGTGCTAATCTTACACCCAATCGAGCAGAACATGTATTTCGGGTTGTCGCCTTAGCTCAAGAGTTAGCGCGTGCTCATAACGTTGATTATGAAGCAGTTACTTTAGCTGCGTATGCACACGATTTAAAAAAAGAGACAGATAAAGAAGATTTAAGAATGATCATGCAAGCAAAAGCACCGCACCACGAAGTGCTGCATCCAGCATTTTATCATGCATTTGCTGCAAAATATTTACTCACACGGAAGTACTACATCAAAAACAAGCATGTTCTTCAGGCAATTGAAGGTCATGTCGATGGCCATAGTACGAATCCAGTGGGGATGATTCTCTACATAGCAGACAAGTGTGAACGTGGTCGTTCGTGGGACAGTGAACCCTTTATTGAGCTCGCAAAACAAGATTTACGAAAAGGATTCAAAGCGTTACGAAAGTATCAACGTGAATTTGAACAAGCGAAAGGAAATTTAAAATGAAAGAATTAAAAGATTTAATTGTGGCAACGTTAGATGAACGCAAAGCCAACGATATAAAAGTTGTGGATTTTGAAAATGGAAACCCATTGGTAGACTACTTTGTCATCGCAGATGCAGCAAGTCATCGCCAAATTAAGGCACTTGCAGACCATGTTGTCGATGCAATAGAAAAGGCAGGATACAAAATTAAAACGGTTGAGAGTGAGCGCGAATCATCATGGATTCTCATTGATGCATACGATGTGGTTGCACATATTTTCTTAACAGAAGATCGTGCTCACTATAATTTAGAGAAACTATATCAGGATCTTATTAAATGAAAAGCTACTACGATGCACTCTTCTATGATCCAGAAGGGGCAAAACGCTATTACGACTTTGTAAACAACCATGCAGTCGGACCACGTGTCATTGAGTTTGCATGTGGAACTGGTGATATCATGAAGATGTTAAGCCCTGATTTTGAAGTAGTGGGTGTCGATATAGATCCTGAGATGATTGAAATTGCTCACCAAAAATATCCAGAGTTAAAAGACGTCACCACAGTTGGTGATTTCCTTGATTACACGCCTGAAACACCCTTCGACACAGCTTTCTGTATTGGTGATAGTACCAACTATATTCTAACATCGGAAGATCTCGAACAATTTATTGAAACAATGACTAACACTTCAAACCATTTAATCGTAGATTGTCATCATCCCCATAGACTTAATGAGTTTGCGGATGATTATTATGAAGAAGGATCAACCGATGAATTTGATTATGCATACCAAATTGAAGTCAATGAAGAACACTTGGTTCATGTTATCAATTTCTTGGATGGGACGTTTGATGCTATTTATCAATGGGTTTTCGATCCAAAACTCTTAATTGATGGATTCGAAAAACGCGGTTTTAAAGTTGATGTTTACACAGATTACATTCATGAGGGTTTCTTACCTGAAGGTGAAAAAATTGTCTTAGTTGCAACAAAGGAGACACTATGATTCTCATAATTGGTGCAATGATTGAAGAAGTGTCGGCACTGACACATAAAATGAAAAATGTTCACGAACAGACAGTGCAAGGGGTCAATGTATGGGAAGGGTTGCTATCTGACCATACTGTAACCGTTGCTTTGAGTGGTGTAGGAAAGGTTAATGCAGCGTATACTGCATCAGCCCTTATTCATGCTTTAAAACCTGAACTTGTCATCAACATCGGAAGTGCGGGTGGATTACAAAAAGGTCAAAATGTTGGTGATATAGTTGTAGCTGAAAAGCTTCAGTATCATGATCTCGATATCGGACCGACAACCCATGAAGATCCTCGATTTATTTTCTATTCAGATGAGAAACTGTTGACGAAAGCTGCAGAAACACTTGAGACATTGGAAATGCCATACCATCAAGGTTTAATTGTTACTGGTGATCAATTTATTACGAAGCATCAGCCACAATTCAATGTTATCCAACAAACATTTCCTCACGCAATTTGTGTTGAGATGGAAGCGGCTGCGATTGCAGCAGTATGCGCACGTTCGAAAACACCATTTATTGTTTTACGGAGCTTAAGTGATGTAACATTTATTGAAGGAAACGAAATATCCTTTGATGAATACCTACCGATTGCTAGTACAAATTCCGCAAACATTTGCGAATTATTTGTTCAAAATTTATAATTAGAAACCTTCTGGTAATCAGGAGGTTTTTTTATGATGTTTACTAATAATAAACGATATTTCACAAGATAGGGCGGGTGTAAACTATGTTAAGTCCGTATGTTCTTTGTTAGTGAAATAAATAACATATTATCCTATATGACAAAACGTGAAGAATAAAATAACTTATAATGTATATATAAACAGTTTTGTTTAACGGGGGGTTATTATGAAACGGTTAAAATCAATTGCTATCATTGCTTTAGCAATGCTTTTATACATTGGTTCAATCTATCCGGCGATGGCTATAGATGCAACTCAAACATCTAAAGAAACCACCAGTCAGGAGCAAGTGTACACGGATGAAAAGCCAGAAGAAACGACAATTTCTACTGAAAATGATGAAGAAATCTCCATCAACGATGAAAAGACAGATGAAATTACTGATACAAATGTTGAAACTACAGAAGTTGAAATTCCAGCAGAAAGTACGGATAATCTAATTGATAATGAAGAAAAAGAGGGTAAACCATCCCCATTGACCGAAGAACAATTAGTAGATCCTGTAGCGGGTTCAGCACAGACCGCATCCGCTGTAGCGATGCAATATGATATCTCGAATATCCAAACCGTGGTAGAGTTGCAAGAAGCAATCGTAAATGTTCAAGATGGACAAACGATTAAACTTGCACCAACATTTATTTCGGGCCCAATATCGGTAGTAATTCCAGATGTCGCCTTTACCATAGATGGTAATAATGTAAACTGGACTGAAGGTAAAATAACGCTGACTGGAAACGGCAGCAAGTCGTTGACGATAACCAACATTCACTTGAATGGTTCTGGAAGAAATGGCTACATCTTTGAAGATGGTCGTCGCTCAGGCTCGTTAAATTTTACAAACTCCAGTATCTCAAATAGTGCTGATGGGACAATGAAATTAAATGTTTCAACTGTCTTGGATGCCATGTACATTCATGACAGTAAAGGTCATAACACTGGGTCTGCAATTTGGATCAGCTCAGATGTTGACCTAACCGTCCGAAATTCGACCATTGCGAACAACGTTGGTTCAGCATCTGGGTATGAAGCAGGAGCAATCTCGACTAAAGGGTATACGGCGGTTATGACTATTGAAAACTCAGTATTCCGAAACAACGTTAATGTGGGATTCTACTCTGGAGTCTTAGGTGGCGGTGGTGGTGCCATTCATATGAACAACTTTAGCGGGACATTGAATATCAAACAAACAATCTTTGATAATAATAAAGCACAAGGCGATGCAAGTTCTCCAAGTCGGACAGCAGATGACGGTGGGGCAATCTTCATCAAAAACGCGTTACCAAACTCAACAATTAATATCTCAGAGTCGACATTCTCCAACAACTTCGCATCCGATGATGGTGGTGCGATAATGGTAGAAGGTAAAGGAAAAACCAATATTTCGAACAGTACCTTTACTGATAATCTAGCATTGGGATTGAATGGAGGAAATCTATCAGGTGGTGCGATTCAATTTTTCAAAATTGGTTTTTTTAGCACCATGACCAATAATGTCACAAACTCAACATTTGTGAATAATCAGGCGGGTAATGAATTCTCGCGTCAGAATCAAAACGGTGGGGCTATCGGGCTTAGTGGTCAATTCGGAAGCAATAGTGCATCCATTAAGGGAAGTCTCTTTGCAGGTAACCGCGTGTATGATGCTAATGGAAACCTTAATGCGACAAGTGACTATAAAGATGTATCAAAACTTGGTGGGACTGATTTAGGAACGAATAATGTCATTAATCTTGATGCTAATACACACCCATTAAAATCAGTATTCGGAAATGAAAATGTAACATTAGAAACGAACAGTACACGATTTGTTGCAGGTTACAATCAAGAACCGATTCCAACACTAATCATTAAACCAGACGGTGTTGCCGATAACACAAACAATGATGTGACTGGCACTACCGATCAGCGCGGCTATGTTCGTCATAAAGCGAATGGTGCGGTACAGATTGCATCGATTCGATACAATGCAAATGGTGGTCGATATGAGCTTGAAACCTTAGATAGATATCAGGGTAAAGTCTATTACGAAGCTGCAGTTGATGGTATTATTAATAACTACTATACTGTCAGCGTGATTGGGGGGGCCGGAGCGACTTTGAATCCCGATACTTCGAAATTAGTTCGAGATGGATTCCGATTTATTGGATGGGCGCTTCAACCGGATGCTACAGATCCAGTCTATGGACCAGATGAACTCATCGACTATCAAGCAGAAAACCAAGTGCTTTATGCACTTTGGGAAGAAATCCCAACAACATTTTCAGTTAAATACTTTGGAAACACTAATACAGCCGGCGAGGCACCAATTGATGCAACAGAGTACTTAGAAGGCGCGACAGCGACACTTCTTGGTGAAGGGACACTCATTAAAGACGGGTACCGATTTATTGGTTGGAATACACAGGCAGATGGATTAGGGACAGTATACCATCCTCAAGATACACTGACGATGACAGAAGATGTTTCATTATATGCGATGTGGGACGTCATTCCAGTAACTTATCGAATTACCTATTTTGGAAATAGCCATAATGCGGGAGTTGTGCCAATTGATATCAATAACTATCTCAACGGTGCACAAGCCAAAATATTAGGTGCGCGAAACCTTATTAAGTTTGGATACCAATTTACTGGATGGAATACGAAAGCAGATGGTACTGGTGATGTCTATGTAGGTGGTCAGGATGTCACAATATCCCAAGACTTAAATCTCTACGCTCAATGGATGAAATTACCTGAAAAATATAGTGTGATGTATGATGGTAACGGTCAGACAACAGGATCAGAGCCTATTGATGCAAATGCGTACGAAAGCCAAACACTTGTTACTGTAAAAGGTCCAGAAACACTCCTGAAAACAGGATATACGTTTATGGGTTGGAATACACAAAAAGACGGTACAGGAGCAACGTATCGTGAAGGTTCTCAAATGACGATTACAGACAATGTAACGCTTTATGCCATTTGGACAAAAGAAGGCATCACGGAAACATATCGTATAATGTATGATGGTAATGGATATACAGATGGATCAGTGCCAGTTGATACGAAACAGTATTTTGACGGTGATGTCGCTAAAATTGCGAATCCAACGATGACGCGTAAAGGCTATACATTTGTCGGTTGGAATACGCAAGCGGATGGTCAGGGGACAGCATTTACAATGGGTCAAGAAGTTGTAATGCATGCTAATGTGAAAGTATTTGCTATTTGGAAACAGGATAAAGTAGTCCTTCCTCCAACGGGTGTTACATCGCATCAAACTGGTTATATTATACTTGCTGCTGGTGTCATACTTCTTGGACTTACAACAAAAAGACGTAAAGTTAAAGCATAACAAAAAAGGTACCTTCTAAGAGGGTACCTTTTTTCAATAAAAAAACTGGCTTATGATTTATATAAGCCAGTCCAAAGTTTGTTGTTAAAGAACCATGTTCTTAATTCATCTACAGTCATTGGTTTTTTAGAATTAAACGAAATGCTTGATTCTACGTTAAGTTGATTTTTTGTTGTATCAAAGTTTGCATAAACAAACGCTGGATACGAATCGACACCAAATAAATTCTTAAGACGGGTTCCGGTCATATTCTCAGCACTACTAATATCAATTGAAACAATTTCCGGTGTAGGACGTTTCTCTTGTTCTTTAGCAAGCGGCGTTAGAATAGAATTAATTACATAATCGGAATCGGATTTACCATCACGAATTAAAAATACGTGATTACCGGGGTTTTCTTTTGAATATTTTGAAATGTCATCGATTGAAATAGATGTAGAAATTACAGAATCAACTGTGTCTACAGTACGCGTCATCGCTACTGTTTGACTACTAAATTGGTTATAAAGCCCAATGAATATCGCAACTATAGCAAACGCTGTAAATGCAACGAGTATTATTTTTTTAGCCATAATGTCTCCTCACTCACGAATTTACTTTACCACGCTTCACAGAAGAAAGCAAATTTCGACTTTCATAACCTTTTGTTTATTGCGAAATTACGCTATAATAGACAAGATAAGAATGGGGGTAACTATGTTCCTCAAGAAAATTGAAATGCAAGGATTTAAATCCTTTGCAGATAAAGTGGTCATAAATTTCGAGGATCCTGTAACTGGTGTGGTTGGTCCTAATGGTTGCGGTAAAAGTAACATTAGTGACGCGATACGATGGGTATTAGGTGAACAATCAGTAAAATCGATGCGTGGGTCAAGTATGACAGACGTTATTTTTAACGGTTCTGAGAACCGAAAAAAAGTAAATTTAGCTGAAGTAACACTTGTATTTGATAATGGTTCAAAACCATTGAACAGTGATTACGAAGAAGTTGAAGTTACACGGCGACTATACCGTGATACGCGTGAATCAGAGTATCTGATTAATAAGACAGCTGTGCGGCTTCGTGACATTCATGATTTGGTGATGGATACTGGGTTAGGACGAGATTCACTGTCCATTATCTCACAAGGAACAATTTCGTACTTTGCAGAAGCCAAACCACAAGAACGTCGTATGATATTTGAAGAAGCGGCAGGTGTTTCGAAATATAAGAAACGAAAAATTGAATCCATCAACAAGTTGGAGCGAACACGCGAAAACATGGAGCGGATGCAAGACATTGTTGATGAAGTTGAACGACAAGTGAATTCATTAAAACGTGCAGCTAAAAAAGCAGAACAATATCGCGATAAAAAAGAACTCCTACAAGCAGTCGAAGTTTCGGTATTGGTTAAAGAAATTCAAGAATTCACTGAAGCTAACGAAGTTATCAAACAAAATTTATTTAAAATTGATGCTGAACTTGCTTCACTTGAGACATCTGAAGGGGTCTACGAACACGAATTAGAATCCAAACGTCAAGCACTTCATGAATTGGATCGTGATGTTTCAAAAGCACAAGAAAACATGATGGCAGCGATTCGTGAAATCGGTCTCTTGGAAACGCGAAAAGTTGAAATTGAAGAGCGTCGTAAATATACGCTGGAAGTTGGAAATGCCCAAGAAAAAGCAAAAGAAATGCGAGCACAACTCAACGATGCAAAACTTGAATACGATGATCGTAAAGCACGCCATCAAGAATTAAGTGCAGAAGTTGAAATGTTGGTTGAAAACAGCTATGAACGAAATCGTAAACTTGCAGATCAACAACAAGATGTCGCGCGACTTACGACAGCAATTCAACAGTTAGAAAACCGACTCAACATTGTAAATTCGCGATTGGAACGTCCTTATGAGTCAAATCATGGTGTTCAAGCGATTATGAATAACAAGAGTTCACTATTTGGTGTACATGATGTAGTTGGTAATGTATTTACTGCAACTGAAAACTATGAAATTGCAATTACGACTGCGTTAGCAGGTTCCATGATGCATCTCGTAACGAACGATGACAAGGCCGCTGTTAATGCGATTAACTTCTTGAAAAAGAACAATGCAGGACGTGCAACATTTATTCCGTTAACCGTTGCGAAGCCGCGCAGTGTTTCAGAAGATGCAATTACGGTTGCATCACACGTTGACGGCTTTGCAGGCGTGGCCAGTGAATTTGTAACAAATGACGCGGTCTATGATCAGTTACGTGACAGTTTGCTTGGAAATGTACTCGTCGTGAATACGATCGAAGCAGCTAATAGAATCGCAAAGATGTTGAACCACAACTATAAAATTGTAACTATGGATGGTGATGTAATTCACCGTGGTGGAACGATGACGGGTGGTAAGAACCGCAATAACAACACTTCTGTTATGACACTAAAAAAAGATAAAGAAAATCTTGAACAAGAAATCATTCAAGATAAAGAAAAACTTATCTTAAGCGAAAATGCGATGCATGCATTAACGACAACGCATAAAAACGAAAGTGATATCTTAATGCAACGCCGTATTTCGCTAGCTCAATTGGAGCCGCTTTTAGATGTTAAACGATCCAAATATGAACGATTAAAACAAGAATATGAAGATTTAAATCCTGATGATGTCACAGAAGTGCCCGAAGGGGAAGGCGATGATATTGTCGCACAACTCAACAAAGCTTACATGGAACGTGACGAACTCACCACTAACATTGCATTAATGCGGGAACAACGCCAAGGCATTAGTACTGAAATCCAACGGAAAGAAATTCTGTTACGCCAGTATCGTCAAGATTTAAATGGTCTCACACAAAAACGTCATCAACTAGCACTGGATATTACTAAAAACAATACACGTTTGGAAACAGGATTAGAGCGATTATCATCGGAATACCAAATGACGTATGACTATGCTTTTGAAAATGTATACGACCAAGATGCTGCAATGAGTCGTGATGAAGTCCTTAAACTTCGTAATGAACTTACAGCGCTCGGGAATGTAAACCTTGAAGCACCTGAAGAATATGCGGAAACTAAAGAACGTTACGAATTCTATACAACACAGCTTGAAGATCTTCATGGCGCTCGCGACAAGTTACTAGCTGTCATCGAAGAAATGGATACAATCATGGTCAAGCAATTCAAAGAAATGTTTGACAAAATTAACGAGGAGCTTCCAGAAGTCTTTAGTGCCTTATTTGGCGGAGGACGCGCTCGCTTAATCCTTGAAGATGAAAATGACTTGCTTAATACGGGGGTTGATATTGATGTACAGCCTCCTGGGAAATCAGTACAGAATATTCGACTATTCTCTGGTGGCGAGAAATCACTGATTGCAATCTCAGTTCTATTTGCAATTCTCAAAGCACGTCATGTGCCACTTTGTATCTTTGATGAAGTGGAAGCAGCACTTGATTCTGCGAACGTTGAGCGTTTTGCAAACTATATTCGAAAATTTAGCGATGATACACAATTTATCGTAATTACACACCGTCCAGGAACTATGGCGCAAGCTGATGTCTTATATGGTGTGACGATGCCTACCAAAGGTGTTTCGTCAATGTTACGTGTCCGTCTTGAAGAAGCAGTAGAAATGAAGGAGGCGAAAGCATAATGGGATTTTTTGACAAATTAAAACAATCGTTCTCTAAAAAAGAAGACAAAGAGTTATACAGTACGGGGCTAGATTCAACAAAGGCAACGTTCGGTACAAAACTCAAAGAAATGTTTACAGGAAAGCCAAAATTTGATGATGCATGGTATGATCATTTGCTTGCAGTTTTGATCCAATCGGACGTTTCATTAAAAAGTGCACAAAAAATAATCAAGGCATTTCGTAAAGAAGTTAAGCCTTCGATGACGCAAGAAGAGAGTTTAGAGACCCTAGCGGGGGTTATGATGCGCCAATATGGTGAAAATATCGAACCCTATGCACTTGAAGATGGTCGTCTAAATGCTATACTAGTTGTTGGTGTTAATGGGTCGGGCAAAACGACGACATGTGCCAAGCTTGCACACTACTATAAATCTGAAGGGAAACGGGTTCTTCTCGTTGGAGGCGATACCTTTAGAGCAGCCGGTAGTAATCAATTGAAAGTTTGGGCAGATGAAATCGGCGTTGATTTTATTGGAGGCGATGAAGGTCGTGATGCTGCGTCAGTTTATGTTGATGCAGCGCGTCATGCGAAAGCAGAAGCGTATGATGTTATGATCTGCGACAGCGCAGGCCGTCTTCAAAACAAAGTCAACTTAATGAAAGAGCTCGACAAAATGAAACGTGTTTTGGAACGTGAAGTTGGAGCAATCGATCATACATATCTTGTAATCGATGGTAATACAGGTCAAAATGGCCTTCTACAAGCGAAAACCTTCACCGAAGTTACGCCAATTGATTCATTAATTGTTACAAAACTCGATGGTTCACCAAAAGGTGGTGTTCTCCTAAGTATAAAGGATGAACTGGGTATCAAAGTAAGTCATATCGGATTGGGTGAAAAAATGGAAGATTTACGCCCATTTGATATTGAAGCATACCTCTATAACCTTGTGAGTGACAATGCCTAATGAATATTGAAAAAACAGTATTTTTAAATAAGCTGTTCGATTATTATGAGAAACTACTGACACAACGTCAACAGGAAGTCTTTCGATATTATTATCAAGATGATTTATCATATCAAGAGATTGCCGATATTCTCGGAATTAGCCGTGCAGCCGTGTTCGATAATTTAAATCGAACTTCAAAGTTATTGATCGAGTACGAAGAAAAACTCGGTGTAGCAAATGATTATCAGACGCTATTTGATAAACTCTATGCTCTAGAAAACAATGACGTCAATGCCATACTCGATACATTTATCAAAGGGAGGAAATTATGAGTAAAGTATTAGCAGTAAATGCCGGAAGTAGTTCATTAAAATTCCAATTATTGGAAATGCCAGAAGCTACAATTTTAGTAAACGGAATCGTTGAGCGTATTGGATTAAATGATTCAATCTTAACATTCAAATATGATGGAAAAAAAGAAACTGTTACAATGGATATTCCAGACCACCAACTTGCAGCTGACTTAGTCTTAAGTGGTCTTGTTGAGAAAAAAATTGTTGCTGATTTATCAGAAATTGAAGCAGCTGGTCACCGTGTTGTTCACGGGGGAGAGTATTTCCAAGGATCAGTAATTTGTGACGAATATTCAATTTCTAAAGTTGAAGAATTAGCAGATTTAGCGCCATTACATAACCCTGCAAACCTAATCGGATACCGTGCATTTAGTAAAGAATTACCAAATGCAACACATATCTTTGCATTTGATACAGCATTCCACCAAACAATGCCTGAAGAAGTATTTATGTATGCTTTACCATATGACTACTATACAGATCATAAAGTGCGTCGTTATGGTGCACACGGTGTTTCTCATGACTACGTTTCAAAACGTACCGCAGAACTTATGGGTCGTGATGAAAAAGGATTACGTGTTATTACACTCCACTTAGGAAACGGTGCTTCTGTAAGTGCTGTAAAAGATGGTGTTTGTGTAAATACATCAATGGGATTCACACCATTAGCAGGTCTTATCATGGGAACACGTACTGGTGATTTGGATCCAGCAATCGTGACATACCTTATGAGAAAAGAAAACATTTCAGCTGAAGAAGTCTTAAATATCTTCAACAAAAAATCAGGAATGGCTGGAATCAGTGGAATTTCAAGCGATGCACGTGATATCGAAAATGCTATTGAAGCAGGTCACGAACGTGCAATCTTAACACGTAAAATGTATGCACAACGTGTACTTGAATATGTTGGCGCATATGCACTTCAAATGGGCGGTGTTGACGTAATTGCGTTCACTGCTGGTTTAGGTGAAAATGACAACGGTACACGTGCTGCAGTTCTTGATGTTATTAAAGAAGGACTTGGTATTGAGTACGATTCAGCACTTAATGATGCAACACATGGCGACGAAGTTCGTTTAAGTACAGATGCATCAAAAGTTGCGGTATGGGTTGTTCCAACAAATGAAGAATTGATGATTGCACAAGATGCATTCCGCATTCACAATGAAGGGTAGTCAAGAACTGCTTCAACTCATTGAAGCCTATGATACGATTGCTGTCTTTCGTCATGTAAATCCAGATGGTGATGCTTTGGGATCACAAGTTGGATTTGCAAAATGGGTGAAGCATAATTATCCGAATAAGACCGTTCATCTTTTAGGGTCAAATGACCATCATTATTCAATTTATCCAATGATGGATGACGTTGAATTATCGGGTGAATTTCTATCAGTTGTTATTGACACAGCAAACCGTCCACGCATTGACGATGAGCGTTACATGTTAGGGAAACAACTTGTTAAGATTGATCACCATCCAGAAGTGGATCCTTACGGTGACTTACAGATGGTAGATACATCACGCGGAAGCGCGTGCGAAATCGTTACAGATATTCTTCGTGGTTTTGACAAGTCATTTACCGAAGACATTGCGAATACACTATTAAGTGGAATTTTAACAGATACAATTCGTTTTTCGACGGAAGCGACATCTGGAAAAACGCTTGCATCAGCATCCTTTTTAATTGAACAAGGTGCAAATATTTCAAAATTGAATCAAGATCTCTTCACACAACCACGCGCAGTCTTTGAGCTCAAAAATAAGATTGCACAGTTTGTAGAAGTCAAAGAAGCGCATTCTTTCATTGTCATGGATTCTGAGCGTATTGCTGAAGTAGGTTCTACAAGTAAGCAAATTAAAGGATTTGTCAATGTTATGTCAGGTGTTCAAGAATTCGGAATTTGGGCAATCTTTACTCAAGATGAAGATGGTTCATATGAAGGTTCAATTCGCTCACGCGAGTACACAATTAATGATATTGCACAACAATTTGGAGGCGGAGGTCACCGATTGGCATCTGGCGTCAGCAAACTGACGAAAGAAAATGTATCTGAAATCATTGAAATACTTGCTAAACGAAGTATTGGAGAATAAGAAAAAGAACAGTTGCCTAAGGGCAACTGCTTTTTCACACTATAGAGGGGAAAGATTATGATGACTTGGTTTTTGGAACAACAACCTGTAATTCAAGCACTTCTTGCGACGCTTTTCACATGGGGTGTTACAGCATTAGGTGCTGCCACTGTCTTCTTTTTCAAAAGAATTCATAAAGGGGTTCTCAACGGGATGCTAGGGTTTGCGGCGGGAGTTATGATTGCCGCAAGCTTTTGGTCTTTATTAGCACCAGCCATTGATATGGCTGAAGCTATTGATCAAAATGTCTTGCTCATTGTTGCGGGAGGTTTCTTATCGGGAGGAGCATTTTTATTTCTTGCAGATAAGATTTTACCCCACCTTCATTTAGGTCAACCAACTGACGAAGCAGAAGGAATCAAAACACATTGGCAACGTTCTGTTTTACTTGTGATGGCGATTACACTTCATAATATTCCTGAAGGGCTCGCCGTAGGGGTTGCTTTTGGTGCTGCTGCTCAAGGAATGCCAAGTGCAACTATCGCTGGTGCGATTGCTCTTGCAATTGGTATTGGACTTCAAAACTTTCCTGAAGGGGCTGCAGTTTCAATTCCTTTGCGGCGCGAGGGAATGTCACGGAGCAAAGCATTTATGTATGGACAAGCAAGTGGAATTGTTGAGCCGTTCGCAGGAATGCTCGGTGCATACGCGGTAACTGTAATGCAACCATTACTCCCGTTTGCCTTAGCCTTTGCTGCAGGTGCAATGATTTATGTTGTTGTGGAAGAGCTAATACCAGAAGCGCATATTGGTAACGATAATATGCGTTCTGACATCGCTACCATAGGATGTATGATTGGGTTCACCATAATGATGCTATTGGATGTTGGATTGGGATAAAAGACCATTTTAAATGGTCTTTTCTTTTGATGAAGGGTGTTATCAAGTGATTGTGTAATCTTGTTTGTTTAAATGTATCTCAATATTGCGAATGTTTGTAACGCTATGAAAGCCCTTTAACTTATTTAAAACGAAAGGGCAAAGGTGTATACTATATAGTATAAGTAAATTATTGGAGGCATTATGTTAACTGTAATAAACGAGTTTAAATTCAATGGGGAATATAAAAACCATAAGCCAGTTGGTGATGGTCATATTAATGACACGTATTTGGTCGATTTTGATACGAATCAATATGTTATTCAGCGCATCAATCATCAAATCTTTACCAATCCAGTTGGATTGATGGAGAATGTCGAACGTGTGACGCAGTATATCAAGAAAATTGTCACTGAAGAAGGTGGAAATCCCGAACGTGAAGTTCTTGAAATTATCCGCACACAAGATGGTGCGTTATATACGCAAGATCCAGAAGGAAACTATTGGCGAGCTTACCAATATATCTCCAATGCTACATCTTTTAATTTGGTCGAAGATCCTGAAGTCTTCTATCAAAGTGGCGTTGCATTTGGTAAATTTCAATATCAACTCTCAGAATTTCCGGTTGAAACATTGCACTACACAATTGAAAAATTCCATCATACACCGTCACGCTACATAACTTTTGAAGAAACGATTGCGCGTGACCCACAGAGTCGTGCTGCAGCAGTTCAAGAAGATATTAATTTCTATAAAGAACGAGCTGATTTCATGAACATCCTATGGGATTTGCATGAAAAAGGAGAAATGCCCCTTAAAGTCACGCACAATGACACAAAACTAAATAACGTTATGATTGATAATGTAACAAAACAAGCGTTATGTGTTGTGGATTTGGATACCGTCATGCCAGGGTTTGCGGTTGATGACTTTGGTGATGCCATTCGCTTTGGAGCCAGTACAGCTCTTGAAGATGAGCAAGATCTGAATAAAGTAAACTTTAGTATTGAGTACTATGAAGCCTTTACGAAAGGGTTTATCGAAGGTGGTAATGGATCATTTACGGATGTTGAGTTGGATCAATTTGCAGTCGGTGCTAAAATGATGACATTAGAATGTGGTATGCGTTTCTTAACGGATTACATTGATGGCGATAATTATTTTAAAACAGATTACGATACCCACAATCTTGTACGCTCACGAACACAAATGAAACTGATTCAAGATATGGAAGCACAATGGGATGCGATGCATGCTGTTGTTAACAAATACAGATAAGGAGCAGTTAAAGACATGAGAATTTTAGTAACAGGTGGTGCTGGATATATTGGAAGCCACACAACAATTGAATTGATAGAACAAGGTCATGAAGTTGTAATTGTTGATGACTATTCTAATGCGAGTCCCATTGTTTTAGATCGTATTGAGGCTATTACAGGTCAAAGACCGGGAATGTATAAAGTGAATATCACTGATAAAACGGCCCTTAGTGCTGTGTTTGATGCAGAACAAGTAGATGCTGTAATTCACTTTGCTGCATTCAAAGCAGTTGGTGAATCGGTTTCTAAACCTCTCGAATACTACAAAAACAATATTTCGGGGACTTTGACATTGCTCGAAGTAATGCGTGATCATGATGTCAAAAACATTATCTTTAGCTCATCAGCAACAGTATATGGATCACCAAAAACAAATCCAATCTTAGAAGACTTTGAATTGTCGACGACGAATCCATACGGTGCAACTAAATTGATGACAGAGGATATTCTTAAGGATCTCCAAAATTCCGATCCAGAGTGGAATGTCGTAATTCTACGTTACTTTAATCCAATTGGAGCACATGCGTCGGGTACGATTGGTGAAGATCCTGCAGGAATTCCAAATAATTTGGTTCCTTACATCGCTCAAGTTGCTGTCGGTAAGCGTGAAAAATTATCAGTTTTTGGTGATGATTATGATACTCCAGATGGAACTGGTGTTCGCGATTACATCCACGTTGCTGACTTAGCGACAGGTCATGTGGCTGCACTTAAGCCAATTCGTGACAATCAGGGCTATGTTGTCTACAACTTGGGGACTGGAAACGGCTATTCTGTGTTAGATGTTGTAAAGGCGTTTGAAAAGGCATCAGGTCAAGCAGTTCCGTATACAATTGAACCAAGACGCCCTGGAGACATTGCAACATGCTATGCAGACGCTCACAAAGCAAAAGTAGAACTCGGTTGGGAAGCAACCCGTGACATCAACACAATGTGCGAAGATACATGGCGTTGGCAAAGTAACAACCCGAATGGTTATGAAGGATAAAAAGAACGTATATACGTTCTTTTCTTTTCAAACATACGCTATAATAAAGGCAATGAGGTGACCCATGATACATTTAAACGTTCGGAGTTCGTATTCGTTACTGGCAGGTTTGATGTCAGTGGAAACAATTGTCAAAAATGCTAAAGAAAATAACATGCAAGCTGTTGCTCTAACAGATTCGCATGTCCTTTTTGGAGCATTGGAGTTTCAAAAAGCAGCCGAAAAAGTTGGTGTTAAGCCATTATTTGGAATGGAAGTGACGCTCTCGCACGAAGAAGAGACGTTTACAACGACATTGCTTGCGAAAGATAACTCCGGATATATTGGCTTAATGCATCTGAGTCACGCGTTAAGTCAAAAATCAGTGCTTACATTCGAAGAAATATTAACGTATGAAAAATCGTTGATAGTGATCGCACATTCGGAAGGTGGTCCGTTTGAAAAAGCATTATTGAATCAAAATTTAGATGAGGTGAAGCACCGTCTTAATGTTATGAAGCAAATGTTTACGCACCTGTATATTGGGATATCACACCAAGAATCGAATTTCTTTCGAAAAACAAACTCGCAACTTATCGACATGGCGATTTTTAGCGATATTGAGCCTGTTGCTATGTCTAAAGTTTACTATGAACTTGAAGGTGATGAAGAAGCCTTTAGAGTTGTCCAGGCGATTGGTAAAGGAACGTATTTAGAAGACAAGACGTTGGTTTCGTCCCCCCATCGTAATTTCTATTCCCAAGAAGCGATGGCATCAATGTATGATACACGTTGTTTGGAAAACACACAAAAAATAGCGGATATGTGCACCGTCGATGTTTTTAGTATTAAAACATCATTGCCTCATTTTGAGACAGGTCAAGCTGTTCGCAACGATGTGTACTTATCAAAACTTGCTGCCTTTGGCTTAAGTCGCCGTATTAAGCAACCGGTGAATAAAGTTTATGAAGATCGTCTCGAGTATGAATTATCGGTCATCAATGGTATGAATTTTACTGATTATTTTCTAATTGTTTACGACATCATCCGATACGCAAAAAAAGAGGGCATTTATGTTGGCCCGGGTCGCGGGAGTTCTGCAGGATCTTTGGTTGCTTATGCTTTAGGAATTACCGAAGTAGATCCGATTGAATATGGTTTGCTTTTTGAACGATTCTTGAATCCCGAAAGAATCTCGATGCCAGATATTGATATCGACTTTCCAGATGACAAGCGTCATCTTGTAATTCAATATGTTCAAGAAAAATATGGCCATAACCATGTTGCGAACATTGTGACATTTGGGACATTACGAGCGCGTCAAGCGTTTCGTGATGTTGGTCGAGTGTTGCAAATTCCAATTCGTACTGTAGATACGGGTGCGAAGCTAATTAGCGCAAGCACGCTTCAAGAAAACTATGACAACGTTCCGAAATTTAGAACCTTTCTCAATAGCGATAAACACCTTAAGCGTGTTTTTACAATTGCTTTAAAAGTAGAGGGGTTACTGCGCCATGCTTCACAGCATGCAGCTGGGGTGGTTATGTCGCGCAAACCACTTGACGATGTTGTGCCACTGCTCGCATTTGATGAAGAAACGCATGTAACACAGTATGATATGACGTACTTAGAAGCTATTGGGCTTATCAAAATTGACTTTTTGGGACTAAGAAACCTAACAATCATCGACAACATCGCACGTAAAATTAATGAAACGACCGCATTTAACATAATGAAAATTCCGATGGACGATGCAAAAACTTACCAACTTCTTTCGGTTGCCGAAACTGTTGGAGTATTTCAATTAGAATCAGATGGTATGAAAGCATTACTTAAAAAACTTAAGCCAAGCAAATTTATGGACATTGTCGATACAATCGCGTTGTATCGTCCAGGACCCATGGAAAATATTCCACTGTACCTTGCGTCTCGTAAAGACCCATCAAGTGTTAAATATTTACATCCGAAGTTGCGTGAAATTACTGAATCTACCTATGGAATTCTAATTTATCAAGAACAAATTATGCAGGTTGCGCAAATAATGGCAGGTTTCACACTTGGAAAAGCGGATATCTTACGAAAAGCGATGGGTAAGAAAAACGCAGTTGAACTCAATGCACTTCGGGAAGATTTTATTAATGGATGTCTTCGTGAAGGACATGATCGTGAACTTGCAAATGAAATTTATGATTTAATAGAAAAATTCGCAAATTACGGGTTCAATAAATCGCACTCTGTTGCGTATGGTTTGATTGCCTATCAACTCTCATATCTTAAAGCAAACTACCCACATCTCTTTTATACAGAACTCCTCTCGAGTGTTTTAGGAAGCGATGTCAAGACACGACAATATATTGACGAATGTCGTCGTCGCAATGTGAGTTTATTGAGTGTCAATTTAGATCATAGCCATAGTGCTTACACACTAGATGGTGTTAAAATTCGCATGCCATTCACTATCATTAAAGGAATTAGTGGAACGATTGCAGCAGAGATTGAAGCAGAGCGTTCAGAAAATGGATCGTACAAATCATTTTATGATGCGGTGAGCCGATTAAATCTTGTTGGGGTTAAAAAGAGTCATTTTGAGATGTTGATTAAAGCGGGGGCGATGGATTACTTCGGTGCTAATCGTGAGTCCATGCTCGCATCATTAGAAGAAGCCATTCGCTATGCCAATATTATTAAAGTCGAAAAAGACGGGCGAAAACAACTTAACTTTTCACTAATTAGCGAACCCATCTTTACGCAGGTTAATGAGAATGTTCGCGCGACTTTGGCGTACGAACATGATTTATTGGGCTTTTACTTTTCAGACCATCCAACGAAATCTTTGAAAGCCAAACATGGCACGGATTCGCTTGTTCAACTCGAGCCACGTTACGAATACTATCGTGTCATTGGCATGATCGAAGCAGTCAAGCAACATCGCGCAAAGAACGGGAAAATGATGGCGTTCCTTCAAGTTAGCGATGATACTGATAATAAAGATGTTGTTGTATTCAATAATGTCTATGAAAAAATTAAAGACCAGCTTGAAGTTGGAGCGGTGGTTCTCATTAAAGTCCAGGTAAAAGAAACAGATTCAATTATTGTTCAAGATATGTTTACGTTTGAAAACTAGTACCCGTTTCGTGTATGATATAACTACAACTAAGAGGTGATACAGATGATTAAATTTTTAATTGTTGACGATGAAGTCAAAATTCGCGAAGTAGCAAAAGAATATGCAAAAGCATCTGGTTTGATTGCGGATGAAGCATCCGATGGTCAAGAAGCCATCGATAAAGTAAAAGAAGAAGATTATGATGTTGTTGTATTGGACATCATGATGCCTAATCTTGATGGGTTTACAGCATGCCGAGAAATTAAAAAAATCAAAGATGTACCAATTATCATGCTTTCAGCACGCCAAGAAGAGTTTGATAAACTTCTTGGATTTGAGCTTGGAATTGACGACTATGTAACGAAACCATTCTCACCTCGTGAGCTCATGGCACGCATTAAAGCCGTAGCAGAACGATCAAAAGGAATGAAACATTCTGTCTATACTTTTGGCGGACTTGAAGTTGATATTACGGGCCGTAATTTGACGGTGGATGGTGAACGTATCAATGTTACACCTAAGGAATTCGACTTACTTGTGTTTCTCATTCAACACAAGGATCAAGCCTTATCTAGAGATGTACTATTAGATAAAGTATGGAATTATAATTATTATGGTGATTATCGTACCGTTGATACCCACATTAAGATGTTGCGCCAGAACCTCGGTGCTTACAGAGATTATATTGTGACAGTACGCGGAACAGGTTATAAATTTGAAGTCATCAACTAAAAATATGGCATTTCGAGTCTGGTTGTACTTCTTAGTACTAACTGGACTCATGCTTTTATTTTTGTGGATGCTCCAGATTTCATTTATTGGACCCTATTATGAACGAAACCGTGCGCAGACCATTCAGAAGAACGTTCTTGAAATTGAACGTCTTTTAATGCGTGAAGATTTCTATAATTCCGAAAAAGCAATGACGCAGATGTTAGCGAAAGAAAACATGTGTGCTGTCGTTTATAATGAGCGCGGAATACGAATTATCAATGCGGATGCAGTTGGGACAAACTGTCATATCTCAAATCTCTCGTCTGATGCAGTCCAAGAATATATGAAGATGACTCAAAATTCACAATCTCATGACTTTTCAATTCGCTTCGATAGTGAAATTTTTGAACAAGGCATGTACTTTTATGGTAAAAATGCCAAGATTCAAGATAATGATTTCTATATTTTCATCAATACGCCGATCGAGTTGTTAGATTCGACGATATTTGTTCTTAAACGCCAATTTGGATTGGTTGCGCTCATGGTCTTTTCATTTGCTACGATCGTAACGTTTATCTTGTCGCGACGGTTATCCCGACCGCTCGTTCAAATAACTGAAAATGCGCGTAAATTGGCGCATGGAGATCTCAGTGTTAAATTTAATGAAGATGAATACAGTGAAGTAAAAGAACTTTCCAAAACATTAAACTTCGCGACGCATGAATTCCGCAAGACAGATGAACTTCGTCGTGATCTTGTTGCGAATGTGAGTCACGATATTAAGACACCACTGACAATGATTAAAGCATATGCTGAGATGATTCAAGATATTTCGGGAGACGATCCTGAAATGCGTGAAAAACATCTGGGCGTTATCGTGGATGAGGTAAATCACTTAGAACGTTTAGTTAATGATATGCTCACACTATCTAAATATGAATCACAAGTATTCGATATTAAAGAAACAACGTTTAAGTTATATGATCAAGTTCTCGGAAGTGTCAATTTATTCCAAGGGTTAGATATTGATTTTGTGATTGACGTGGATCCGATGTTGGAAGTGATTGCGGATGAAATCAAAATGGGGCAAGTGCTTTATAATTACATCAATAATGCAACCAAATATGTTGGTGATGATCGAATTATTGAAATTCACGCCCATGTTGATCCAAAAGAAGTCACCGTTTCAGTGAGCGATCATGGACCAGGAATTGATGCAGATATCATTAATCATGTCTGGGATCGGTACTATAAGATTGATAAAAATTATCAACGTACCGGAGGTAGTTCAGGTCTTGGTTTATCAATTGTACGCGCAATTTGTGAAGCAACAGGTTCTAAATATTGGGTAACGTCTGAGGTTGGGGAAGGTTCAACGTTTTTCTATACGTTAAAACCGGTGCAGTCTTCAAGTCCCCAAACACATCTAAAGAAACAAAAGAAACAGACACGCTCAAAAAAATAAGTACAAGAGTCCAAGTCAAAACGGGCTCTTTTTTATAAAATCCTTGCATTTCTTATATAGTGTGTTACATTACTAACATAGTGCCACAAGAAACGAGGGGAAACAATGAAACTAACTTTTCATAAAGTAAATAAGTACTTTGGGGAAAAACATGTACTTAAAGATATTTCATTCACAGTCAAGTCAGGTCAAATTTTTGGCTATCTTGGTCGAAACGGAGCAGGGAAAACAACTTCATTAAGAATTTTAATGGATGTTTTTGCAGCAAGTGATGGAACCATCACGATAGATGATAAGCCATTTAAACCTGGCGATTATAAAATAGGTTATTTACCAGAAGAACGCGGTATGTATTCAAAGACACTCGTAAAAGATCAATTATTGTATTTTGCGATGCTTCGGGGAGCAACACGTCAACATGCTCAAGAATCAATTGAATATTGGTCCAAGAAATTTGGCGTAGACATTTATCTAAATAGTAAACTTGAAACCTTATCAAAAGGAAATCAACAAAAAGTTCAAATCACACAAGCATTTCTCAATGAACCGGATATTCTGATTCTTGATGAACCATTTAGTGGGCTTGATCCCGTCAACTCACAAGTATTCCAAGATGCCTTGACTGAATATATTTCAGATGATCGGATTATTATATTCTCAAGTCATCAGATGTCATATGTTGAAACATTTTGTGATGACATTGCAATCATAAATTTTGGGCAGATTATTCTAAAAGGATCACTAGAAGCAATCAAACAAGAGCGCGGGATGAATAAAGTGAAACTCGTCTTGAATACACCGAATGAAGCTTTTGAACAGCTCCTAAATACAAAGGGTGTTACTGTTGAGCATGACAATAAAACAATGATTCTAACATTGCCAGAAACAATGACCCATCAAGAACTTCTTGAATTTACCATTAAAGAAGGTATGGCGATTACATTGTTCAGTGACTATACACCAAGTCTACACGATATTTTTGTTGATGTTGCGGGAGGAACTAATGCATGAAAAATCTAAGCACAGTATTTCGATTTGAATTCCTAGAAATGGCAAAGAAACGATCAACAATTATATCCACGCTTGTTATTACGATGATTCTTGTGGCAATGACGTTTGTGCCAAGTCTTTTTCTCAATAAAGGTTCAAGTGATAATACAAGCACTACGACCGAACCTGAGACGTATGAGACACTTGGAGTTGTCGTAGACGACACGTCAATCCATGCACCAGTCTTCAAAGCGTTACCGGGAATTCACGTTTATTCATCCGAAACAGCACTAAAAGAAGCAGTTGAAGATGAAACGGTGACAGATGGAATAATTATAAAAAGTGATACAAGCTACTCAATGTTAACTTTGAAGAGCTCAATGTTTAATCAAAATCAACAAATTGTTGAAGCAATCATGACACAAAATGTCATCGATACTAACTTGGCTCAAAAAGGCATCGATCCTAACCAAGTGCGCGAAGCATCTACAGTGTCACTAAGCAATAGTGTACAAATACTTGGAAAAGATGCATCCCAAAGCACATTTGTAGCGTTTGGTGTATTATTCGTCTTATATATGTTGATTCTCTTGTACGGTCAATCGGTTGCGACATCCGTTGCACGTGAAAAAGATAGCCGTACGATGGAATTATTAATCACAAGTACAAAACCTAAAGTGTTAATTCTTGGGAAAGTACTGGCGGTCGGCCTTATTGGAATCTTACAAGTTGTTGTCATGATTCTTGGATTGACTTTGGGATACATGATTAACAAAGGGAATTATCCAGAATTTATTACCGCAATGATTCAAGCATCAATTACCTGGGATGCTGCACTCATTTATGCAATTTTCTCAATTTCAGGTTATTTCTTATATCTATTTATCTTTGCATCACTTGGATCACTCGTAACAAAAGTCGAAGATGTTTCCTCGGCTGTCACACCAATAACATTTGTATTTGTAATTGCTTATCTACTCGCATCATTTGCGATGGGAATGCCAGATGCCACAGTGATTAAGTTTGCATCATATATTCCGTTTGTATCACTCTTTACAACACCGATTCGTTATATGATGACGACAGTTCCCGTTTATGAATTAGTGGCATCGTTAGTGCTAATGATTGGTGTTACGGTGGCGATTGCGAATCTTTCCATTTACATCTACCGTAAAGGGTCGTTAAACTATGGAAACCGGATGAAATTCTCTGATATCCTCAAACAACGTAAATTTAAAGATTAGAGAAATCTCAGCTACAATTACGACATAAAATATGCTAAAATAGTCGTTGTTGTAAGAAAACGAAAAAAATGCTTAAAAAGTCGATGGATACTAGACATATGATAATTCATAGGCTATAATGTTAAGGCATAAAAAGGCGTAAGTTGCATGTCCGAAAGGCGTACAACCGCACATAGCTAAGGTTTAAGCGAGAAATCCACCTTAGGTGGCGAGTCTTATGGCAAATTGAAGGAGGTGTACTATGTACGCAATTATTGAAACAGGTGGAAAACAAATCCTCGTTGAGAAGGGACAAACTATCTTTGTTGAAAAGTTAGATGTTCAAGAAGGAGAAGAAGTTGTTTTTGAAACAGTTGTTGCTGTTAAAAACCGCACATTAAAAGTTGGTGCTCCTTATGTTAAAGGTGCTTCAGTTACAGCTAAAGTTGAAAAACAAGGAAAAGCTAAGAAGATTATTGTCTTCAAATACAAATCCAAAAAAGGTTCAACTCGTAAAAAACAAGGTCACCGTCAACCATACACACGTTTAGTTGTCGAAGACATTATCTCAGGATAATCAATGATTAAAGTATCCGTTTTAACAAAGGACAATCAGTTCCAGTCAATGGAAGTGAGTGGCCATGCGGGTTCCGGTGAACCGGGCTTTGACTTGGTCTGTGCTGGAGTAAGTAGTATTATGACTGGCGCACTTAATGGTTTTGATACTTTGGATAACACTGTTGACTTGACTATGACACAAGAACCACTTGTTAAAATTGAAATATTAAATCAATCTGATCTTAATCAAAAACTCTTTGAGTTTGTGTTGATTCAATTAAAAACGATTGAATTTGCACACCCAGAATATATTGAAATCAACGAAAAGGAGGTTATTTCATGAAATTCTTATTAGATATCCAATTATTTGCTTCTAAAAAGGGAGTAGGTTCAACAAAAAACGGTCGTGATTCACATTCAAAACGTCTTGGTTCAAAGGCTGCTGATGGACAAACCGTAACTGCTGGTACAATTCTTTACCGTCAACGTGGTACTAAGATTCATCCAGGTTCAAACGTTGGACGTGGTGGCGATGATACATTATTCGCTAAAGTTGAAGGCGTTGTTAGATTTGAGCGTATCGGCAAAGGCCGTAAATGCGTTTCAGTTTACCCAGTTGCTTAAATTTTAAACCAAATCCCCTCTAAACTGGGGATTTTTAATTGAGAGGATGATATTATGTTTGTCGATCGCGTTAATATAAAAGTAATCGCAGGAGATGGTGGCGATGGTATGGCATCATTTCGTCGTGAGGCATTTGTGCCGCTTGGCGGACCATACGGTGGCGATGGTGGAAAAGGGGCAGATATTGTATTTGTTGCTGATTCCAATAAGTCTACATTATTAGACCTTCGTTTTAATCGTGTCATCAAAGGGAAACATGGCCAAGCAGGTAAAAATAAAAAAATGCATGGACGTGCTGCGGAACCTGTCATCTTAAAAGTTCCGGTAGGAACAGTCGTTTACGATGACGCAAAAGGTGTTGTTATTGCGGATTTAACGGAACATGGACAACGTGAGATTATCGCTCATGGTGGACGTGGTGGCCGTGGAAACACCCGCTTTGCAACTGCCAATAATCCTGCACCTCACTATGCTGAAAAAGGTGAGTTAGGTGAAGAACTAGAAATTACAATTGAATTAAAACTCTTAGCGGATGTCGGAATTATTGGTTTTCCTTCAGTTGGAAAATCAACACTCTTATCTGTTATAACACGTGCAAAACCTGAAGTTGCAGATTACCACTTTACAACAATCGTTCCCAACTTAGGAATTGCTTCCAGTCCTGACGGCCGTTCTTTTGCGGTTGCGGATATGCCAGGATTAATTGAAGATGCCCACCTTGGAAAAGGTTTGGGTCATGTCTTTTTGAAACATATCGAGCGAACACGTGTTTTAGTACATGTTGTGGATATGGGTGCAGAAGATGGGCGTGATCCTGTTGAGGATTATCGTGTCATCAATGAAGAACTCGAAAAATATGATGCAACGCTTATGAATAAACCAATGGTGGTTGTAGCGAATAAAATGGACTTAGAGGTTGCTTCTGGTAATCTTGAACGTTTCAAAGCCGCATATCCAGAGGTTGAAGTCTTTGAACTAATTACAATGGTTGGTGATGGAATTGAATCACTTCTTTATCGTGTTGCAGATATTCTTGATGAGCATGTTGAAGAAGCTGTTGTTGAGCAAAGTAAAGCGGTTGTTTATAAATATGAAGCACCCCGTAGAAGCTTTGAAATCGAACGTATTAATGAAACAAAATGGCGTGTTAGCGGCGATAGTATCGACCGTATGTTCCGTCAATTTGATTTTGATTCAGAAGAATCGGCAGTTCAATTTGGTCTGTCCATGAAACGTTTAGGTGTTGACCAAGCACTTCGTGATGCTGGCGCACGTGATGGTGATGTTATTATTCTATCCGATGTACAGTTCATATTTGAAGAAGGCGAAGCCTACTAAAAGCAAACCCCGAGACACTCGGGGTTTTTTCATTATAATTCCATATCGTAATCAGTACTCAATGAAGGCTAAATATGGTAAAATATATTCGGTGATAAAATGATCGCATATATATCAGGAACGGTCGTAAATCGGACCGAAGATGCAATAATTATTGATAATCAAGGAATTGGGTACTATATCTATTATGGTAGACCCGAAACAGTCGCACTAGATACACAAATGATTGTTCATACGTACCAGCATGTACGCGAGGATGCAATCATTCTTTTTGGCTTTGAGAGTAGACAAGATCTTGCTGTGTTTACACAACTCATTAGTGTTAAAGGAGTTGGACCCAAAACAGGTCTGGCTATCTTATCGAAAGTATCGCCTCAGGATCTTATTCTTGCGGTCGATCAAGAAGATTTAAAGTTCTTAAAAACCCTACCAGGTGTAGGGCCAAAGATGGCATCACAAATCTTACTAGATCTTAAAGGTAAGTTTGTTTCTACAGGTAGCGATGTACCAAAAACAGAAAAAATATCAACAAACATAGAAGAAGCAATGGATGCACTCATGACCTTAGGGTTCAAGCGTGCTGAAGTTGGTTCCATTAAAAACGAGCTCACGTTGCATGAGCAACAAGATGTGAATGCGCTCATTAAGTACGGATTACAGTTAATGAATGCTAGAAGGCGAGGATAGTGATGACACGAGTTGTTTCGGGAGAACCGATAGAAACTAACCAAGACTTCGAAGAAGCGTTACGTCCACATTCCTTGGAAGAATACATTGGACAACATGCCTTAAAAGAAAATCTTAGAATATTTATTGAAGCAGCACGCAATCGAAATGAAACAATTGATCATTTGCTTTTTTATGGACCTCCAGGTCTTGGAAAAACCACACTTGCTTATATCATTGCTCATGAGATGGAGACAGGCATTAAGGTAGCGAGTGGACCCAGTATTGAACGAAGTGGTGATCTTGCTGCAATATTATCAAGTTTAGACCCAGGAGATGTCCTCTTTATTGATGAAATTCACCGTCTCCCTAAAGTTGTTGAAGAAGTGCTCTATTCTGCAATGGAAGATTTCTCCATAGACCTTGTCGTTGGAAAAGATTCTTCAACCCGAAGTATTCAAATTGATTTACCACCATTTACACTTGTGGGTGCCACGACGCGTGCAGGAGACCTTTCGAGTCCATTACGAGATCGATTTGGTATTATCTCAAAATTGGAATACTATTCGCAAGAAGAACTTGAGGATATCGTGACACGTACAGGTCGTGTAATGGAAACAGAAATTAAAGGTCTAGCAGTCTCTGAAGTAGCCAAACGTTCCCGTGGAACTCCACGAATTGCAAACCGTTTATTCCGTCGAGTTCGTGACTTTGCCCAAGTTCTAAATGATAATCTTATCGATTTAGAAATTACACAACATGCTCTTGATAAACTAAAAGTAGATAGTTTGGGTCTTGATGATGTTGACTTACGTTATCTTAGAGGAATTATTGAACGGTTTGATGGTGGCCCTGTTGGAATTGAGGCATTAGCAGCATCAATCTCAGAAGAAACAATGACGCTAGAGGACGTTTATGAACCTTATTTATTACAACTTGGATTTATTAATCGAACACCACGAGGCCGTGTCGCGACACCCAAAGCCTATGAGCATCTAAAAATCACGACACAATCTAGCCTTTTTGAACAGGAGTAACATATGAAAATTTGTATTGTAACTGGCGGTAGTGGCGGACATATTTACCCTGCGATAACCTTTGCCGATTATGTAAAAAAGACAACCGATAATGAAATATTCTTTATTGGAAATGATCATAAAATGGAGTCGTGGATAGTACCAGATTCGGGTTATCCGTTCTACTCAATTCACAATTTAGGACTTCAAGGAAGTAAAATCGATCGTATCAAGGCAGTTTTCTCACAATATGGTGCGTACAAAGCAGCAAAGAAACATCTAAAAGCACTTAAACCTGATGTTGTGATCGCGTTTGGTGGTTATGTAAGTGCACCGGTCGCGTTTGCTGCAAGCAAACTTAAAATACCTTTAGTATTGCATGAACAAAATGCATTTCCAGGTAAAGCGAATAAGATGGTTGCGGATAAGGCGCAAGCAATTATTACATGCTATCCTGAAGCATTTTCGGACATGCCACAAGTTCATTATCTTGGAAATCCTCGCGCGTCATTAGTGCATGAAACGATTGATTCAATACCTGAACAGACGCGTTTGAATTTGAAAACATCGTTACCGACGGTGCTGATTGTTATGGGATCTCAAGGTTCGACATCAATGAATGAGAAACTCAAAACCTTTGTCAAAAATTTTGATAATGACGCATATCAAGTCATTGTAACGACTGGGCCACTACATATCGCTTCATTTAAAGAGGCGGTTGGAGACGTTCATGAAAATATTCGAATTGAAGGATTTGTGGACCAAAAGGCCTTACTTCCAATTGTAGATTTAATTGTATGTCGCAGTGGTGCATCAACGATTGCAGAAATTCAATCGTTCGGTTTGGCATCGTTACTGATTCCCAGTCCACATGTTGCGAATAATCATCAGTATTACAATGCAAAATCATTATTTGATCAAGATGCTTGTGATATGATGCAGGAAAATGAAATTACTGATACAAATCTTAACGAACGCGTTGAATCGCTTTTATCTGATTCAGTACGACGCGAATCGTTAGGAAACAATGCACATAAGATGGCGATGCCAAATGCGGTGCGTGATATCACAGAACTGGTGACAAGGGTGGTGGACCAACAACGTGAGAAAAAACAAATTTGAACCAATTGAAGAGAATAGCGGTGATGATTCACTAAAAAAAATCAAAGCGGATCTTGAACATAAAAAACGTGTCGAGAAGAAACGAAAACGAAAGCGATTTATGTCGCGATTCTTTAGACTCTGCATAGTTTTGGCAATTGTTGCTGGCATTTATGTGTTTGATCAAAGTCAGTATTCGCGAATTCGCGAGATTCGGATTGAAGGAAACCATGTTGTTTCGGAAATGGAAATTCGCGAAGCAATGGGAATTAACGAAGGGGATCGAATGATTCTCAAGCTTCCTTTTCTGGTAGATCGTAAGACATCATCGATACCGGGAGTTGATAATACATCGAGTAAGATGTATTATACACAAGGAATCTTAACCATAAATGTTACAGAAGATGCAGCGATAGGGTATGAACCGACTGGAAATAGCAATTTTAGAATTTTATTTTCAAATGGAGCAGTGAAAGAAATATCAAAGGATTCACTATCCGCAATATTAGGACTTCCGGTTTTCGTTGGTTTTGATGAGAATACGCTTTCAAAGCAGTTATTAAACGCTTTTGGAGCATTGGATCCTGGGATTCTCAACGCAATATCTGAAGTACACATTGGACAAGTTCAGTATGATCCAAGTGTGATGACACTGGTTATGAATAACAATTATACTGTTTTTATTAAGACAGAAACTTTACCTCAAATGAAGAGTTATGCTAGTATAGTAAGTGCTAATCAAACTGATGATCGCTGTATCATCATAAATGAACACGGGCCGACATCGGACTCGGCGATAGCAAGTATTGTACCGTGTACACCATAAAACAAAAAACAAACCTATATAAACACAGAGGAGGAGAAGAATATGGCAATCGAAAAAACAAATGAGTTTGGAAAGATTTCAGTTTCGAATGATGCAATTGCGATGCTAGCCGGAGGTGTCATAACAGAAAGTTATGGTGTCGTAGGTATGGCTTCTCAACAAGTATTTAAAGATGGACTTGCTGAGTTACTCAAAGGGGAAAATTACTCAAAAGGTGTAATCGTACGTAAAACAGATGCAGGTTACGATTTGGATGTTTACATTATTGTTAGTTATAATGTAAAAATCTCAGAAGTAGTTTTAGAAGTTCAAAAGAAAGCGAAGTATATGCTTGAAAAGTCATTACAACAAGAGTTCAACTCAATTAATGTCTTTGTTCAAGGGATCAAGGTAGTGAAATAATGAAAACAATAAATGGTGATATCTTTTTAAAGATGCTTCAAAGTGGAGCAAACAATCTAACAAATAAATACAACGAAATCAATGCACTGAATGTTTTCCCTGTTCCAGATGGTGATACAGGTACAAACATGAACTTGACATTTACAAGCGGATTGAATGATGCAAAGAAAGTGATGACATCAAACATTGGTGAACTTTCAAAAACATTATCTCGTGGACTTTTAATGGGAGCTCGTGGAAACTCAGGAGTTATCCTTTCTCAAATTTTCCGTGGGTTTGCACAAGCTGTTGAAGGAAAAATGGAAGTTAATGTCAATGAATTGGCAGATGCCTTTGTTAACGGAAAAGTTGTTGCGTATAAAGCTGTTATGCGTCCTGTTGAGGGTACAATTTTAACTGTGCTTCGTGAAAGTGCTGATGCTACTCGTAAATTTGTTGATGAAAATCCAGAAATCGATGTTATCGAATTTTTCGAAGTGTTAGTGCGTGAAGCAAATATTTCGCTTGATAATACACCAGAACTATTACCAGTACTCAAAGAGGTTGGTGTTGTTGACAGTGGTGGTAAAGGTTATACAACTGTATTAGAAGGATTCCTTTCAGAATTAAAAGGTGTTTCAATTGACCTTATTGAAGGTGCGAACGATGTCGAAGCAGCTCAAACTGATTTTGAACACGATGAATTTGGTTACTGTACAGAATTCATTATTAAAGTTGACGAAACATCGACCGATCGTTACAACGAAGACAAGTTACGTTCACAATTGGAAGCAATTGGAAATTCACTCGTTGTTGTGACGGATGAAGACATCGTTAAAGTTCACGTCCATACATTAACGCCTGGTAACGCGTTAAATATCGGACAAAAATACGGTGAATTCGTTAAGCTAAAAATTGAAAACATGACTGAGCAACACAACACAATTTTAGATGCTGAATCAAAAGCAAAAGAAATTGCACATAGCAAATATGCAATCGTTTCTGTAGCTGCAGGATCTGGTGTTGAAGCGATGTTTAAAGAGTTACGTGCTGATCACATCATCAGCGGTGGTCAAACAATGAATCCATCGACGGAAGACTTCATTGCAAAAATTGAAAGTATTAATGCAGATCACATTTTCATCTTGCCAAATAACTCAAATATTATAATGGCAGCTAAACAAGCTCAAGATATTCTTGAAGATAAAGACATTCATGTACTTGAAACAAAAACAATTCCGCAAGGTCTTGCAGCATGTGTGATGTTTAATCCAGATGTTGATGTACAAGAAAACCTAGAAGAAATGCTTGAAGCAATTTCAAATACTAAAACAGGTCAAGTAACCTATGCGATTAAAGATACAATGTTTGAATCTCTTGAAATTAAAGCAAATGATTTCATGGGAATTCTCGAAAAAGATATCGTGGTTACAGGTACAGAACGTATCGATGTAACACAATCATTAATCGATAAACTTATTACAGAAGAAAACGAATTGGTAACATTAATCACAGGTGAAGGTGTTGCTGAAGAAGAAGTAGAAACTGTTGTAGCACATATTGAATCAAATTATGATGTCGAAGTTGAAGTCATTGACGGACAACAACCGGTCTACTCATACATTATTGGAGTTGAATAAGAGCGATTTTCGCTCTTTTCTCTTATATGAAATTAACTGATAAGCAAAATCGAATCATCGAAACTTTTGATTATTCTTCACCTGAGCAGTTTCTAAATCATTATCCTTACCGTTACGATTCGTATGAAGCAAAGTCAATTGATGAGTGGGTCGAAGGTGAAACTGTTGTATTTGAAGGAAAACTAGCATCTGGTTTTAGAACAGTGCGCTTCAAAGGAAATCAAAGTGTCACAAACTTCCAGGTATTCTCAGACGATACGTTAATTAAAGTGTCAATTTTTAATCGTCCTTTTTTGCGTGATTACCACTATAAAGAAGGAATTGTCGTTATAGGAACGGTACAAAGTGATCATAAGGTGATGGCAAAGACCGTGACCAATAAGCCCCTTGAGGAGACTTTGGGATTAAAACCGAGCTATCCATTAAAAGCTGGAATAAAAAATTACGAAGTTGAAAGATTGATTAAGAAAATTTTGGAATCAATACGAATTGAAGAAACGGTTCCGGCAGTTTATAAAGACGCCTACCGACTTCAATCGAAGCAACAGGCACTGCAGTGGATTCATAGACCTCAAACCAAAGAGCAACTTATGGCTGCACTTCGTACACTAAAGTATGAAGAGTTTTTACGTTACCATTTATCAGTCGCGCTGAATCAATCGGGTTTTTCATTCGGTATCGCTAAGCCAATCTCAAACGATGTGTTGAAGTCGTACTTAAACCAACTGCCATATGACTTAACAAAAAGTCAAAATGATGCGCTGTCTGAGATCTTGAATGATATTCGAAGTGACCAACAAATGCACCGATTATTGCAAGGCGATGTTGGGTCTGGAAAAACAGTCGTTGCATTTTTAAGTGCGATTTCAGCTATTAAGGCAGGTTATCAAGTTGTTTTTATGGTGCCTACGGAAATTCTAATGAACCAACATCTTGCGGCTTTTAAATCACTGTTTCCTGACATTACGGTAGTGGGACTCTCTCAAAACACTGAAGAACGAAAAATTTGTTTAGAAGGAATAAGGACTGGGTCGGTGTCTTTTGTAATTGGGACACACGCAGTGCTCACTGAAGATGTCATCTTTAACAATCTTGGATACGTGATTATTGACGAGCAACATCGTTTTGGTGTGCGCCAACGACAAACTCTTATTGACAAAGGGAAGATGGTCGATGTTTTGATGATGTCAGCGACGCCAATTCCTCGAACATTAGCAAATAGTTTGTATTTCGATTTAAGTGTATCTACAATTTCAGGTTATCCAAGTCATCGAAAGTTGACTGAAACATTTGTGATTAAAGAAAACTCTCTGAGAAGCATCATTGACGATTTGAATCATGTTTTAAATGAAGGTGAACAAATTTATGTGGTATGTGCTGCGATTGAAGAAGGGGAACGTCCAAATGTAAAAAATGTTCACGACATCTACAAGAATTTGAGTCAAGTCTTTAAGGGGCGTCATGTTGGGATGCTTCATGGTAAAATGACCAGTTTTGAAAAAGATATTGTGATGGCAACTTTCAATGCAGGGAACATTGATATTCTTGTTACAACTACTGTCATTGAAGTGGGTGTGGATGTCCATAATGCGAATACGATGGTAATTTATAACGCAGAACAGTTTGGATTGGCTACATTACATCAACTGCGCGGTCGTGTAGGTCGTGGTCGTATTCAAGGCTGTTGTTTCTTGCTTAGCAGCTCTGATACTGATATTGCGGAAGCACGATTGAATGCCTTGGCATCATCGCATGACGGATTCGAATTATCGATGATGGATATGCGAATGCGTGGAATTGGTGATGCATTGGGCTTTCGACAGTCGGGAGTTCCTAACTTCATTCTTGGTGACATCGAAAAAGATGAAAAAATATTATATCAGGCAAAAATTGATGCAAAGCATATCTCCGAGGACAAAGAGAACCCAGAGTATAAAGCAATCATAAATTCGGTCTTATCACAAGACTATTTTAAGACAACTTAATCGTGTATAATAAACGCAGGTGATAAACATGACACAATGGGATTTATTGGATTCGTTAGGAATCCCTTATAACAATAAAAAATTAATAGAGCATGCTTTCGTGCATTCATCATATGTGAATGAAGCACCGGTTGCTCTTGAAGATAACGAACGTCTTGAATTTATGGGTGATGCTGTTCTACAGATTACCGTTTCAGAACGTCTTTTCAAACATCCGGACTATTTCAGTGAAGGTGATATGACACTTTATCGTGCCAAGCTTGTTTGTGAAGAAGCGTTAGCTGATTACAGTCGACTTTTAAAATTAAATGACTATCTTTTACTGGGAACAGGTGAAGAGCGTAATGGTGGCCGTCAACGCCAGTCTATAATTGCTGATTTGTTTGAGAGTTTTATCGGTGCTGTCTATCTCGATAGTGGGATTAACAGTGTTAATAAAATACTGGATGTTGTCCTTAAAGAAGTCTTTGAAGATCTCCAGTCGTTAAGCATTACGGATTACAAAACGAAACTGCAAGAATTTATTCAAGCGGATTCTCGTAAGTCAGTAAGCTATGATGTCATTAATATTACGGGGCCTTCCAATGCTCCTGAGTTCGAAGTTGTCGTAAAATTGGATGACCTTATCTTTGGTCTTGGTAAAGGAACGAGTAAGAAAAAAGCAGAACAACAAGCTGCTAAAGATGCATTTCAAAAACTTGTAAAATAATAAAGGAGTGACGGTACGTGCAACAATTATTAAATACGATCAAAATTAATAAAGACTATCTTCCATTTTATGAAGATGCAAGCGTCGAGTCAGTCCGTTATAATCAATCAGAAAAGGTACTCGAGTTAATCCTCAAGGTAAACAGTGTGTTACCTTTTTCTGTCTTTGAGGACTTCGTACGTAAATTACAACTTAACACCAAATCTAAGGCAAATGTGACGGTGATTGCGCAATCAATGACGATAACAGCTTTAGATATGAATCGTTATGTGAATCTTGTCGCATCACGTTTGGCATTACGTGCCATAAAAGATGCTCACTATACACTTGATGATACCAATCTCACAATTATTTGCGATAATGAATCACATCGTTTAGATGCTGACCGTCAATTGGACGCACTTATTGAAGGTCTGAAAGCTTTTGGAATTCATTGTGATGTTTTAACGCAAGTTCGTGTAGATAATCTTGAAAAAGAAATCGTAGTGATGCCACAAATGAAACGTCCAGATGATTATCAAGAGCGCAAGACCGTATCGCGTCAGCCGCGTCGTGGAGGTAAAGATTATAATACCGTTGCGATGGAAGTCTTGACGGATGAAGCACATAATGTGGCTGTTACAGGGGAAATCTTCGAAGTAGAAGTTCGCGAAACCCGTACTGGAAACTTTATTGTTAAGTATTACATTTCAGATGGTAAAGCTGCAATTGTGATTACAGACTTTGCAAAAACTGAAGAGGAAATTATCAAAAAAGGAAAATGTATCAAGGTTTACGGAAATTACATTTTTGAACCACGATTTGAAAAAGATTATGTTTTCAAAATGGATCGTTATGAAGAGGTTGGCGATATCTTTAAGCGCTTTGATACAGCTCAAGAAAAGCGCGTTGAATTCCATCTCCATACGAAGTTTTCCGAGATGGATGGAATCAGTGATGCATCGGAATATATGAAACAGGCTTTTGAATGGGGTCATCCTGGAATGATTATTACTGACCACACAGCTGTTCAGTCTTTTCCTAAGGCATATGGTGCTTTAAAACGAATGCGTAAAGACTATCCGGATCATGATTTCAAATTGGGTTATGGTGTGGAAATGAATCTTGTTGATCAGGACCTAAAGATTGTGAGTCATGCTCAAGGTCAGCCACTTCATAGTGGTGATTATGTTGCTTTTGACTTGGAGACAACCGGGCTATCCAACTTCTTTGATCATATCATTGAATTTGGTGCTGTTCGAATTCGAAATGGGAAAGTAGTCGAGAATTTCCAAACGTTTGTGAAACCACCGATTCCGATTCGACCATTTATAACAGAACTTACGAGTATTTCTAATGATGATGTCAAAAATGCAAAGCCGATTGAAACAGCAATTGATGATATTTTAAATTTCATGGGTGATGATCCTTTAATTGCCCACAATGCGCAGTTTGATATTGATTTTCTACAGGAAACGTTACGAAAACTTGGCCGCAAACCGCTTCAAAATGCTGTCATTGACACGCTTGATTTAGCGCGTGCGATGTATGATAACCGCCGTTCGTATCGTTTGGGTGCGATTGCACGTTTACTCAGAATTTCCTACGATGAGAGTGTCGCTCACCGTGCTGATTATGATGCGGAAGTGTTAAGTCTTGTCTTCTTAGAAATGATTCGTGATCCTCGCTTGTCTGGCTTCCAAGTCATTGATGACCTACAAACCTTGAGTGACGAAAACGGTTATTCAAAAGTTCGTAAACATCATGCGAATGTTATTGCGAAAAATGAAGCCGGTATTAAAAGCCTTTATGAGTTGATTTCCATCTCACATACCAAAAATCTTGCGTTCTTTGGGAATACATCTAAAGGGGATGCTGTCATGGCAGAACCACGGATTATCAGAGAAGAACTGGTTGCACGTCGTGAAAACTTACTGATTGGTGCAGGATGTACCTCATCGGAAGTGTTTGAAGTCGCAATGAACAAGAGCCAAGAAGCGTTGGATAAAACGATCGACTTCTATGACTATATTGAGATTATGCCCTTGGATTACTACGGGCCACAAATTTACATGGGACAGATTGAAAATAAAGAGCGTTTAGAAGCAATTCTCAATCGCATAATCGAGACCGCAACGCGTCTTAACAAACCGATAATTGCGGTAGGGAATGCGCACTATAACCATCCTAAAGAGAAAGTTATTCGTGATGTTTACATTCATTCTCAAGGAATTGGTGGGTCAAGACACCCGTTGTTCATGTTTAATGAACAAAAACGAATGAATTTTGTAGCACCCGATATGCATTTTAAATCAACCGATGAAATGCTCGCCGCGTTTGCTTGGTTGGGAGATCAAAAAGCCTATGATTTCGTTATTAAAAATCCAGTAAAACTTTTGGAGTCCATAGACGATGTGGCACCTAAAAAAGGTGAGCTGTTCACACCAAAATTGGATAATTCCGATAAACTCTTAGAAGATATCGTTTATGAAAATGCACATCGTATTTATGGCGAACAATTGCCTGAAGTCGTAAGTTCACGTATCGAACGTGAGCTAAAGTCTATTTTCGGGAATGGATTTGGAGTTATTTACTATATTTCCCATCTTCTCGTAAAAAAATCTTTAGATGATGGTTATTTGGTTGGGTCACGGGGTTCGGTTGGATCGTCGCTCGTAGCGACACTGGCGGAAATTACGGAAGTTAACCCATTACCGCCTCACTATATTTGCTTGAACTGTCACCACCAAGAGTTTTTTACGGATGGTAGTGTCTCAAGTGGCTACGATTTACCAGCGAAAGTGTGCCCAAGTTGTGGTGAACCGTTAGTTGGTGATGGACAAGATATCCCATTTGAAACGTTCCTTGGGTTTGAGGGAGATAAGGTTCCTGATATTGACCTAAACTTTTCTGGTGAATATCAAGAACATGCTCATAACTATACAAAAGAGATATTTGGGGAAGCCTATGTTTATCGTGCAGGAACCATTTCCACTGTTGCGCAGAAAACCGCTTTTGGGTATGTACTTGGCTACAATGAGAGTATGAATATTACTGATTCAACAAATGCATGGAATACTTATCTCGCATACGGTGCAGAGGGTGTCAAACGAACGACTGGACAACATCCAGGTGGAATCATCGTTGTTCCAGATTATATGGATGTTCACGACTTTACTCCGATTCAATATCCAGCGAATAACCCTGAGTCATCGTGGTATACAACTCATTTTGAGTTCCACGATATTGACGACAATGTCCTCAAACTGGATATTCTTGGACATGTTGATCCTACGGCTATGAAAATGCTCGAACGCATTACTGGAATTGACGTAAAAACAGTGCCAATGAATGACGTACCGACGTTATCACTCTTTAATAGTACGGAGGCACTCCATGTTGATGAACGAAATTATCACGAGATTACGGGTGGTCTTGGACTACCTGAGTTTGGAACACCGTTTGTTCGTGGGATGCTTGAAGCGACTAAACCGGATAAGTTTTCAGATTTAGTTCGTATATCTGGACTTTCTCATGGTACAGATGTGTGGCGCACAAATGCGGAAGACTTAATCAAAGATAAGGGCATGACACTTGATGAAGTTATTGGATGTCGGGATGATATTATGGTGTATCTTATGCATGCTGGATTACCAGCAAAAGAAGCTTTTGATATTATGGAAAGTGTTCGTAAAGGAAAAGGGTTGCGTGAGAACTGGATTGAATCCATGCGCAAGAATAATGTTCCAGAATGGTATATTGATTCATGTTTGAAAATTAAGTACATGTTCCCGAAAGCCCATGCTGTGGCATATGTTATGATGGCGAATCGTGTTGCATGGTTTAAAGTTCACCACCCAAGAGCTTACTATTGCTCATACTTTACGCTGCGTGTGAACGCGCATGAGATTGAAACACAAACCACGAACATTGAAACCGTTCAAAGCCGCATTAACAATATCAACACGCGTTTGAAAAATTTTGAAACTAAAAATCAAGTCACGATTAAAGAGAAAAACTTGATTGATACGTTAGAAGTTACCTTAGAGTTAATGAGTCGTGGATTTAAAATTAGTCCATTAGACTTGTATTATTCTGACGCTACTGAGTATAAACTGGATCCGCGTGATGAGACGGCGATTATCCCGCCATTCAACGTTGTTGATGGACTTGGAAATAACGTTGCAAATCAGATTGTGCGTGCTCGTGAAGACCGAGAGTTTATATCTAAAAAAGATCTGATGTCTCGCGGTGGAATATCTGCGACAACAGTCAAAAAACTTGATGAACTTGGTGTCACTGATCACTTACAGGAAACCAATCAAATGAGTTTATTCTAGAATCTCTCAAGATTTTATGACAACTTAAGCAAAAAAGAGTGCGACTTGCACTCTTTTTTATCTGGAACGATAGAGACACGCTATAATAAAATAAAGAGAGGGTGATGTTCTTGAAGAGGCTAAAACTCGAGTCTTTAATGATGCAAGTATTGATGATGTTTCTTGTTTCGATAATAATATTCTTTGTGACCACATTGCTGGCTACTAAGCTGAGTTTTGAGTGGGGGATGCTGTGGTTTGGTATGGGCCTTGTAATCTTAACCATATTTATTCATAGTGCTGCATATACAAATAGTCACTATAAAACACTCTATGTTGTATGTTTTGTAGTTAATATGATTGGGACCGGATTGTCTTTTGGAACATTTTTTAATGTAGAATCTGTTGTATTTCGTGGCTATTTAATTCCGTTCGTTGTTGCAGGAAGCTTGCTAATCGCTTATCTTTATACTCTAATGTTCCAACAACGTATTGGAAAAGCAAATACGTCGATTCGAAATCTATGGGTGGTTTTGATTGGTATAGGGATGGTATCAGCCGTCGGATTGTGGATGGAGGGATCCAATATTGATGTCGCGTTGATGATTATCTTTGCTGGAATTTACCTTCTTGCATACATTGCGTTTCTACACTTCTTACTGAAAAGCGCAGAAGTATACCGTCTCGCGTCTTTCTACAGTTTTGGTATTTATATTATTATTACGATTGTGGTGATTTCAATCCTGCTTGAAGATGGTTTCGCTGTTGAAGCACTTTTCACTCCTGGAGACGGAAATACAGCCAAGCAGAATCAAAACATCCAATGATTGTAGACTGTTAAATAGCCACCTAATCGGTGGCTATTTCGATATTATGTGCGAATTGGCTTAGGTTTATTGGTTACAGTCACAAGGATGCTTAAGATTATTAGAATGATTGGTAGTCCAATAAATAGCACGAATCCGATGAAGGGTACGATTCCGCCGGTTGTATAGTAAGAGATTGCGAACCTACCACGGGATAAAGCATGGAGCTCTAGCAAGTGCTGAGACATGTGAGATAATGCATGAATGACAAGGGTTGTGATGTACGTGTACATCAAAAGTTGTGATGTTCGGGTATTTCGTTGAATGCGAATGGCTGAGAGCAGCAATATTATGAATAAGTACAAGAAATAGACGATAACATAGGGCATTGAAGCTATACTGTGATGAAGGTATGTCCAAGATTCATCAGCAGCGTCAAACCCAACACCCCATATCCCTAACATGTACAGCGGAAAAATGAAGAGGGTGAGAACAATAATAATGAGATCGAGATGTTTTTGTTTCATGATTGGCCTCCTTGATGAATCCAGCTTTGGTTGGCAGCATTGATACGAATCGTAAGTTGATCCTTAATAGGAATTGTTAGTGTGATGTTTTCTTCTTGGTGAGCTGGAATGGTCACATTCAAAGGTTCTAAAGTATCACGCGAAACCATGGTTGATCCATCGGTGAGGAGTATCGGATTAAAGGCTGAAAACTTTTGGGGTGTTGATGTCATATTGGTTATTACGAATGTAACGTCTGTGCTATCTGGTTTTTGAATTACTGGCTTGATATCAACGAGCCAAGTATTATCAACAAGATACAAATGTGTATTTGGGACAGTACTGACGTTGGTATGAAAGTTGTAGGCGTTAAGTGCAGTTGTTGTAAAATATTTTGTATTGGGGGTTAAATAGCTATTTGCGTTAAATGATAGTGATTTGATATTGTTGATGGTGATGCTACTAAAACTCGCAGGTAACTCATTACGATAGTGATTCTCAAATGATCGGAATGCCCGTTCTTGATCGGAAAAAATTTCATAACCAAATCTGTTTACACATACCTCAGTATCTTCCAAAATTGAAGGGTATGGATCACTGACACATTGTTGTGCGAGAGTTTGAGCAGTATTAACTGTATTTGTATAAACAATTAAAAATGCACCGAAGACAAATGTTGCAATTATTGTAACTGTGAAGCCTCCATGAGATAAGGCGAAACGGCGTTTGGGTGATTGTTTTAAAGCGGATCGGGCGTTGTAGGTCAGCGCCGATCGTTGATATTGCCAAAAGATTAAAATAAGTCCGATTACACCAAGCACTTTTAAGTAAAGATTCGTAAGGTTCATATAGGTCCTCCTAGATACCAATGTGTTCTTTGAATGTATGATAGTAAGTTCGATTCACGTCATGCCATGAACCCGAAACCTTCACAGCATATTTCATATTCAGTTTGACACGAATATCGGTGATATAATGTAAATTGATAATCGTGAATTTATTGATTCGCAGAAGGGGTAAGACTTCAAATGTTTTGAGCGGATCATGAGTATAAAAAGAATCCGCATCAGTCTCAACCAACAAACTAGATTCTTGAGTCGTGACGGTTCTGATTTCGTCGCTATTCAAATACTGTGTTGTATGACCATTGGTCACTAAAAAACGTTGATTGTTCTCGTATAAAACATACTCACCATTTTCGGTTACAATTTCGGCATGCTTCAACGATTCAACAATATTGTCGGAAGCGATGCCACGTCCAAGTTGAATTTTCATAAGGTCACCTCTTACACTTATCATACTGAGTAAAAATGCGAAATACAATGTGATATCCCTAAGTTACGTTAGATGCATGATATTCTACGTAATACGCATTAATGAGGGCTTCAAAGGTCAATTGAGACCCATGTCAATATATTTGCAAACAACGAAATAATAGTCTATAATATTAGTATACTTTGAAACAAGGAGTGGTCACGCCACTCCTTATATATTGTCTTAAGGAGCGATTATGGAAAAGTATTTGGAAAAATTACAACCAGTTGCGAATGAGATGGGCTTAAATATTATCGATATTGAGTATGTCGGTAAGGACATTCTTGACATTAGCATTGCACGTCAAGACTTTGAATCCGTTGATTTAAATATGTGCGCGGCGGCTGCACAGGCATTTGGTGAAGCAATAGATTTTGAAATCAGTTTGGATGTTGGTTCAGCTGGAGCTGAACGAATGATTGAACCTGATGATTACAAAGATGTAGAAGGTCAGTATGTGTTCATTCAATTCAAGAACACATTTAAAGATGCTGAAAATGTTGAAGGTACTGTCGTCAGTGTTAGTGATGATGCTGTCGTTGTATCCTATCGCGTTAAAACAGCACTTAAAGAAGTAACAATTGAACGTTTAAACATTAAATACCTGCGCCTTGCAGTTAAAGTATAAGGAGAAATTTTTAGATGAACGTTAAAAATGTCATATTAGCGATGCAAGAAATTGAAAACAATCGCAATATTTCAAAAGAAGTAATTATTGAAGCGTTACAAGACTCATTAGTGAAAGCTTATCGCCGTCAAATAGGCGTTCCTGATGCGATTGTCGAAGTAATAATTGATCCCAATTCAGAAGAGATGCGTCTATTCCACAATTTCCTTGTGGTTGAAGAAGTTGAAGACGATGAATTGGAAAAAGGAATCCATGAACTCGAAGACAATAGTCAAGGTTTAAAAGTTGGAGATTGGTATAAAGAAGAACAACCAATCGTTGAATTAGGTCGTGCAGCAGCAACTCAAGCTAAAAACGTTATTAAACAAAAAATTCGTGAAGCTGAGAAACAAGCTGTGTACGACGAGTACATTGATCAACTTGGTGAAATGGTAATGGCAATGGTTGAAAGTGTTGAAGAGAAGTTTGTTGTCGTCAACCTTGGAAAATCATTGGCAGTGATGCCACGCGCAGCACAAATCGAAGGGGAAATGTACCGTGAAGGACATACCCTAAAAGTTGTTATTACAGATGTAAACAAAGATACTAAAGGTGCTCAAATCTTAGTATCACGTGCAGATGCAATGCTTGTACGTCGTCTGTTTGAAAATGAAGTTCCTGAAATCTTTGATGGTCAGGTCGAAATTAAAGCGATTGCGCGCGAAGCGGGCGAACGCACGAAGGTTGCTGTATACTCACACGATCCAGATATTGATCCAATTGGAGCATGTATCGGTCCACGTGGCCAACGTGTACAAGCAATTATCGAAGAGCTCAAAGGTGAAAAAATTGATATCTTTGAGTGGAGCGAAGACATGATTGAACTTGTTAAAAATGCATTGGCACCTGCGGAAATTATTGCAGTGTTCCCAAATGAAGAAAACAAAGGTCTTGTCGTTATTGTCGATGATTCACAATTATCATTAGCAATTGGTAAGCGTGGTAAAAATGCCCGTCTTGCAGTTCGCTTAACAAAACAACGAATTGATATTAAATCAGTATCTGAAGCACAAAATGAAGGTGTTGACTACGTGTCATTAATGGCAGCTTACCAAGCAGAAATTAATGAAAAAATGGCTCCGAAAGTTGAAGAAACAGTCGAAGCTGTTGTTGAAATGGATACAGTGGATCAAACTGAAGCAAGTACTGAAGAAGTTGTTGCTGAAGCAGTAGCAACAGAAGTACCAGTTGATGAAGTGATTGAAGAGACTGTGGAAGTTGAAGCGGCTCCTGAAGTTGCTAAGGAAGCTGAATCAGAAGAAACAACAAAAATTGAACGTAAAGATATTTTCCGTCCACGTACAGAATATGTCTCCAAGTTTGAAGAATTGGCAAATACTTCACGCCAAGAAGAGCAACAAGTTCGTCGTCGTAAACCACGTCGTGATAAAGAAGAAGAAAAACCTGTTAATACCGCTGAACTTCTCAAAGAAATGGAATATGAAATTGTTCCGGAGTATACAAAAGAAGAACTTGAAGAAATCAACCGTCAAAAAGAAGTTGAAGACAACTCATGGTATGAGGATGAAATCGACTTCGATGAATTTGACAACTATTACGATCAAGAATAGGAATTATTATGAAAAAAATTCCAATGCGTAAATGTGTTGTAACACAAGAGCAATTTCCAAAAAAGGACCTTCTGCGAATCGTTTTGACCCCAGAAGGAACCGTAGAAATTGATGAAACAGGCCGTAAAAATGGCCGAGGGGCGTACATTTCACGTAAACCTGAAACTGTATCACTTGCAATGAAAAATAGAACGCTCGACCGGGCTTTAAAAACCAAGGTCGACGATGCTATTTACGAAATGTTGGGTGAATATGTTAAATAAAGAAAAATTTCTAAACGGTCTCGGTCTATGCCGACGTGCCGGGAAAATCGTAGCTGGTGACGAATTGTTACCTGCAATTCAAAAACGCAGTGTTAAGCTAGTTGTTCTTGCTGACAATGCATCTGAACGTACGAAGAAACAAATTACCGATAAAAGTAAAACGGCCAATGTTGATGTTGTCACGGGTATTTCGAAAGAAGAACTTTCATGGGCAATTGGCATGGATAACCGTGTTGCAATCGGTATATCAGACACAGGTTTGGTGAAGGTATTAAAAACGAACTTATAGAAAATAGAGGTGACTGTATAAGTGAGTAAGAGAAAACCAACGAGAAACAATCGTAACAATAAAGGTCGTGGCAAAAAACAAAGCCAGGACACATTTAAACCAAAAGATATCGTAGTAAAAGAGTTTGACTATACAGAAGGAATTTCTGTTAAAGATTTATCAGAACTTATCAATAAGAGTCCTGCTGATATTATCAAATTGCTTTTCATGATGGGTACAATGGTAACCATTAATACATCTCTTGATGATGATACTGTTGAACTTATTGCAATGGAGTATGACATGACTCCAACTAAAGTTGAAGCAGTCGATGCTTTAACACTTGAAGATACAATCGAAGATGATCCTGCAATGTTGCAAGAGCGTCCACCAATTGTAACTATCATGGGTCACGTTGACCATGGAAAAACGACGACACTCGACACAATTCGTAATGCTAAAGTTGTTGACGGTGAGTTTGGTGGTATCACGCAACATATTGGTGCTTACCAAATCGAACATAACGGTCGTAAAATTACATTCTTAGATACACCAGGACACGAGGCTTTTACAGCAATGCGTGCTCGTGGTGCGAGTGTAACGGATATCGTTGTTGTTGTCGTTGCTGCAGATGATGGGGTCATGCCTCAAACACGTGAAGCAGTCGACCATGCTAAAGCGGCAGGAGCGCCACTTATTGTAGCAATCAACAAAATTGATAAACCAGAGCAAAATATTGATCGTATTTATTCTGAGTTCACTGATTTGGGTGTTACACCTGAAGAGTGGGGTGGTGAAACAGTCTTTGCCAAAATTTCTGCGAAAACTGGAGAAGGAATCGATGAGCTCCTGGAAACAATTTTAGTAGCAACTGAGCTTGAAGAATTAAAAGCGAATCCTAACCGTCTTGCATTCGGTAGCGTCATTGAGGCGAAACTTGATAAGAGTCGTGGACCAGTCGCAACATTATTAATTCAAAAAGGAACACTTCGTCAAGGAGATCCTGTCGTCGTTGGTACAACATATGGACGTGTCCGTAAAATGGTTGATAGCCGTGGACGCGAGCTTCAAGAAGCAGTTCCATCAATGCCAGTCGAAATTATTGGATTGAATGAAGTGCCAATTGCTGGCGATTTATTCCGAGCATTTAAAGAAGAGAAAGAATCACGTGCTGTTGCTCAAAAACGTAATAATGCACGTATTGAAAAAGATCGTAACCAATCAAGTGCACTAAGCCTTGATGATTTATCCGATCAAATAGAATCCGGTGATATCAAAGACATCAACGTAATCCTTAAAGCCGATGTACAAGGTTCTGCTGAAGCAGTTAAAGCTGCATTAGAACGTGTAGAAGTTGGTGATGGAAAAGAAGTTGCTGTTAAAGTTATTCGTTCCACTGTTGGTGGAATTACCGAAAGTGATATTATGCTCGCTTCGGCATCAAATGCTATTATTATTGGGTTTAATATTCGTCCAACTGCAGCAATCCGTAAAAAAGCAGAGGATGAAGGTATTGAAATTCGGCTTTACAACATTATCTATAAAGCTGTAGAAGATATGGAACATGCCATGAAAGGTATGCTTGCACCTGTCTTTAAAGAAGTTATTCATGGTCAAGCGGAAGTTCGTGAGTTATACCACGTATCTAAAGTCGGTACTATTGCTGGATGTATGGTTACAGACGGTAAAATGGTTAAAGAATCTGGAATTCGTCTCATGCGTGATGGAGTTGTTGTCTATGAAGGACGTATGGCAACACTAAAACGATTCCAAAATGAAGCAAAAGAAGTTGCTGCTGGTTACGAGTGTGGTATCACAATCGAGAACTTTAATGATATCAAAATGGGAGACGTTATCGAATCCTACGGTGAAGTTGAAGTAGAACAGAGGTAATTACAATGTCAGTTAAAAAAGAACGTATTGAATCAATTATTAAACGTGAACTTGCACCTTTAATTGTAAATCGTTTAAACGATCCAAGCTTATCATTTGTAAGTATTACAGATGTTGAAGTAACAAATGATTTCTCATTTGCAACCATCTACGTCAGTTTCTTACAAGATAAAGATAAGAAAAAGGGAATGGAAGCATTACGTCGTGCGAAGGGAATCCTTCGTTCTGAAGTTGCAAAATCATTGTCAATCCGTCGCACACCTGAGTTACTCTTTAAACTAGATGAATCAAGTGAGCATGGAACACGAATTGATACAATCTTAGAATCACTTCGTAAAGACGAAGAATAAGAAATTGGAACCTATCAAATGATGGGTTCCTTTTTTTAGTATCTTAATGATACAATCATAGTATATTTTGTAAAGGAGTATCACAATGCCAATTATTAAACAACTTGAGATTAAAAAGAATCGACGTGTTCTCATTACTTCAGATATTCACGGAAATTTAGAACGGTTTAAGCAGATGCTCCAACGTGTTCAATTTAATACTGATGATGTCTTGATTATTAATGGAGACTTAACCGAAAAGGGGACTGCATCTCTAGAAACTGTACGTTACACGTATGAACTTTCGAAGACCCATGAAATTCATATTATTCAAGGGAATTGTGAGACATTGCAATATCTAGATAATTCGGAGCACTTTGAAATGTTGCGTAATTATATAAATAATCGACCACAATCGCTAATTCATGAAATGTTAGTAGCCATTGGTGTTACCATTACCCCAGACATGAACATGCACGAAGCGCGTACCTTACTAAAATTACACTATCCAGAATATATCGACTTCTTGGGTGCATTGCCCAATATTATCGAAACAGATGTATTTACACTTGTCCACGCAGGTCTTGAGCAAAAGTCACTTGCAGATCAGGATGTTGATTTAATTCAAACAATGCCATACTTCGGCTTAGTCGATGCAGAATTTGATAAGCCAGTTATTGTAGGTCATTATCCTGTGTGTTTGTATCACAATCAAACAATCGATCATAAGCCAATCTTGGATGTCATAAAGAACATCTATTCTATAGATGGTGGAAATGTTATCAAAGATGATGGTCAACTAAACGTTCTCATCTATGAGCAGGGTCATTTTACAGTAGACTATGTTGACGGATTTGACTATTATTCCATCTTAAATCAGCAAGATGGAATTAAAGGAACACATATATCGTGGATGGATCGTGAAGTTGAGATACTGGATAAAAAGCCAGAATTTATACGGGTGAAACAACGTAGTACTGGCGATGAAGCATGGATTCATGAATCATTTGTTGATGAAGTTAAAAGTGAAGTTATTGATGATGTCACAGATACAGTACTTCAACTTTCAAAGCATGATCTATTTCACCCACTTTTGAAAACTTCGACAGGTTATTATGGCAAACATAATGGCGAAGTCGGATGGTATTTTGGTGCCTTAGGAGAATATTGTGAGACCCATTGATGTAGCAAAACAATTTAATATCAGTACGTCGACTGTACGTAAGTATGAGGATGAAGGATTGATTCCTCCGTCCATTCGAACTACAAATGGATATCGGAAGTATGAGCCAAAACATATAGAATATATGGCGTGCGTATTAGCGATGCAAGCTGGCTTTAGTCGTAGCCAAATTATTCAAGTCATGGCGTGTATGATGGACGGCAAAGCAAATGAAGCCCTCTTGATCTGTTCAAGACATCAAGCCGAGTTAATTCGCGAATTATCACATGCACAAAAGACGGTCAATATGTTTACATCAGGTGATATCTTTCGAGAATTGAAGTTAAAACGTAAGTTATCGATTCAAGAGGTTTCTCGGTTGATTGATGTACCTGATACGACATTACGACACTGGGAAAAAGAGGGATTGGTGGTTCCGTCACGAAATAAAGACAACAACTATCGAATGTATGATGCGAATCAAATTGCACGGCTATTGATTATTAAAACTATAAAGGCGGCAGTGTGGTCTTTAGAACACGTTCGGGAAGTATTACAAGACTTTGACAACAAGCAACCAGAAGAAGCATATAAAGTAGCTTTAGATGCTTTAAATTATTTATACAAGATGAATCTCTATCAGCATCAAGGGATTCATGCACTGTATACACTGTGTTTATCCCAAGGATTGGTTGCACAACATTATCAACAGGACTATAGTTTCTTTCAAAACCTGTAATTAAACCTTAAAGTCTTTAGACAAACTTATACAATCGAATCGCACGAAATTGACACTAAAGTTTGTTTCTTGCATTAATGTGCTATAGTTTTTATAGAAATGGAGATAGCCTATGGAACAACAACTAAAATTACGTGGTATGACCACAAACAACCTTAGGAATATTGATTTAGATATTCCAAAGAATAAAATAACTGTCTTTACAGGTGTATCGGGATCTGGAAAATCCTCTATCGTTTTCGATACAATTGCAAATGAGGCAACACGACAATTGAATCAAACTTATTCAACATTTATTCAAAACTTTCTTCCGAAAGTCGATAAACCATCTGTTGATAGCATTACAAATCTAAATCCAGCGATTATTATTGATCAAAAACGAATCGGTGGAAACGCCCGTTCAACTTTAGGTACAATAACGGATATTAATGCGTTCTTACGAACTATATTTTCAAGAATTGGGTTGCCTTCTGCAGGTACAGCATCCATGTTTTCTTTCAATGATCCAGCTGGTATGTGCGAATCATGCCAAGGCATTGGAAAACGAATTGAACCTCGTGTTGACCTAATATTGGACATGACACGTTCTTTGAATGATGGTGCTATCACATTTCCTGTGTTCGACCGCGAATCGTGGTATTTCCAAATTTACGAAGCTTCTGGATGGTTTGATCTTGATTTGCCATTAAATCAATATGATGATGAAACTTTGGAATTACTCCTATATGGAAGTAAACGCAAAGTGCAAATTATGGGACTTGGAGGTTCAAAAGCAACAAATCTTGAATATGAAGGGATTTTAGCGAAGTTTCGTTCAATGTTTATTACCCGAGATCTAAGTGGACACTCCAAACGTACACAAGATATCGTTCAAACGTATACCACATTACAAACGTGTGCGAAATGTCATGGAACACGTTATGCACCGGCAATTCTTGATTGCAAAATTGGAGATTTAAATATTTTTGATGTTACGGATATGGAATTAACGGAGTTAAAGGGTTTCTTGGAAGATATACAAAATGTCGAGCCAATAAAACCAATCGTTGAAGAAGCACTGAAACGAGTAAACCAACTCATACAGATGAGTTTAGAATACTTAACATTAACCCGTGAAACGAGTACCTTATCTGGAGGTGAGTCGCAAAGGGTTAAGATGATGAAGCATTTGAGCAGCAGTTTGAATGGTCTTATCTATATTTTTGACGAACCGAGTGTAGGGTTGCACCCTCGTGATGTCGAAAATCTAAACGGTATGCTTCGTGATCTTCGCGATGCAGGGAACACGGTTATTATTGTCGAACATGATCGGGATGTTATCAAAGTTGCTGATCATCTCGTCGACGTAGGGCCACTGGCAGGAATTCATGGTGGTGAAATTATGTTTGAAGGGTCTTATGAAGGACTTCTTGCATCTCAAACACTTACAGGTTTGCACTTACATGCACTTCCAGCGTATAAAGACACTCTACGTCCTAGCACAGGATTCTATACAATTGAAAATGCCAACACTAACAATCTTAAAAATGTAAGTGTATCGATACCTAAAAATGTTTTGACTGTTGTGACGGGCGTTGCCGGAAGTGGTAAATCATCTTTAATTCATCAAGAATTTATGAGCCATTACCCAGAGGCGGTTGTAATCGATCAAAAACAACTCCATACAAGTTCTCGTTCTAATTTAATGACTTACACAGGCATTTTCGATAAAATTCGAACGGTTTTCGCGAAAGCAAACAATGTCGATAAGGCACTTTTTTCATTCAACTCCAAAGGAGCATGCCCCGAATGTAAAGGACGAGGGGTTATTGTCACTGACTTAGCGTTTATGGAAGACGTTGAAACGATTTGTCATGTATGCGATGGCAATCGGTATATCCCAGAAGTTATCAATTACCGCTACAAAGATCTTAATATTATTGAAGTAGGCGCATTAACCGTCGAAGAAGCAGTCGATTTCTTTGATGATAAAACGATTCGAAAGACATTGATTACGCTTGCTGAAGTAGGTGTACATTACTTATCGCTCGGGCAACCGCTCGACACCATTTCTGGTGGAGAGGCGCAACGGATTAAATTGGCGAGTGAATTACATAAACAAAGTGATTTGTATGTATTGGATGAGCCTACAACCGGATTGCATATGTCAGATATTGATACCTTTATGCGAATTATCGATCGTTTAGTCGATTCAGGCAGTACTGTAATTATAATTGAGCACAATCTCGAAGTGATGCGGGTTGCAGATCATATCATTGATATGGGGCCACAGGGTGGTAGTCAAGGCGGTCGCGTTGTCTTTGAAGGCGCGCCAAAAGATATCTTCGATGCACCAGAATCGCTTACTAAAAACTATATATAAAAAACCGCTTCGACAGAGGCGGTTTTTTATATGATCAGAGTTGATTAAAGCGATTCAAGAATTGTCGCACCCGCTCATGTTTCGGGTTATTGAAGAGTTCATCAGGAGATCCTTCTTCTAAGATGATGCCTTGTTCCATAAATAGAATACGGTCGCTCACTTCTTTTGCGAAAGCCATTTCGTGGGTGACAATAAACATTGTGAAGCCTTCATCTGCAAGATCTTTGACAACTTGCAAGACTTCACCGACCATTTCTGGATCTAGTGCACTTGTGGGCTCGTCTAAGAGGAGAAATTCAGGTTTCATAGTCAATGCACGAGCAATCGCAACGCGTTGCTTCTGACCGCCTGAAAGGCGTTTAACAGAGGCATCTTTAAAGCTAAGCATCCCAACACGTTCAAGATTCTTAAGTGCTTCTTGTTCGACATCTTTAGGATTCTCTTTCAATACACGTATCGGGCCAACCATGAGATTTTCAAGAACCGTCATGTTGCTGAAAAGATTAAATGATTGGAAAATAATCCCCACTTGAGAACGGTATTTATTAACATCGATTTGAGGGTCATTAACTTCTAAATCATTAAAGAAAATTTTACCTTCGTCAAATTCTTCAAGGAGGTTGATACAGCGAAGCAGTGTTGATTTACCACTTCCGCTTGATCCAATAACAGTAACTACTTCACCTTTGGTAATTTCAAGATTTATGTCTTTAAGGACCAGTAAATCACCAAATGATTTACTCAGATGTTCAATTTTTAGAAATGACATTATTCTTCTCCTTTCAATGTATCGAAGTTCGCTTTATGCGTTTGTGAGTTTGGATAGTTTCCTTTAGGCGCATCCATGTGGGTTTCGATAATTGATAAAATCTTAGTTGAGATTAGTGTTAGTGATAAGTAAATCATGGATACGATAAAGAATGATTCCATTTGACGGTAGTAAATTCCGGAGATTCGGTTCCCTTGGAAGAAAAGCTCTGCAACGAGAATAACGTTTAATACTGAAGAATCTTTAATATTAACAACAAATTCGTTCCCAATCGCCGGTAAAGCATTACGTAGCGCTTGTGGTAAGATAACGAAACGCAGTGTTTGGATTTCTGTCATCCCTAAAGCCCGTGCTGCTTCGTTTTGTCCAGGATCGATCGACTGAATTCCGGCACGAATGACTTCGGACATATATGATGACGTATTAACTGAAATAACGACAATCCCTGAAATAAGCGGTGATATTTCAATACCAAGGGTACGGATTCCATAATAGAAGAGTATCCCTTGAACCATCATCGGTGTACCACGAAGGTATTGGACATAGGCCGTGGTTACGATGCTGTTTATATGTTTGATGAAACGTACAAATGCTTTATCCCGTTTGTTGATTTTGATTTGACGAAGACCGGCAACAACTAAGCCAATTGTAAGACCAAATGCAGTCCCACAGAGTGCGATTAAAAGTGTGGTGCCAAGTCCACTTAAGTACATGGGCCAGTAATTTTGAATTAAGAAGCCAACGCCAGCTATAAATCCAGAAGGCATTTGCTCTTGTCCGGATGTATCTGAAGAAGGTTGGCGTAGAATTGCGTCATACATAATAGTATCCCGATCTTCGTCTGTCAGACTATTGAGAACCCGATTGACGTCTTCCAATAATTCTGTATTTTCTTTCGCGATTCCGATTGAAACCGTTACATCTTCTTCAGATACCGTGAAACCTTGGTCTGCTTCAAACGCAACATATGTTAAGTCGGGATTGCTATTGGTAATTGCTTGTGCAACAGGTTTTTCAGATACAAAAGCATCGATTGCTTTTGATTTTACAGCAGTTGTTAGAAGCGGAAAAGATTCCATTGGCATTCCATGATTCACGTCAGGAATCTGAGGAATAAGCGTGTCGTGAAGGGTCCCGATTTGAGCCGCAACATGTTTTCCTGCAAAATCTTTAAGTGATTTCGCGCCGGCTAAAGGACTTGCTTTGGGTACAACGAGAACCATTTCACTCTTGTAATAAACATCAGTGAAGGCGATTGCTTGACGACGTTCTTCAGTATTACTCATGCCTGCAATGACAAGATCGACATCACCAATACGAACGCCGTCAACCAAGCTGGAAAATACCGCATAGTTTTTAACCTTAAGCTCCATGCCAAGGTCATTGGCTATTTTACGTGCAATTTGAACGTCATAGCCATCACAGTATGATCGACCGTCTGGCAACGGTTCCGAAAAATCAGTTTTTTGTGTTTGTGTCCAATTGAATGGGGCGTAATTACACTCCATACCAACTGTCAACACATTATCCTTTGCTGCAAAAATAGCAGTTGTTGGTAATGACAGGATTACCATACATGCAAGTATTAGACTTGCGACTTTAAAGCGACGATGAAACATATTTTCCTCCATATATACAGAAAAAGACCCCATAGCTAGAGGTCCTTGTAATTTCGGATATCTAGCTCCACTTCCAGGTTTCTTGGAAGGAGTGTTACAGGTATTACCTGGAACCCCACGAATCTTGCTTGCAAATCAAAAGTCGTTCGGCGATGGTTGCCTTTCCATAGTGTCAGTGCCTGCCGGCTCGACCATGTACTCATCTGCATCGCTACCTCTATAAAATGTCTTTAACATCAATAATCGTATCACTGTTCGTTAAAATGTCAATGAAATGATGATTTCGTTTTGACTAATCGTTGAAAAAAGCTATAATTTATAAGGAAACGGGGCTTTTATGAACGGAATAATTTGTATTAATAAACCAGAAGCGATGACATCGTTTGATGTTGTTGCAAAAATACGTCGATACACACGTGCGAAAGTTGGACACAGTGGCACACTTGATCCAATGGCGACGGGTGTTTTAGTATTAGCATTAAATCAAGGAACAAAGGCGTTGCCCTACCTTGGAATTGAAGATAAAACCTACCATGCAAAGATAAAATTTGGGTTACGAACTCATACTGGAGATATTTGGGGTGATACTGAGGAAGAAGGTGCCCTTGTACCTTATGATGAGGCACAACTTAAGGCGGTAGTTACATCATTAATAGGAAAACAGAATCAACGCGTTCCCAAAGTATCCGCAAAGAAAATTGATGGAAAACGATCCTACGATTATATTTTAGAGGGCAAAGAGGTCAAGCAGTTATATGCTGATGTCGAAGTTTACGCAATTGATGTGCTCCATTTTGATGCTGAAGGCGTTGAATTTATAGCGCATGTATCGAGTGGCACGTATATCCGTACGCTTTGTGAAGACATCGCAACCGGTTTAGGAATGATTGGGGCAATGTCTTACTTACAACGGACACAAGTTGGTCGTTTTACATTGGAAGATTGCATTGAACTGGATGCACTGGACACATTAGCTAATAAATTGATCCCTACAAAAGAAGCAATTCAGTTGCCAAAAATTGAAAATGAACGCATGATACACTTTGTTAAGAATGGAAAGACACTGAAATTGGATATTCCTGAGGACCGTGTCCTTGTGGATGCAGGCGAGTATTACGCAGTTTATGAACGGATTGATGAAATGACATTCAAATCAGTGAGAGGATTATGGTAATGAAACAAACAATAATTAAAGATCATATGACATTAAATACATTTGGCAATGAAATCGCAGCTACAATTGGATATTTTGATGGCCTTCATTTAGGGCACCAAAGCTTAATTAACGAGACAATTCGCATTGCGAAAGAACGCAACCTGGAATCAGCGATTATTACATTTGATCCAGATCCATGGACTGTGGTTAATGATAAACACAAAGTAAATCATATAACACCGATGAAAGAAAAAGTCAGAGTCGCGCAGTCATTGGGGATTGACCACTTGATTATTATTAATTTTACGAAAGATACGTCGAAATTGTCGCCGATGGAATTTATTGAGGCTTATTTAGTGTCAATGAATGTTCGCGCATTAATTGTAGGCGCTGATTTCAAATTTGGATTCCGAGGCCAAGGTAATGTAGCGTTCTTAAAAGAACACGCTCATTATTTCTTTGATACATTGATTCATGAGCTGGATTTAACCAACGAAAAAAAGATTGGCACTACGATGATAACGCAAGCGTTATTGCGCGGTGATGTGAAAACCGTATCAGCGTTATTGGGCCGTGATTATGTTATCAGTGGGTTTGTTGTGGATGGACGTAAACAAGGTCGTAAAATTGGATTCCCAACAGCTAATATGGATATTGTCGATGAATATGTCATTCCAGCTGAAGGTGTATATGCCGGCTTAGTTGAAGTGCAAGGCGAAGTCTTTAAAGCGATGCTCAGTATTGGTCACAATCCGACATTCAACAGTACCGAACGTTTGTCAGTCGAAACACACATCTTAGACTTTGATCGTGATATTTACGGAGAACTCATTAAACATACATTTGTTGAACATCTTCGCGGACAGGTCAAATTTGATTCAATCGAAGCACTTGTCGAGCAGATGAAAAAAGATGAACGAAAAACACGAACTGTTTTAACCGATAAATTGTAAAACTAACTCGTGATTGTGCAACATTGTTGTTACAATCACGAGTTTTCTTAAAACTTGGAATCGTTTCCGGTTATTGCTTAATAAATGGCATACATTTACCTTAAAAAGATGGATTCTCAAATAAAATCTGTTACGCTTTTAACAAAGGGGAATGATTATGACTGTAAGTAAACGAACCGCAGTTGCGAATTTTAAGAGAGATCTCATCGATGCTGTAACAACAAGTGTCAAAACACTGTTAGATTCGGAAATCGATATTATTTTTAACGCACTTGCATTGGAGGCAAATCTTGAGACACTGGAAATTACAGTGTCGATGAATACGGAGTTTGATTTTCATCGAAAACGCCGCTATTATGAACGAAATAGTGAAGAAACAGTCTCGATTGTTGATTTACGATATTCAGTTCGAGATTGGAACTATCAAGCAATTGCAGTTATTCAACCAATGCCCAACAATCTTTATGAAGCATATTATGCAAAGAAACCAGAAAGCTTTTTGGAATTGCTCACGAATACATTGTTAGAATTTGAAGAATCAGAGTGTTTCATAAAGATTCCGAAAGATTCGACATTTCTCACACTTGCGATGGGAACAGAAGAAACAATCGATGCTTCATTTATGCGTTATGCAGCACTAAAAACTAAACGAGAAGCTCGGCTTAATAGTTAAATTTTGAGAAAGCACAGATGTGCTTTTTTTATTAAGAACGCTACGAAAATATCGAAATCTCTATAAAGAGATAGAGACACCAAATAATTAATCGACTGTCTTTTGTTTCTCTAATATTTCTGTTATAATAGCCGTAGTAGGTGATAAATATGGCAAATGAATATGTATTAATTCAAGAAAAAAATGACGGATTTGGTCAAATTGCAGTATCAAATAACGTTTTTAATCACATTGTTGCAATTACAGTTGCTGAAAACAAACACATCTTCTTTGAAGATGGTACAGGAAAAAAATCACTTTCTGTAAGCAATGCGAATGGACACGTTAATATTGATGTCAAAGTCCGAGTTCAGTACGGTCAAGATGTCGAACGCGTAGTTCGAGCATTACAAGATGAATTACGTCGTAACATTGAAATGATGGTTGACTTCAGCAGTGTTACAATCAACGTTAATGTCGTCGGATTTAAGTTTAATTAAGAAGCAGATATCTGCTTCTTTTAGTGTGGAGGTTTTATGACGAAGAGTCGTAGTGTTGAGAGACAAGATGCAATGCGTGCAGTGTATATTCACTTAGTACGTGATCAAGCAATCGAGGAAGTATTGGAAGATAACGCCTTTATTTCAAATGTAAGTGACTTTATTCCCAAATTTGAGTTTGGTGAAGAAATGCTTGAAGTCATTCATCGTGCTGTTGCGCGAAAAGAGATTTATGGCTTAGCTTTAAATCAATACTTAAATAACTGGAAGTTTGATCGTCTTGGTTATATCGAACAAGCGATTATGCTTATTGCTGCAGCTGAGTTAGAACTCGGGATTCAAGCAAAAGTTGTTGTCTTAGATGAGGCTGTGCGTTTAGCGAAAGAATTTGCGGACCAAGACTCATACAAATTTATAAACGGAGTATTAGACGCAATATGATGCCAAAAGAGAAGGTCATTACGGTTTCAGAATTTGTTAATGAACTCAAAGGTGTTATTCAGAAACATCCGTCTTTTAAGAATGTCGCATTGGTAGGAGAGCTTTCAAACTTTAAAGCTCACCACAGTGGGCATTTTTATTTTTCTTTGAAGGACGCCAAAAGTAGAGTTTCGTGTGTTATGTTTCGTAGCAAATCTAGTATGGTTAAATTTAAACCTAAAGATGGCGATAAAGTAGTCATTCATGGATCAATTGATGTCTTTGAATCGACAGGATCAGTCCAAATCTATGTTGAACGCATGAACTTGGATGGGTTGGGTGATTTATTTATTCAATTTGAAGCGTTAAAGAAAGAATTCTTAGAGAAGGGATATTTTGCTGTGGAGCATAAAAAACCGATACCGAAGTATCCGCATAATCTTGCGGTTATCGTTGGTGAAGGAAGTGCTGCTGCCGCGGATATTGCGCGAACACTACACGAACGATGGCCTGTTGCTCAGGTTCATGTACTCTATGCGTTTGTTCAAGGGGAATATGCGGTGGATAGTATCGTTAAGCAGATTGATTATGCAAACACATTAAATCTTGACACTATAATTCTTGCTCGTGGTGGTGGTTCAATTGAAGATTTGTGGTCATTTAATGAACCTAAAGTGGTGGAAGCAGTTTATAACTCAAAAACACCGATTATTTCAGGAGTAGGGCATGAAAGTGATGTCACCTTGGTAGATTATGTTTCAGATTATCGGGCTGCGACACCGACAGCTGCTGCAGTTCATGCTACACCCAACACCAAGGATTTACTCGAAAATTTAAGAGATTATAAAAATGCATACTATAAGTCAGTTCGCAACAAACTAAGACAAAATCAGCAAGTTTATCAAACGATTATGTCACAACGCTATTTGCAAGATCCTTTACGTTATATTGAAACGAAACAACAATATCTGGATTATCATCAGAACAAAGTGACACATCAAATTTATCGGTTTGACACGATTAAAAAAACACTCCAACAACAAATTCACGGTTATGAAAAAGCGTTGAATCATAAATTTCAAGAAAACAAAGGGCAACTCAAGAATTTTGAAAATGAATTCTACTACAACGTCGAACAACACATCCGTCAAGAAGATGTCCAACGAAAACACTTTGAGCAAAGTTTAATGTTTTCGATTGGCGGAATCCAACGAAAAATACCACAATTTTACACATTTATAGAAGACACTGATGTGGCTTTAAAACGCCGTATTGACCGATTAATCAACTTGAAAGCCAGTCAGTTTGGCGATATAATTAAAACAATAAGCAACAATAATCCGGTTGCGAAACTAGAAGCAGTTTATGCAAAAGGATTTGCTCGTGTAAGCATGAATTCTGAGCCCATTACGTCCATAGGAAATGTGGCTGAAGGCGATGCGTTAACTATCGCAGTAAAAGATGGCATAATTCAGGCTACAGTGAGTGGAAAGGACCCATTATGAGTGATACGTTTAATTTTGAAGCAGCAATGAAACGATTGGCAGAGATCGCAACTTTGCTTGAAAAGGACGATTTGTCATTAGACAATGCAATAGCATTGTTTGATGAGGGGTTAAAATTATCAAAACAGTGCCAAAACCGTTTAACCCAATATGAAACAACAGTAAAAGAGCTTGTTCAGAAGCATCAAGGAGAATAACATGAATTTAATGATCGAAAGTCGTTTACGAGAGCTAGTCCAAGAATATGGGAATACGACAGTTCAAGATGCAATGTCCTACTCATTGTTGAGTGGGGGTAAGCGCGTTCGACCACGCCTTCTGTTGAGTCTACTTGCTGATTATGGTATCGATTTAGATCACGGATTAAATCAGGCGTGTGCTCTTGAAATGGTTCATACGTATTCGTTGGTTCATGATGATCTACCTGCCATGGATAACGACGATTTCCGCCGTTTCAAACCCACGAATCATAAAGTGTATGGTGAGGGGATGGCGATTTTAGCTGGAGATGGCTTACTTACTGCAGCTTTCACCACGCTTGCGAAAGCTGACACGGTGAGTGCGATGGTTCAAATGAAAACCGTTGAAATTTTAGCGCGTAATGCGGGTGCACACGGCATGATACTAGGACAAGAGCTCGATATTGTTGATAACATTGATTCAGTCGAAGCACTTATCCAATGCTATGAAATGAAAACAGGATGTTTGTTTGCTGCGGCATTAGAAATGGCTGCTGTTATTGCAGGAAAAGATGACTTACAAGATACTGCACGGACACTGGGCTTAAAACTTGGCGTTGCATTCCAATATCAAGATGATATTTTAGAAGTAACGAAGACTAGTGATGAAATTGGCAAGAGCCATCTTAGTGATGGCGAGCGTGAAAAGAGTACTATCGTAACGTTATTGGGCTTAAAACGTGCTCAAAATGCAACTGAAGGACTCTTTAAAGAAATTAAAGTGCTGCTAGATCGTCTTGATTTAAACGGCACCGAACTACAGAAACTCATTGAAGAAATGATCGCACGCGATCTTTAGGAGATAGTCTTGTTTAATCAATTTAAGAATTCGAATGCAATTCGTGATCTTAAACCAGCAGAGCTTGATGCACTAACTGATGAAATCGCAACATTTTTAGCTCAAGAGACACGATTTGATGTCGAAACAATCATAAAAAATATTAATGTCCTCGAGACAACACTTGCTTTGCATAAGGTGTTTGACCTGACCAAAGACCGTGTTGTTTTTGATGGCGGTCAACAAGTCATGACCCACAAAATTTTGACGGGTCGTGCACAGGATCTTGCATTACGTACCAATATTCCATTAACTTTGGACGCTACCAATCCTTTTGATGCGTATACAGGCGGTGATATTGGAGAGGGGCTTGGTGTCGGACTTGCGTATGCACTGGATGCTCCGCAAAACCATACAATCGTTGTAATCGATGACCATGCGCTAAATTATGGTCTAACCTATGAAACGTTGGTTCAAATCAGCAAAGAAAAACCGAATATCATTATTGTGATGATTGATGAACAACAATCGTTACTGCGTCACTATACGTCAATGAATACATTTGTAAAAAGTATTCGAATTAGTAAAACATATACCGGTTTTAAAAAAGATATGAAGACTGTTTTGGATTCTAATCCAATTTCACGTCCTATTTTAAACACGTTGGTACGTGTACGAGATGCTTTGAAAGAGACAGTCCTTGAACCTACAATCTTTACGCAATTTGGGATTGATTATCAGGGTCCAATTGATGGCCAAAACATCAGTGATTTAGTTCGTGTTTTTGAGATGGCGAAAACAATGAAGGGCCCAAATCTAATTCATGTTCAAACGCGTCTTCGTAAAAAACAACGTCGTAAGTTGGAATTCCCCAATTTTAAACTGGATGATGCAACACCTGACAATTATAAAACCTATCATGAGATTTTTGACTCTACACTTGTAGGGATTCGTGATCCTAAATTGATGTTACTTGTAGACGCACTTAATTTTGGAGACTACTTTAGTGAGTTCGCAGAAGCATACCCAAATAATTATGTTGTAACATCTGGTAGTACTGAATCATTGGTTACATTGGCTGCTGGATATGTGCGGATGGGATATCGTGTCGTAGTGGCACTATCCTCACAACGTGTGTTAGAGGTACAAAGTCACATCAACAATCAATTCAAACTTTCTGAATTATCGTTGACTCTCCTTATTCGAGGTACGGGACTAAATTCTACAGGTAACCGTTTTGAACAAGGCGTTTACGATATTGGGGCTTTAGAACACCTCGCAAACGTTTATATGCCTAAAGACCTTAACGAGGCCAGTGGTTTATTGAACAAAATCTTACAAAAACCTGGAATTAATGCTATTCGATATCAAAACGATGCAGAAAAACACATGCCTCAATTACTTGATTTGGATGCCATTTGGGAAGTAGCACACCCATTTGATGCTTCTAGCGAAGGGGTCATCTTAACATTTGGAACCTCAATCCAAGATTTTATCAAAAAAATAGAAGCAAACTCGCTAAATATTGGTGTCGTCAATACACGAAATTTATCAAGTGTTGATTCCGAATTGCTTCAAAAGATTGCGGAGTTTCATCACAAAATTCTTATTTATAATATAGAAGATATTCACAACGAGTTATATCATCATATTTTACGTTATTGCTATGAACAAAAACTGGATTTAGAGATTCAGTGTGTTGATTTAAGAGGTCTCGAGCTAACAACTGGATCTAAAGAACTCAAACGTGCACATCACTTACACATTGATGATGCTATTCGATTACTAATAGAAGGGAAATAACTATGCTCCAACATCTTGCTATTAAAAATTATATCCTCATTCAAGATATCTCAGTAGACTTATCTGATAATTTCAACGTGTTTACGGGTGAAACTGGATCAGGGAAATCCATGCTTGTCGATGCTTTAAATTTTGCATTTGGGCAGCGAAGCAGTGCAAGTATTGTTGGAAAGTATGATAATGTTTCTCGTGTAGAAGTGATTTTTGCGGTCGCTGATAATCATCCAGTAATTCCTTATCTTGAGGAAATAGGATTTGATGTCGATCCGAGTGATCCAATAATCATTTCCCGTGATATGAATCGTGACGGGAAGAGTAATGCTCGTATCAATCATCGAATTGTAACAGCTTCACTATTACGTGAATTAGCAGGATATCTCATTGATATTCACTCTCAACATGAAACTCAAAGTTTGCTTAACAGTAAACAACACTTAAACTTACTTGATCGATTTGCTTCAATGCAAGAGTCTCTTGAAACATATAATCATCTGTATCGAACGTATAAAGAAGCTCAACGTGATTTGGAAACGTTTGAATCCAGTGATATTTCTCCAGATGAAATTGAGCGTGCAGAAGCAATGTTACGTGAACTGGAGCAATTCAAACCAAGTGTCGACGACTATACAAGTTTGTCTGAGAACCTTGAAACGATGTCAAATTTCGAACAATACCAAACTATTTATAGTGATATGCTGGAGATATTCAAACAAAATGATGTACTTGCGCGTTTTTATGATGGTCTATCGCTATATGAAAAACTTAATAACGAGACGCTAGGTGAAAAATATCGCGAAGCATATTTTTTGCTCGAAGATGTCAGAGATACCGTACAAGCGCTCAGTCATGAAATGCAATTCGATGCATATGAATTTGATGCATATCAATCACGCATGTACCAGTATCAACAATACTTCCGTAAATTTGGCGATGTTGAGGGTATTTTAGCGATCATGGAAACCTATGACGCATTGATTCATCGCGCAAAACACTTTGATGAAATACGTGAAGACTTTCAGAATATTCGTGATGTTGCACTCGAAGCAGCGACTGCAGCGGCCGAGTCATTAAGTGTAAAACGTCGCGCTGCTGCAGTTGAGTTGGAGAAGGCTGTGGAAGTTCAATTGCATGACCTGATGCTCGAACATGCACGTTTTGAAGTTAAATTTTCGAGTGTAAAATTAAATCAAAGTGGCCATGATAGTGTACAATTCTATGTCAGCATGAATAAAGGTGAGGATTTAGCCCCACTCGACAAAGTCGCGAGTGGCGGGGAGTTGTCACGCCTGATGCTCGGTCTTAAAGTCATTTTCAGTCGTGTTCAACATATTGATACAATCGTTTTTGATGAAATTGATACTGGAGTTTCAGGGCGTGTTGGAATGCGAATCGGACAAAAAATGAAGGACCTTTCAAAAGACGCACAAGTTTTGACAATTACACACTTGAGCTCAGTGGCTGCGCATGCGCACCAACATTACAAAATATCCAAATCGCAAGAAGATGAGGCTACTATGACATCCATTGATCAGCTAACGCCTGAAGAGCAAGTGGAACAACTTTCGTTAATCATGAGTGGAACCATATCCAACGCTTCACTGCTTGCAGCCCAAGAATTATTAAAAGAAGGACAATCGTTTTAATGGCCAATGTAATTTTTCATATTGATATCAATGCATTTTTTGCTAGTGCACATGTTATTACCGATCCATCCTTGATTGGAAAACCTGTGGTGGTTTGTTCAAACCACCGTGGATCCGTAATTACAACTGCTTCCTATGAAGCACGACAATTCGGAATTCAATCTGCAATGCCATTAAGTCACGCAAAGCGTTTATGCCAAGACTTAGTGGTCGTGGAGATTGATTTTGACTTGTATAATGACCTGTCACGACGTTTTATGGATATAATACGAAGTTATTCAACAAAATTACAACAAGCAAGTATTGATGAGTGTTACGTTGATGTTACGGATGTCATTAGGAATTATCCCAAACCACTGGATCTTGCGGTCGAAATTCAGCAACGTGTTTTGAAAGAACTCAAACTACCGATTTCTATTGGGGTTGCTCCAAATAAATTTTTAGCGAAAATGGCTAGTGATATGCAGAAACCCAACGGTATTACAGTGCTGCGAATTCGTGAAATTGATAAGTTCTTGTGGCCATTGCCAATCAATGAGATGCATGGAATAGGAAAGAAAACTGTACCGAAGTTAATTGCTTATGGAATTCATACCATCAAGGATTTGGCGCAAACAGATCCAAATTCGATTCGCCACATTCTCGGGAATAATGCTCAAAGCTTCGTGGAAAAGGCAAATGGTCGTGATAATTCGAATATCGAAACTGATACCTCTGCAAAGTCAGTCGGACAATCAAAAACCTTTACAACACCAATGGTTGACTTGGATGAAATTCAACATGCGATTCGTCATGAAATTGAACAAATGACACTTCGCATGAAAAGCTATGATTTAGTAGGGAAAACACTAACATTTGCAATTCGGATGGCTGATTACAAGACTGCTGCACGATCTTTAACCCTTGAGAACTATACAGATGACAGGCATTTAATTTATGAACGTGTGATGGATCTGTATGAAGAGTTTGATAGCATGGATGGTGTTACTTTCATATCCGTATCGATGTCAAACCTCGTAACGCTTGAAGACAAGATAGAACAACTAAATCTCTTTGATGATTTGAAAGAACCAACAATTAATGATATTATTTCCCGCTTGAACAAAGAACTAAACATTGATGCATTTAAACGAACCAGCACACTTATAAAAAAATAAAAGAGGAGGGGATGATATGAAAAAATATCTCAATGACTTCAATCATTTCATTCAATTTATTGATCCCAAATCCGAATTAACCGTTAAATCGTATCTCACCGATGTACGTGATTATATAGAATTTCTTGAGACCCAAGACATTCAAACACCAGAAATGATTGAATATAGACATATAACATCCTATATGGCATCCATCCAGTCTCGTTACGCACCATCAACGCTTCAGCACAAAGTAGTAAGCATTCGCCAATTTCATCAGTATCTTGTTAAAACGAATGTGACACAACATGACCCCACACAATATATGAACCTAAAAAACCAGGGCCAAAGGCTACCATACATCGCCGAGAATGAGGCAATTGTGACGTTGTTATCCTTTGCCCGAAAGACACCAAAAGATACATTTGACTATGCATTACTTATAATCATGTATCGCTGTGGTCTTCGAGTCAGTGAGTGTACCAACTTAACCTTTAGCAATTACTATCCACAAGAAAAACTTCTAAGAATCGTAGGTAAGGGGAACAAGCAACGTGTTATTCCGATAACTCGTGATGTGCAAGAAGCATTGGATACTTATATTCAGTTAGTTAGGCCAGTGTGGCTTGTAAGCTCTAGTGAATATATATTTGTTGGTTCAAAAGGTAACCAAGTTACACGACAATACATTCACAATATGATAAAATTAAGAAGTAAGGAAATGAATTTAAGTACTGCTATTTCCGCCCATACTTTAAGGCATGCATTTGCTACAAGCATTCTTGATGTTGGTGTAGATTTACGGGTGATTCAAGAACTTTTGGGACACCAGGATATCCGCACAACTCAAATTTATACGCACGTATCAAAAGATGCACTCAAGAAAGAGTATGATCAGTTTTTGGTAGGTACATTTGCTAATAAAGGAGGCAATACAGATGAAGAAATATAATCGTATAATTACCATAGTTATGGATTCAGTCGGAGCAGGTGCTGCTCATGATGCTGAAAAATTTGGTGACTTAGGTTCCGATACACTTGGTCATATCGCTGAGCGTATGAATGGCCTTAACATGCCAAATATGGAAAAACTAGGCCTAGGAAATTTACATAAAATTCAAGGTGTAAACCCTGTTGATCGTCCTGCAGCTTACTATACAAAAATGATTGAAGCTTCAAACGGGAAAGATACAATGACCGGTCACTGGGAAATGATGGGACTCAATATTCAAAATCCATTCATTACATTTACCGAAACTGGTTTTCCTAAAGAACTATTGGATGAACTTGAAGCACGTACTGGTTATGGAATCATTGGTAATAAGTCAGCAAGTGGAACAGAGATTCTCGATGAACTCGGTGAAGAACACATGGCTACAAAAAAAATGATTGTTTATACTTCAGCAGATTCCGTACTCCAAATTGCTGCTCACGAAGAAATTTTTGGACTTGATGAGTTGTATCGTGTATGCGAGATTGCTCGTGAATTAACCATGAAAGACGAATGGAAAGTAGGGCGTGTCATCGCAAGACCATTTGTTGGACCTCGTAAAGGTGAATTCGCACGTACATCCAACCGCCATGATTATGCGCTAAAACCATTTGGAAAGACAGCACTGGATTCCTTGAAAGCAATTGGAAAAGATGTAATCAGTGTTGGAAAAATTGTGGATATTTTCGATAATGAAGGTATTACAGAGTCATTCCGCACTAAGAGCAATTCTCATGGAATGGAAGAAACCATTCGTATTGTTAAAGATGTTGATTTTAACGGATTCTTATTTGTTAACTTAGTAGATTTCGATGCATTGTACGGACACCGTCGTAATCCAATTGGATACGGTGAAGCACTCGAAACGTTCGATAAGGAACTTGGTCAATTGTTACCATTGATTAAAGAAGATGATTTACTCATCATCACTGCTGATCATGGTAACGACCCAATTCATCATGGAACCGATCATACACGTGAAGAAGTTCCAGTACTTTACTACTCACCATCATTTGAGGGTAGTGGAATGCTTCCAAAAAATGAAACGTTTGCGGATCTTGGTGCAACAGTAGCCGACAACTTCGGCGCAGAACCAACGGCAAATGGCCACTCTGTACTTTCATTACTCAAATAATTTAAAGCCGCTCTCGCGGTTTTTTATTATTCATCTTAACAATTGATCGTATTGCTTCGGAGTGCGTCAACTTTGGATATATGTAAGTTACATAATATACATTATGCGAAGTAACTAATCAAAGAGAAAAACAGTCTGAATTAACCGACTGTTTAAGGTTTAATATATGCAAAACCTGTAAGTTGCAATTGAGTTAATGAATAAACACCCGCTGGTACAACTTTTACGCCCTCAAGGACATAATCAATACTATGTGCCTTCATTGCATTGTTACATGCATACACAGTAACTTTTTCCATTGCAACCAATTTAACAATCTGTGGACTGTCTTTAACTACTTTAATAGCTGGACCATTGATTACAAGAATAATTTGTTCAATGGGTTCAAATACAAGTAAGTTTTCGATATTAGCCACTGCAGTATCTAAATTCCGTGCATCATTTACGTGAAATACTGTTTTCATACGATAAACCTCCTATAATTCATTATATCAAGATTTTAATCACGAAGATATTATTGAACCCGATACATCGTATATGTTCCGGAATTAACCAAGCGGTCGTGATCGTCAAAGATATTAACTTCCACGAGACATATTTTCGATGTTCTCGAAATGACTCGCGCTTTTGCGTAAATATGACCTGATTTAACAGCAACCATAAAGTTGATGTTTGCATTAAGCGTCACATAATTCGATCCATTGCTACGAGCCGCAATTCCTGCAGCTGAATCTGCCATTGAAAAGTATAAGCCTCCATGAAAATAACCATAATAGTTTGTTAATTTTTCACTAAATTCGACTCGAGTTGTTGCGAAATCAATCCCTGAATCGACTACTTCAATATCATTGTTTGTCATGTAATTATTAATATGCATTTTGTAACCTCACTGTGATAATTCTAACATAAAAAAGACACCGTAGTGTCTTTTTAACTGTTTTCTTGTACTTCAACTTGTGAAGTTTTTAGAAATGGAATGAGTTCAGTCGGATCATCCATGCTCATGATGGCACCAATAAAGATTATGATTACAAATATAAGCGTTTTGAAGTCGAAATCTCCCATAAATATATAGCTAAACAAGAATGCCCAAGCCGGATATGTGATATTTAACCCCATTGCTTTTCCAGGCCCAATTAGCGCAATTGCCTTGTAGTAGAACAAGTATGAAATGGATCCAATAACACCTGTAAAAAGAATCAACCACAGGCTTGGATTTGTGAGTCCGATTAATGATATTTTATCGTAACCAATTATTGGAATAATGATCAGGCCGTATGTTAAAAAGCTTACCATTTGTCGAATTGCTAGAGCAATTTCTGCTGGAACATCATCTTTTAATGCGGCGCCAATGATGACAGCTTCACTACCCCACCCTATGACACACATTAAGGCAAAGAACAATCCCGCCATCATATCTGGAATATCTCCAATTGTACTTAATCCCATAAAAACGATTGCGGCGATGGATAAGATTATCCCTACAATGGCTCGCGGTTTCAATTTTTCTTTTAGAATGATGTATCCTAGAATAAGACCAAAGGCTGGATAAATCGCTGATATACTTGCTGATATTGAAGGTCCTAAATTTCTAATTGACAAAATATAACCTGTCATTCCTATTGGTCCACCGAGAAGTGCTGCCCCAATAATTATGAGCCCCGCTTTAGAACGTAAAGTTGATAGAAATTGTTTATGCTTCCCAAGAACCAGAATAATGATCATCAAAAAGGCAAACGATGCACCATCATGGAGAAACGTTGTAATTAAAGGTGATGATTCTACAAGTGTTGTAAGAAATAATGCGGACGATGTCGCAATTCCAAGTAAAACGGTATCAAGTCCCCAAAAAAGACCTGATCCAAGACCGATTAATGTGCCATTACGCTTCATGTTCACTCCTATTAAATTCTAAGAATTTTCGTCCATAAGTTCGTGCATACTGATATTGTTCAAGGCCGTATGTTCCAAAGTTTTCACCTTTTGCTTCCTTGAATAAAGTCCAGAGCGCCCACAGAAATCCACCGAGTGCGACATAACCATAAACGAGATGTTGTTGGGTGTCGGTTGGTTGTTCCTCTAAATAAATCGCAGTTATATCATCAATTTGCGTTTGATTGAATCCACTATAAATTGCATGCATAGCAAGATCAAGATATGGATCCGCCATTGCTGCATATTCCCAGTCTATTAGTTTAATCGTTCCATTTTGGATTTTAATAAAGTTATCGATAACTGGATCGATATGTGCAAGAACTTTAGGTCGATTCATGCCTTCAATAATTGTAACGACCTCTTCGACAATACTAGATACTTCAGCAAAATCTTCAAAGTACGTAGCATCAGCATCATCGCAAAGCGACTTATAGAATTTAATGCGCTCACTTAATACAAATTCATGATCAACATGAAGATTACTTGTATGTAAGTTGCGTAAGATTCCGAAGGCTGTTGAGTAATCATCGTATGTTATTGGTTTTGCACCATCATAGAAGCGCGAAATTTTATACCCAGTATCTGGATTGAAGTAATACAGGCTATCTGCGATACGAAGCGTGTCGATTTGAGTATAGACATCCCCCTCTTCCTTACGGTTAATGAGGGCGTCTGTACCGCGCCCAGGCATTCTGAATACAAAGCGTTTGTTTCGAACTGTAAAAAGGAAAGAATCGTTTGTCATCCCTTTTTTTAGTGTTTGAATATCGCTTATTTCAAGCGGAGTAATATTATAGACATCACAAATAATACTAATGATTCGGCTTTGAGAATCATCTTGGTACGCTGCATCGAATTCTCGAAGTTGTTCAAAAGTGTCAAATTCATAAATGATTGAATTTTCGAAAATATTCGCATAGATTGGAAAGTCTTTTAAATGATCTGCAATCGAATTCTCCCAGAAGAAACCTGATTTAAAACTCAACCGACTATCATTTTGCACATAATGGGATAATGCCCGAGCTTGCTCTTTGGCAATATAGGATGGTCCATAAATTGTGTTAACAGTTGTTGCCTCGGAATCACCTATAATTGCTGTAACACGTTTGTTTGTTCCAGTTTCAATTGACCAATACGTTGGTTTGTTGGGATCATTTACTGCACCAATCCATGATTGAAATTCATATTTATTAAAAATGTTCTCCGTAAAATATACATCTGAAGGAATGACATAGGTATTTCTTATTTGGCTCGAAGCTAATGAAAGCGAAGTTACACTATTTGTTGCATCAAACTGAGGGTTGTAAATAAGTTTTACGCCATACTTATCACTCAAGTACTCCATTTTTTCTTTCATGTACCCAATAACAACTGTGACATCGTAAATTTCACGTTCATGCAATTGTTCGATGAGACGTTCAATAAGACGTTCTCCTTTAACGCGAAGTAAAGCTTTTGGCTTATCAAATGATAAAGGAACAATACGTTCTCCGGTCCCAGCAGCTAAAATAATCGCGCTATCAACACGATATTCTTTGAGTAATTCCATTCCTTGAGCAGTAATGCGATATGGGACAACTTGCGCTTCAATTAATTTTTGATCTTGTAGTTCCGTTACGATACGATTTATTTTCCCCAGTGAGATGTTCAACTGCATACTTAATTGACGTTGATTCGTCAAAGAAGTTTCACTGATGAGCCTCAGTGCTCTTAATAAGTCTATATTCATTCGTTAAAACTCCATTCGTTCATTTCCTTATATTTTACACACTTCATTGAACAAAAGCCATCTCTGAGCTCTATTTCGATTAATAAAATGATAATGTTAGTTTTATAAACAAATAAAAAGCACTGATTAGTGTTTCAATCAGTGCTTAGGTTGGATTCTAAATACTAGCGTTGTTTGAATGAGATTACTAAATCATTAATGACATCGACTTTAAGAATTAGTAGAGCTATGAGATAGGATACACCTGCGACCGCAATTGTTACAATTAGAGCAATTTTATCTGACATCATACCCACAAACATGTTATGACCAAATTTGACAACAACTCCCATTATGATAGCTGCGACAACAACTTTACCCAACTCTTTAAAGAATGAACGATAATTGAAATTATCAAACAATCGCATAGCTAGCGATAAAAGTGTAATCATTCCGATAGTTGATGCAATAGCCATTGCTAAAGTGATTCCGTGTAAGCCAATCATATTTGCTAATAAGAGGCCTAGTCCAATTTGGATTGAAATATTCATAATAGAAACAAGCATTGGTGTACGTGTGTTTTGGAATGAATAAAATACACGAGCAAGTAAGCCATAAACTGAATAACTAACGAGTCCTAAGCTGTACATTTTAAATACAGGAGCAAGAACGAGTACCTCATCCATACTGAATTCACCACGCATATATACAAATTCAACGATTGGTTGTGCCAATAGTACCATTCCTAATGCACATGGAATGATGAAAATGAGTAATGAGCTTAGCGAATGTTGAAACTCGTGTTCAGCTTTATCCATTTCTCGGTTGGCAACAGCTGCGGATAGCGTTGGATACATGACTGACACGATTGCCATACCGAAGATTCCCTCAACCATACCTCCAATTTTTGTTGCGTAGTTGACATGTGATATACCACCATTAATCCCCGATGCGAGACCTTGGTTAACCAATCCTCCGATTGTTGAGGTTGCTGAACCGATAATGAGTGGAATCGCAAGGATAAGCATAGTATGTAAGTGCTTGTCGTGCAGATCGAGGTGAAACTTAAACTTGAATCCTTTTCTTCGAGCATAAAGCATAATGAGAAGCGCTTGGGTTCCATATGCGAATAATATTCCATACGGAAGAATATTAACCGATGTAGATTTAGATAAAATGATTGTTCCAATCAGGATGATATTCATTGGGAATGCAAGTGCTACTGGGAATAAGAAACTTTTACGGATTTGTAAGAACCCAGTTAGTATTTGAATAACACAGGTAAACATAACCGTAAAGATGGCTACTTTCGTAAATGGAATCATATAAGAAAGTGCTTCTGGAGTGGCTAATGGTACAAGAATTGATATGAATTGCTCTGTAAATATGAATACAAGAGCACTGACGATAATAGCAATGACGAGCATGACATTCTGTACATTATTCGTAAATTCAATCGCCCGTTCTTCACCATCTTCACGTTCAATCCGTGTAAACATTGGAATAAATCCGGTTACGAAGGCCGCAACGAAGACTGAAAACAATGTTGATTGAAGGTTGTAAGCAAATATAAATGAATCTGATATGGCGCCTGCGCCATAGGTTGTTGATAATGTTATTTCTCGAGCGAAACCAAACAGTTTCGATAGGATGGACAATAACATCATTAAAATGGTAATACGTTTCATCTTAACTCCTTTTTGACTGAATGGTTTTCGATAAGATCCAACCAGCTATTTTGTATATATTCCTTAGTGTATTTTTGTGACGTTTTTTGAGCATTGTGAGACATTGTGTCACGCAACTTGTCGTCTGTTGCAAGTAATGCCAATTTATCTGCAAAATTTTGAGCATCATTTTCTTTGATCAAATACCCGTCAACACCATCAGTAATGATTGCTGAGGGTGATGCACGAACATCATATGCAATAACTGGGGTATATTGGCTCATGGCTTCAATAAGCACTAAACCAAAACCTTCTGAAATGGAAGTAAGAGCATAAGCAACTGACGATCCCATTTCTGTAATTAAATCGGTATTATCAATGTTCCCTGGAAACGATACAGTCGATGTAATTTGAAGCTTCGATGCTTTATCGGTTAGGTCTTTACGTAGTGGACCATCTCCATATATTTTCAATTGATAATCTGGATGTTTTTCTACAAAAAGTGCCCAAATATCAAGGAGACGATCAAAGCCTTTATCTGTATGCAAACGTCCGGCAGCTATAACTTGCTTTTGTTTCAATGCCATTTGATTTGGCGATGCTACATCAATAAAGTTGGGCATCGTTAAACAATGTGTATGTTTATTCGTGGACATCATTATTTCTTGCACCTCTTCAGTTAGTCCAGGTGTTAGAAGTAGGAAATCGTCGATATTTTGATAATTATATTTAAAGTCTTTGATCAGTGCTTCATCAAAGTTATGGTCGTGGTGAAGTTGTGCAATTTTATGGACATTCTTATGACCATATTTTGATAGTAAAACAGAATGTTCGTTGCGGGTCGAAATTATCGTTCCAGATTCTATGTTTTTAATCGCATGAATCATCGATTGCTTTTTGAGGCGTAAGGTATTAAATGCTTTGTACCCCTCACTTAAAACTTTGAATGGATTTTTTGATTTGAGAGCAGCTTTGAAGGCATCACGATTTGGCGCGTTTTCTGTCAGATAAGTGATTTTAACTGCACTATCTAAAGGATATGCCATGGGACCTAAATTATAAGTACATAAAATTTCGACATTGTAATCAAATTCCACAAACATATTTGCTAGAGACGCTATAACTTTTTCAACACCTCCATGCTGCATATGAAGACTTGTAATATAGATATTTCGCGAGCTATTCATTAGAATGTGACCTTCTGATTTGCTTCGCGTTCATATGGAAAATCAAACAAGTACTCGCTTAATTCTTGTTCAATGACCTTTACTTCAGCTTCATATTCCACTCGATTAGTAAAGACTTGGGTATTATTGATTGAAATATCCGGATTGAAGCTTTCAAATTTACGAACATGAGCAGACGCATCCAATTCAAGTAAGTTCATAATTTTTTGTATAGATGCATCATAGTCATAAACCAATGATTCGAAATTTATGCGCAGAATATTTGGATTATCGAAAAGTTTTTCGCTTTCACGCATCCGTTTGTAGTACTTGCAGAAGTGAACGACATCAGTTGGATATGGAACAGATTCTCCTGATGCAATATGAACGTATTTGTTTAATAAGAAGACATCACGCGGATCTCGTTCGACTACCACTACTTTAATATGATCGTTAAAATAGTTTTCATATCTGTGGAGGTTAAACGGTAATAAAAATTGGTCTAAAATGAGTGCTCTCTTGTCATTACCAATCATATGGAATAGTTTATCCAAGTAGACCTTAGAAGCATCATAAAATTCTTCTGCAGTTGGTATTGCCAACCACATTTCAGGGTAAAGAAGTGGCTTCTTCCCTTTTACTTTATTCATTGTAACGAGTTTTAGAATACGGTTCCACGTTAAACGAATCGCCATTCTAAAGTTTGTATTCTCTTGATAGTACCAATACTGTGTTGTTTTAAGCGTTGTTATAGACTCCATAAATTCTTCAGTATATTTCAAAAAGTCTTTGCCAAATGTTTCGTTATAATGGCCGACCCACCAATACTTTTTGTTATAGAGCATTTTCATCGTATTGTGAAATGAATGCATTGCTTCATCACTACGAATTGCGTTATTACCTACAAGTAATTTATCTTCTAAATCAAACAACCCGTTAGGACAGTGTAAGAATACGTACTCATGAGTACCATAGTCAGCAAAATAGCCGTCAAACTCAGAAACTATGTTTGTTATGGCGGATGATCCGGAACTCATGTAACCGGTTGGTATTAGTATATTTTTCATATTTATCCTCGCTTAATCTTTGCAGTCATGTTTAATATTGTCCTAGAAACAGCGTGCATTCCCTTTAGATTTAATTTCGCAATCAATGCGCGTTTGCTTGGTATATTGAAATTATTCTGAGCGTCTGAAATGGATACATCGTTGCTAGTTGCATACCGGCGAAGTTCCTTAATGACGCTATTTTTAGCTTCGTTTTTTTGTGTCGAGACACGATTGATCGTCGTAATAAGCACGTGGTCAACAATCAAGTAATTGAATACGTATTTATTGCTATCCCATAAATTTTGTTTGTGTAGATAGTCTTTTAATTCATCCAAAATTACAATCATATCTAGATTTTTCTCAGAGTTATTGTTAAACATTGTTGAAACTTCTCGGGCATGACAATGATAAAGTCCTTCATGAATCGTTGCAATTGCATCTGTTGTGAAGAGTAGTTTTGTTGTAAAACAAAAATCTTCATACCATAACCCTTTTGGAAAACGGACATTCCCTACAAAATCTCGTTTAAATAACTTGTTACACGCAGATGGTGTAACTTTGAATTTATTATCAAATACGGATGCATGATGGTAGATTGTTCGATTTGGAAAATGATCTACCATATCAACAATGACAATATCTGCGGATGTTGCAATTGCTTGATTGATCATTTTTTCATACATATCTTTATCCACCCAATCATCACTATCGACAAATCCCAGGTAATCACCAGTAGCAAATTCTAAACCATGGTTTCGCGCAACTGCTTGACCTTGATTCGCTTGAGTTAACACTTTTAATTTATCCGGATACTGCGCCTCATATGATTTCATAATGTCTAATGTTCCATCCGTTGATCCATCATCAATGGCAATTATTTCCATATTGGGATATGTTTGGTTAATTAATGAATCCAAGCATTCTCCAATATATTCTTCAGTATTATATACTGGTATGATGATACTTATTTTTATCATAGAATCCCTCTTAATTTCATAGTCTTATTTTACCATTTAGTATGAACCGCTTCAATATCATGGGGTCAATGGAAAAACCACTGACCCCTCGAAGCATCTATTTTTTTGATCTAAATCGTTTTAGAATTGTTTCCGAATTAATGGTTACAAGGGCCATTACAAGCGAAATGTAGAAGACAACATTCGGTCTTTTAAGCACATGTCCAGAGAACTGTGAAGCACCCATAATTAAACCTAATGCGACAAGATAAATTGCTAAATTTTGGTTGAATCGGAATTCCTTACTAAAGAAGTAACTGTAAATACCACGTAGTAGCACATAAAGAATGAATCCGAGGTACATTGCAAAGCCGACATAACCATATGAATAGAATATACCATGAAGGTCATTTTCTAAATCAAAATTCTCGCCACCAACATAGTAACGTTGCTGTTCGAATCCAAATACATGTTGTAAAGTTGATGCATCATCATAAACTAAGGATGCAGCAACGAGTTTAATATTACGATTATTGATGAGAATTGTAGCATCTAAAGTATAATCGTATTTTTCAGCAACACGATCAATTCCAAAAACATCGACGAGAGATTTAGAGTTCAAGCTATATGTCTTAATATAAAGCTCACGATTTTGCTCGAAGTATGCTTTATCGGTTTTTACTGAAATTGGATTCGTTGGTTTTGTAGGATCTTCTTTTTCGATATCCTCAATTTGATGCTGCCATTCCGCAAATGATTGATCAGTGTAGTAAGTATTCACATACATTGGCGATTGTGTTCTAAATGCATAGACAGAAACAATTGCAACGATAACGAGTAAGATTTTCAACCATTGTTTTTCTTTTGAAAGAAGAATGATCACAATTAATGCTGCTGAAATTAAATACATTGCATAGAAGGATAATTTTGTTCCAAAGAAGAACAAGGAACCATAACCGATTGCAAAGAGTCCGATCGTAATGAACCAGTTTTTAGATTGAACAGCGGTCATTAAAGTAATTGAGACAACGACACACAAAATCACACTCTGTGAATTTCCGTTTAAGAACCATCCTTTGATACCATGTGGTCCTGCGAGTCCATTGTTATAGGTGTATTCAGGCATACCGATTGCGTATGATAAGGCAATGGATGCTGTGATTGTGAGCAAAATTCCAACAACGAGTTTGTTGACATAATGATTGATTTCTTCAGTTGAGTATTCTCTTTTCATGACGTCAAAGACATCTAAGAACGCAAGAAAAAAGAGTGGCAATTGGATAACACGTGCATACATGGCAATGTCTGATCCAATTGACAAGTAACCGGCCAGATAATTGGCCATAAAGTGCAATGCAAAAAATGCGGCAAGCACACCTGCACAAATAAAATATCGACCTTTGCGCTTAGAAATAATAAATCCAAAGAGTGTTACAAGTCCAAGCAAACCAAATCGTACAAGTGTTGATATTGACGTAATTCCTATTTGGTTGGTGAAGTATGACATAATGTCAAATAAAGGCTGGATAATCATAACAACAGCAAAGGAAATCATAACTGTTCGTGTTGATATTAGCTGTGGTTTGTCTTCATAAATATTCATATACGGTTCCTTACTTAAATAATTTTGCGAGTATTCGATACATTTTCATGTTTAAAAGTTTGTACACAAGTTTTCGTTTCATAGGGAAACTTGCGATACGTGGGTTCTTTTGGTAATTTGGGAAAGATGCTTCGAAAGCATCGCGTACTTGATGTGCTAAGTCCATCGTATTGGTTCGAATTAACCGTACCATGGTTGCAATATAGAATTCATTAATTGCCATAAATTCGATAAGCTCTTTATATTGTCCGTACACACGTTTTTCCTTATAGTACTTAATGAGCTCGTCAAATACTATCTTAATATCGAGGTTTTTTTCAGACGTCATTGAGGACATGATTGAACCAGGACGTTGAACATAGTAGTAGAATTGTTGGTTAATAACCATAGCTCTTTTTGCATAAATGAGGTATTGATGTCCAAAGAGAAGATCTTCGTACCAAACACCTGACATGAAATGAAGATCGTTATCTATAATTAAATCTCGAACGTATAGTCGATTCCATACAGAATTATGAATCAAGAACAATTCATCATTAGTTCGTGGGTCAAATACGACATTATGCGGAATTGTTGGTATTGAATAGGTACTAAGTTTAATGCCATCTTCGTCGACCTGTTCAAAGCCATCAATAACATAATCCAATTTATTCATTTCTGCTGTTTTATACATAATAGCTAATGTATCTGGCTTAATGTAGTCATCACTATCCAAGAAGTAGATGTATTTCCCTTTTGCTTCTTGAATTCCACGGTTACGTGCGGCACTTTGACCTGCATTTTCCTGGTTAATAAGTATTATTCGTTGTGGGTATTGCGCTTGATACGATTCAATAATTGATTGACTGCTGTCTGTTGATCCATCGTTAATAAGTATGATTTCGAATTCTTTATGTGTTTGATTCACAAGTGAATCAAGGCACTTTGCAAGATATTTTTCGACGTTGTATACGGGTACAATTACACTGATTGTCATCTTTATATCCCTTTCTCTATTTTGGCAAAACTAGCATAATTATATCATTGATAAATTATGTGTTCAAGTTTTTGAAAATGCATAATTTCCTTTGTTTATTAGTGAAATCTGCACTATCTATTGTATTACAC